>JAFZMO010000144.1 GCA_017551165.1 Lachnospiraceae bacterium
AAAAATATCCGTGCAGCGAAGAAGATGGTAGAGCGTCTTGAGCCCGGTGTATGGGATGTCCTCGAGAAGGTCATCCAGGAGCACCCTGTCATGCTCAACCGTGCACCTACCCTTCACCGTCTCGGTATTCAGGCGTTCGAGCCGATCCTTGTCGAGGGTAAGGCAATCAAGCTGCATCCGCTCGTATGTACCGCATTCAACGCCGACTTCGACGGTGACCAGATGGCTGTTCACCTTCCGCTGTCCGTTGAGGCACAGGCAGAGTGCCGCTTCCTGTTGCTGTCCCCGAACAACCTGTTGAAGCCTTCCGACGGTGGTCCCGTTGCGGTTCCGTCGCAGGATATGGTACTCGGTATCTACTATCTCACGATGGAGAAGCCGGGTGACAAGGGCGAGGGTATGTTCTTCAAGAACGAGAACGAGGCTATTCTCGCATACGAGAACGGCTATGTAACGCTCCAGTCGAAGATCCGTGTTCGCAGAACCGGTATCAACGCAGAGGGCAAGGAGGAGTCCCGCACGATCGATACGACGGTCGGCCGTATCCTCTTTAACGAGATCATCAGTCAGGACCTCGGATTCGTCGATCGTACGCGTCCTGAGAATTTCCTGAAGTACGAGATCGATTTCCTGGTTAAGAAGGGCGAGCTCAAGAAGATCCTGGAGCGCTGCATCAACACGCACGGCGCGATCAAGACGGCTGAGACGCTCGACGCAGTCAAGGCGATCGGTTATAAGTATTCCACGAGAGCTGCCATGACGGTATCGCTTGCCGATGTAACCGTTCCCGCAGACCGTGAGGAATTGATCCAGCAGGCCGAGAACAAGGTTGAGCAGATCGGCGCAACCTATGACGACGGTCTTATCACCGAGGACGAGCGCTATCGTCAGGTTATCGATACCTGGCAGAAGATGGACCGCCAGTTCGAGGAGACTGCACTTGCATCCCTGGATGCATACAACAACATCCGTATGATGGCGGATTCCGGTGCCCGTGGTAACAAGTCCCAGATCAAGCAGTTGATCGGTATGCGTGGTTTGTTCACGGATACGACCGGTAAGACGATCGAGTTGCCTATCAAGGCGAACCTCCGCGGCGGTCTGGACGTTTTGGAGTACTTCATCTCCGCACACGGCGCCCGCAAGGCTCTTTCGGATACCGCTCTTCGTACCGCCGACTCCGGTTACCTGACGCGTCGACTTGTTGACGTTTCGCAGGAGCTCATCATCCGCGAGGTTGATTGCTGCGCAGGTCAGGAAGAGATCCCGGGTATGGATGTCAAGATGTTCGGCAATCCTACCAAGAAGGTCGATGAGGAGAGTGCAGGCAGCAAGGAGAAGCCGATCGAAACGCTCGAGGAGCGTATCACGGGTCGTTTCTCCTGTGAAGATTACTATGATGACAACGGTGACCTCATCGTTCGCAAGAACCAGATGATCACCCCGAACCGCGCACAGAGATTGCTTCAGACGAAGTACATCAAGGATGCCGGTGAAGATGCAACGATCCGGATCCGTACGGCTCTTACCTGCCGCTCGCATCTCGGTATCTGCGCGAAGTGCTACGGCGCGAACATGGCGACCGGTGAGCCGGTTCAGGTCGGTGAAGCTGTCGGTATCATTGCCGCACAGTCCATCGGTGAGCCCGGTACCCAGCTGACCATGAGAACCTTCCATACCGGTGGTGTCGCAAGCGATAACATCACACAGGGTCTTCCCCGTGTCGAGGAGTTGTTTGAGGCGCGTAAGCCGAAGGGCCTTGCGATCGTTACCGAGATCGCAGGTAAGGTTACCATCCGCGAGACGAGCAAGAATTCCATGACCAAGCGTGAGGCAGTTGTTACCAACGCGGAGACCGGCGAGTCCAAGGCTTACCTGATCCCGTTCGGTTCCAAGCTCCGCGTGGGCGAGGGCGATGTGGTCGCAGCAGGCGAAGGCCTGACCGAAGGACCTCTGAACCCGAACGATATCCTGCGTATCAACGGTCTCCGTGCCGTTCAGGACTACATGCTGAAGGAAGTTCAGCAGGTATACCGCAAGCAGGGTGTTGAGATCAACGACAAGCACATCGAGATCATTTTGCACCAGATGCTGAAGAAGGTACTCATCGAGGAGTGCGGCGACACCAGCTTCCTTCCGGGAACGAGCGTCGATGTACTCGACTTCGAGGAGACCAACGCGCGCATGATTGCCGAGGGCAAGCGTCCTGCAGAGGGCAAGCGCAACATTCTCGGTATCACCAAGGCTTCGCTGGCGACGAACTCGTTCCTCTCCGCAGCATCCTTCCAGGAGACCACCAAGGTTCTCACGGATGCAGCGATCAAGGGCAAGATCGACCCGTTGGTCGGCCTCAAGGAAAATGTCATCCTCGGCAAGCTGATCCCTGCCGGTACCGGTATGAAGGAGTATCGCAACATTCGCCTGAATACCGACAACGAAGTGATCGAGCGCGAGCATCCTCATATGGACGAGTACCGCGTTGCGGACTCCGACGCTGCGGATGAGCTCGAGAACAACGGACTCACCAACGATGAGTTTGTCGACGACGGTTTCGACGACGAGTTCGATATGGAGTTCGACAACGGTGCTGATCTGGAGTTCGATGACGATTTCGAGAACTCCTCGGATGAGCAGTAATCCGTAATCTGTAAGTACGTCTTAAGTTCCGCGGGACGGAAGGAGCCTTCCGTCCTGCGGAAATCTTCATTTTTCGTTTGTTTATTTCGTTTTTGTTCTTTTTGTTTTTCAAGTCCGTATCCCTGAACTGACAAGAATCGCATACTTTAGGAAACGCATACACTACAGGAGTATTTATGAGTACCTATACCGAACTGTCGATTGCCGAGCTTCGTGCAATCTTAAAGTCCAACAATGTTGCAGGCTACAGCTCTATGCGCAAGGCCGACATGGTCGCATTGCTCGAGAAGATGGACGCCGAGAAGGCGGCGAAGGAAGCGCCGGAAAGTGTGCCCGTGAAGGCGGAGGAGAAGCCCGCGAGCGCACCGGTGAAGGCGGCGAAGGAGAAGTCCGCGCAGAAGCCCCAGGATCGCGCAGAAACGGCTCCGGCGCCGACACCCGATAACAATGTCACTGACGCCGCAGAAGCGCCCAGAAGGCCCGTAAATCGCGTTGTGACGCGCACGACGGGACGCGGCAACGAGAAACGCAACGAGAACGCGCAGCCGCAGGAGAATCGTGCAACCGCTCAGGGCAGAGCGCCGCAGGCAGGACCTACGCAAGGAAGAACTCCGCAGGCAGGGCCGGCGCAGGCAGGTCCGGCGCAGGAGAACCGTGCGGCAGCGCCGCAGGGGGACCCGACGGACTCGGGCATCGTGCGCCGCGGTATCTTCGAGATCTGCTCGGACAACTACGGTTTCCTTCGGAACGACAATTACCTGCCAAGCGAGCAGGACGTCTATATCAACCCTTCGATGATCCGGCGCTACAACCTGACGACCGGTGATGTCGTCGAGGGAACGCTGAAGAAGGTTTCTCCGGGATCTGCGGAGAAGTTCGTGCCGCTTCATCACATCACGAAGATCAACGACAAGGCACCGGAGCTTGCGATGCGCAGACGCCGTTTTGACCGCCTGACGCCCGTGTTCCCGCACGAGCGGCTTCGCATGGAGTACCCGGGCTGCAACGTGGCGACGAGAGCGATCGACCTCTTCTCGCCAATCGGTAAGGGACAGCGAGGAATGATCGTCTCGCAGCCGAAGGCCGGCAAGACGACACTTCTGAAGCAGATCGCACGGTCCATTTTGATGAACCACAAGTCGGTGCATCTGATCATTTTGCTCATCGACGAGCGCCCCGAGGAAGTTACGGACTTCAAGGAGTTCGTGAAGGACTCGAACGCCGAGGTCATCTACTCGACATTTGACGAGGAGCCGAACCGCCATCGCCGCGTGTCGGAGATGACGATGGAGCGCGCCAAGAGACTTGTGGAGTACAGCGAGGACGTCGTGATCCTGCTGGACAGCATCACGCGACTGGCGCGCGCGTACAACCTCACGTGCGTCTCGAGCGGCCGTACGCTCTCCGGCGGTCTCGACCCGAACGCTCTGTACATGCCCAAGAAGTTCTTCGGTGCGGCCCGCTGCATGAAGGAGGGCGGCAGCCTGACGATCCTGGCGACGGCGCTGGTGGAGACCGGCAGCCGCATGGACGACGTCATCTACGAGGAGTTCAAGGGCACCGGCAACATGGAACTGGTGCTGAACCGCGACCTCTCGGAGCGCCGTATCTTCCCCGCCATCGACCTTCCGAAGTCGAGCACGCGGCGTGAGGATCTGTTGCTGACGGAGCAGGAGCAGCGCGCCAACAACATGATGCGCAGAGCATTTAACGGCAAGTCTGCCGAGGAGTCGATCGAGAAGATCATCAACATGCTCGTTCGCACGAAGAACAACCAGGAGTTCATGCAGTTTATCATGCGGTAAGGCGGACAGCAGCTGAAACTGCTGTGTCCGTGCGAGATGTTCTACAAAAGTAGAACCGCTATTTTGTAAGATACACGGAAGAGAACAAGGACGCTGAGCAGGAGTATGAATCGAAAGCAATGCAGGTTTCGGCCATCGTGATCGGAGCGCTCATTGCGATCTTTTTGCATCACAGCGCTCGTGATTTAGAGCCATAAGAATGGCAGGAGCAGCGATCTGCAGTCGGTATGGTTCGCGAGGGAACACGTCGCGGACTGTGTGCTCCGGGACGGGGTTTTTTCCCGGAAAGAAGGCGGCGCAAAGCAGTGGATTTTTACCGCAAATCACTCGAAAAATGATGTTGCATTTTGAAAATCGCTGTGCTATAATACAAAAGCTGTTCAATTTGAGTGTTAGGTCGACTGGTTTCGGCCGGCCGAAGAAGCATATAGATAATTGTGAGGTGAGTGTCATGCAAGAAGCAATTCAGCCGAAGTACTATCAGGCAAAGGTAACATGCAACTGTGGTAACGAGTTTGTGACCGGTTCTACGAAGTCTGAGATTCACGTAGAAATCTGCTCCAAGTGCCATACTTTCTATACCGGCCAGAAGAAGGCTGCTCAGGCACGCGGTGCTATTGAGAAGTTCAACAAGAAGTACGGTTTCTAATTGCAGGCGTTATGCCGCAAGCCGCAGGCTGTAAAGGAACATGTTGATGCCTTGACAATTACTTTGTCAAGGCATTTCTACTATCACGGAGGAAAATATGGCAGAGCAGCAGTTGAAGCCGTCGGGCATCGGCGGCCAGGCCGTCATGGAGGGCGTGATGATGCGCAACCGGAGCAAATACGCGGTTGCGGTGCGCAAGTCCGACGGACAGACCGTCATCCGCGTGGAGGAGTACCACAGCATCACCGAGAAGATCAAGTGGCTCGGTTGGCCGTTCCTGCGAGGAGCCGTCAATCTGGTGGAGTCCATGATCGTCGGTATGGGAACGCTGATGTATTCCGCGAATTTTGCGGATGAAGAGCCCGAGAAGGAGCCCAAGAAGGGCAAGAAGGCGAAGACTGAGGAAGCTGCAGGCGAGGCGTCGGCTGACGCTGAGGAAGCTACAGCGAGCGATGCCGCTGAGACCGGCAAGGATGCCGCGAAGGACAAGAAGGACGACAAGCAGGGCCCTGTTATGACGCCCGCGATGATCGGCTTCACGGTGGCGCTGTCGCTGATCGTGACGATCGCGCTGTTCATCCTGCTGCCGTTTGCCATCACGTCGCTTCTCGAGCGCGTGACGGGCATCGAGTCGCCGCTGTTCTCAAGCCTCATGGAAGGCGTGCTGCGAATCGCCATTTTCGTCGGATATATCGCTCTGATCTCACAGCTGGAGGAGATCAAGCGCGTGTTTCGGTACCACGGTGCCGAGCACAAGACCATCAACTGTATCGAGCACGGGCTTCCGCTTACGGTGGAAAATGCCCGCGCCTCCTCGAAGGAACACAAGCGCTGCGGAACGAGCTTCATGATCTTCGTCATGGTCGTCAGTATTCTGATATTTTCCGTAGTCAATCTGTTCCCGCTGTACACGGGATCTTCGCGAGTGCTGAAGTTCCTGGTGCGCTTTGTGGTGCGCATCCTGCTGCTGCCGCTTGTGGCGGGCATCAGCTATGAGTTCCTGAGGCTGGCGGGCCGCACGAACAACCGCGTTGTCAATATCCTGAGCCGGCCGGGCATGTGGATGCAGGCGCTCACGACGAAGGAGCCGGACGACACGATGCTCGCGGTTGCAATCACGTCAGTCGAGGCCGTCTTCGACTGGAAGGCATTTCTCGACGGAACGGACGCGGAGCAGTGCGCGATGCCGACGGAGAAGGGCGAGTACCTTCTTGAGGAGGACGGAAGCTACACGCCGACCGTCACGGGATTCCTCACTGCGGACGGCAAGGTGAAGGAGAAGAAGTAACGCCAGGCTGCAAGCGCGAGGGGCGTTGGAGAGTAACAAAAGAAAGGATCATGCCATGGAGAAGCCGGTTTCGTATCGCGATGCCGTGCGCCGCTGGGGCGAGACGTTCGCCGCGGCCGGCGTACCGGAAGCAACGCTGCAGGCGGAGCGGTTGCTGTGGCATGTGTGCGGCATGACGCCCGCGTCCTGGCTGATGCGCAGGGACGAGGCGATCACCGAGGCGGAGCAGAGCGCGTACGATGCGCTCGCGCAGAAGCGCCTTGCGAGGGTGCCGTTACAATATATCACCGGGGAGCAGGAGTTCATGGGGCTCCCGTTCCGTGTCACGCCGGACGTGTTGATCCCGCGACAGGACACGGAGCATTCGGTGGAGGAAGTGCTCGCGTGCTGTGATGGCCGCAGAGTGCTTGATATGTGCACCGGTTCGGGGTGCATCGCCATCAGCGTGGCGCTGCTGGGACATCCGGCGTCCGTGACGGGCGCGGACATCTCCGGGGCCGCTCTTGCGGTCGCGCGCGACAATGCGGCGCGGCTCGGGGCCGATGTGACCTGGGTGGAGAGCGACATGTTTGCCGATATCGAGGGAGAGTACGACGTGATCGTCTCCAACCCTCCGTATATACCGCCGGAACAGCTTGAGGGGCTGGAGCCGGAAGTGAAGGATCATGAGCCGCGACTCGCGCTGTACGGCGGCGAGGACGGGCTTGACTATTACCGTACGCTGGTGCGGGAGGGTGCGAAGCACCTGCGGCCGGCGACGGACCGCGAGAAAGGAGGTATACTGATCGTGGAAATCGGATTTGACCAGGGCGTCAGCGTACCTGCCCTGTTCCGCGAAGCGGGATTTGCCGAAGTACGCGTGAGAAAAGACTATGCCGGACTCGACCGGGTTGTCATCGGGCACTTGTAGCAGAGGGCCTGTTTCCCTATGCAACGGGCGGGCAGAAGCCCGCATGACACGATGACACACGGGAGGCGCAGAGCGCCTCAGCGAGAAAGGACAAGGTAAGGAAAATGTTTGAAAAATTGGAAGACGTCTGCAAGCGCTATGAGGAGTTGCAGCTGGAGCTGGCGAGCCCCGAGGTGACCTCGGACACGAACCGGTTCCGCAAGCTGATGAAAGAGCAGAGCGACACCGAGCCGCTTGTGACGACGTATCTTGCTTATAAGAAAGCACAGCAGACGGTCGAGGAGAGCCTGGAGATGCTCGACAGCGAGACCGACAACGATATGCGCGAGATGCTCAAGGAGGAGCTTGCGGACGGCAAGGCGCAGATCGAAGCGTATGAGAAACAGTTGAAGTTATTGCTGATCCCCAAGGATCCGTGCGACGACAAGAACGTCGTGGTCGAGATCCGCGCGGGCGCCGGCGGCGAGGAGGCAGCACTGTTTGCGGCGGAACTGTACCGCATGTACGTACATTACATCGAGTCGCGCCGGTGGAAGATCGAGCTCGTCAACGTCGACGAGACCGGTCTGGGCGGCATGAAGGAAGTCGAGTTCATGGTGAAGGGCCAGGGCGCGTACTCCGTGCTCAAGTACGAGAGCGGCGTGCACCGCGTGCAGCGCGTTCCGGAGACGGAGTCCGGCGGCCGCATCCACACCTCGACGGCGTCCGTGGCAGTGATGCCCGAGGCGGAGGATGTCGACGTGAAAATCGACGAGAAGGACATCCGCATCGATGTCATGCGCGCGTCCGGAAACGGCGGCCAGTGCGTCAACACGACGGACTCGGCAGTCCGCCTGACACACTATCCGACGGGTATCGTGATCTATTCGCAGACCGAGAAATCGCAGCTGCAGAACAAGGAGAAGGCGTTCGCGCTGCTCCGTGCCAAGCTGTACGATCTCGAGATGCAGAAGGCGCACGACGCGGAGGCGGCAGCGCGCAGAAGCCAGATCGGAACGGGAGACCGGTCCGAGAAGATCCGCACGTATAATTTTCCGCAGAGCCGCGTGACCGATCACCGGATCGGCCTGACGCTGTACAAGCTGGACAAGATCATGAACGGCGATCTGCAGGAGCTGATCGACGGCCTGACGGCGGCCGACCAGGCGGAGAAGCTGGCGAGACAGGAAGAGCAGTGAAGAGCGGCGATCGGCGATGCCGAGCCGGTGAGGTAGGAAGATGATCACTTCAAAAACGAACCCGCAATTGAAATATCTTGCGACTCTTCTGAAGAAGCGAAGCGCCAGGGAGGCGGACCGCGTGTTTGTCTGTGAGGGTCGGAAAATGTTCTTCGAGATCCTGACGCAGCGCCCGGAGTACCTGGTGAAGGCATATTGGTCGGAGAGCGGTGCCGCGGAGCTCGCGGACGCGGAGCGTGCGCTGATGCTCGCATGCGACTGGGAGACCGTCTCGGACGCGGCGTTCTGCGCCGTTGCAGAGACCGTAACGCCCCAGGGAGTGCTTGCGATCGTGCGCATGCCGGAATACACGCTGTCGGACATGCTGAAGGGCGAGAATGACCGCCTGGTGATCCTGGAGAGCCTTCGTGACCCGGGCAACCTGGGAACGATCCTGCGGACGGCGGAAGCGGCCGGCATCGGGGGGATCATCCTCTCCGCGGACTCGGTCGACACCTTTAACCCCAAGACCGTACGGTCCACGATGGGGGCGATCCTGCGGGTACCTTTTTTGTACGCGGAGGATTTTCCTCAGATGCTCGCGGAACTGAAGAGACGCGGCGTGACGCTGTATGCGGCGCACCTGCAGGCGTCCGTTCCGTACACGGAGCCGAAGTACCCCGGACGATGCGGGATCCTGATCGGAAACGAGGCCAACGGTCTGACGGCGGAGGCGACGGCGCTCGCGGATGTACGCATCCGCATCCCGATGGAGGGGCAGGCGGAGTCGCTCAACGCGGCGATCGCAGCGGCGATATTGATGTATCACACGAAGCTGTGATGCGGTAACATGAGAACTGAGATGACAAAGAAAAGGCTTTCACAGGCACCCGGATCGGGACTGTGAAAGCCTTGTTTTTTGCTGTTACGTTGTCCTGGCTGCAGCGCTGAGTTTAGTACCGCGGCAGCGACGAGAGATCCTCGCCGTTCTTGTAGGCGATGTACTCCTCGAGACAGTAGCCGAGCTCCTGCATCTCGGTCGCCGCTTCCACACCGACATAGCGGTAATGCCACTGCTCACCGGTGATGCCGGTGATCTTCTTTTTGCTCTCCGGATAGCGGAGAACGAAACCGTACTTGGCACAGTTTTTCTGGAACCACTTGTAGTCGTATTTTTCGTTGTCAAGAACCCAGATGTCGAAGCCGAGACCGGTGCGGTGCTCGCTTGCGTTGCCGGGGATCGTGCGCGGCGGGTCGAGACTCTTGTCGCGGTTGTTCCAGAAGCGGTCCTGCGTCGCATAGTTGCGGTAAGCGCCGGTCTGGGAAACCTTCACGCCGTAGCCGGTGGCTTCGTGGTAAGCCTTGCACATCTCATCGAGATGCTGAAGGGCCACTGCGTTGCCGCGGTCGTATTTGTCGTCCTCGGTCTCGATCACAAAGTTGCGGCTCTTCTCGGCAACCGTGTGAGGATCCTCAATCTTGTAGAAGCTTGCGGTCAGAACGTCATCGAGGCGGACAAGATTTTCCGGATTGCCCTTGTACTTCAGACGATGCGTCCAGTTGACGAGCATCAGATAATCAATCTCCCAGTTTTCACCGTCGACCGGATCGGACTCTGTGTCGAGCGTGACGCTGGAGCACATGCCGTAGGGGTAAGGCGTCGGCGAGGGCGTCGGTGTCGGAGTCTCCGTCGGCTCCGGCGTAGCGGTCGGCGACGGCGTCGCCTCCTTGGTGGGAGCGACAGTCTGTGTCGGCGCCGGGGTGTTCGTCTTCGACGGCACGTCCGTCGAGTTGTCCTTCTTGAAACTGTGTATGATCAAAATGACAAGAAGAACAAAAACCGCCAGCATGATGGCCATCAGAAGGCCGAAGTTGTTGTCCACAAACCGCTGGAACCCGGATTTCTTCTTCTTTTTCTTACGATGAGTTGTAGCCATATTTTCCAATTCCTCCTCAAACAAAGCCATTGTAGCACAGCCCCCGTGAAATGAAAAGACATTTTCTGTGCTTGCATTGCGTGGGGCAGTTTGCTATAATGCTTGCGGTACGGAAGGACGGCGCGAGGAAACACACGCAGAAGCGCGTCCGGAAAGGCAGAAACGTATGGAAAATGTTACATTTGACGCGGCGTTGGCGTCGCGGTTTATGAGCGCGCAGGAGCTTGACCTGGTCAAGGGACAGGCGGAGGCAGCGCGCGCGGAGCTTCTCGGAAGAGAGGGCGCAGGCAATGACTTCCTGGGCTGGATCGATCTTCCGGTAGCGTATGACAAGGACGAGTTCGCCCGCATCAAGAAGGCGGCAGCGAAGATTCAGTCGGACTCCGAGGTGCTGGTCGTGATCGGTATCGGCGGTTCGTATCTCGGCGCGAGAGCGGCGATCGAGTTCCTTCGTCACAGCTTCTACAACAACGCACCGAAGTCGGTGCGCAAGACACCCGAGATCTACTACGCGGGCAACAGCATCAGCTCGACGTACCTGAAGCACTTGATCGATGTGATCGGCGACCGTGATTTCTCGGTCAACATCATCAGCAAGTCCGGTACGACAACGGAGCCGGCGATCGCATTCCGCGTGTTCAAGCAGCTTCTCGTGAAGAAGTACGGCCACGAGGAGGCCAACAAGCGAATCTACGCTACGACCGACAAGGCGAGAGGAGCACTCAAGCAGGTTGCGACCGAGGAGGGCTACGAGAGCTTTGTAGTGCCGGATGATGTCGGCGGCCGTTTCTCCGTTCTGACGGCGGTAGGCCTTCTGCCGATCGCAGTGAGCGGTGCGGACCTCGATGCATTGATGGCGGGTGCGGCAAGCATGCGCGAGCTGTGCATCAACAAGAATTTTGCGGAAAATGATGCGCTCCGCTATGCGGCAGTGCGCAACATCCTCTATCGCAAGGGCAAGAGCGTTGAGGTGCTCGCAAACTACGAGCCTTCGCTGCACTATGTGAGCGAGTGGTGGAAGCAGCTCTACGGCGAGAGCGAGGGCAAGGACCAGAAGGGTATCTTCCCGGCAAGCGTTGATCTCACAACCGACCTGCACTCGATGGGCCAGTTCATCCAGGACGGCGCGCGCATCATGTACGAGACCGTTCTTGCGGTTGAGAAGAGCCGCGAGGAGATCGTTCTCGAGGCGGAGCCCGTGGACCTTGACGGCATGAACTACCTTGCCGGCAAGACGGTGGATTTCGTGAACAAGAGCGCGATGAAGGGAATGCAGC
>JAFZMO010000145.1 GCA_017551165.1 Lachnospiraceae bacterium
ATAATGTAGCGGCAATACACTCCTGTCGAGTAGTCAGAGCTACAGCAAACGAATCAAAAGTCCACAGCATCTGAATGTATTATGGCACAGTACAAAAATGAAAGGAATGTATGATTTACTGCTTCGTAAACATCATACAAGAGAATGATGGTTGTATCAAAAGTGCCAAAGGAAAAATGTTGTGGTTGCTATGCGTGTGTGACAGCGTGCCCAAAACACTGTATACAGATGCAGGCAGATGCGGAAGGTTTTTCTTTTCCCTTAGTGGAGGAGAATTGCTGTATCAACTGCGGGGTGTGTGAATCTGTTTGTCCAATTATTCACGATTGGCAGCCGGATAATCAACATAGAACAGAAGCATGTGCGATTGTTAATGTGGATGAAAAAACGCGTAGTAGTAGCTCCTCTGGAGGAGCGTTCTCTCTTATAGCGGAAGAGGTAATCAGAAATGACGGGGTTGTGTTTGGAGCGGCATTTGCTGAGGATTTTGGGAGCGTTCATCATGTATGTATAGATAACACTAATGATTTGGATATGCTACGTGGTTCTAAGTATATGCAGTCAGAGATCGGGGATACTTATGAACTGGTCGAGCGTTTTCTTGATGCAGGACGTGAGGTTCTTTTTTCCGGAACCCCGTGTCAAATTGGCGGGCTTTTATCATACTTAAAAAGACCATATGATAATTTGCTTACGCAGGACATTGTATGTCACGGAGTTCCTTCCTCTCTTCTTTGGAGAAAATGCAAATGTGAGAAGGAGAAGGAACAAAATGCTATGATTAAGCAGGTTTGTTTTCGGGACAAGGATACAGGATGGAAAGGATATTCTGTTAAAATTTGTTTTTCCAATGATGTAGTATATAAGCGAGTCTATTATGAGGAGCCGTTTATGCAAGCGTTTTTGTCAGATTATTGCTTGAGATCCTCCTGTTACAACTGTTCATTTAAGACAGTGGAAAGACAATCTGATATTACGCTGGCTGACTTTTGGGGAATAGAAGAAGTTGTGCCGGAGATGGACGACAATAAAGGTACATCGCTTGTATTGATTCATAGCGAAAAAGGAAAACGTTTTGTTGATCGAGTTGCAAATAGGGCAAGGATAAAGGCAGTTGACATAAAAACTGCGGTAAAAGGAAACCCGTCGATTGATCATTCCGCGCATAAGAGTGATGTACGTGAGAGGTTTTTCAGTTATCTTAAGCAATATACCTTGACGGAAACTATAAAGAAAATAAATCATCTCAGTGTATGGAGTCGGATTAAGAGAAAAGTACGAAACATGACTTCTAGGTGACAACGAAATTGAGGGATAGCAAATGGAACAATTTACTTCTACAACCGACCGCTCAATCCGCATTCAGCGCATCTGCGTTGGGGTTGTATTTGTCATGCTGTTTTTGTTTGCGGGGTTGCGTTGGAACGTGGGAACGGACACATGGCATACGTATACGCCGGAGTATTTGGCGATGAAGTCGGAGCAGACGGATCTGTCCCAGGAGGAGTCGCTGCTTATCGATGACTGCTATCGGCTCTGGGCGCGCATGGAGATGGGTCTTTCCAAGGAGAAGGCGGAACTTCTGACGCACGAGGAAGCCTTGTCTTTTTTTAAGGAGTCGAGCAGCCATACGTCGGTCGGATTTCGGGCGATGGAGATGGCATTGATCTTCCTCGGGGCGGATGTTCAGTGGCTGTATGTGGTCACTTCGCTGTTTATACTGGCGTTTGTTTTCGCGGTGATTCATAAACAAAGCAATGCGATTGTGCTCGCAGCGATGATGTTTGTTTTGACCGGAAGTTTCTTCCTTTCATTGAACATTGTGTCTCAGTTTATGGCGATCAGTGTATGTCTTTTTGCATGCACGTACGCGCAGGAGCGAAAACCGATCCTGTTTTTTCTTCTGATCGCGCTGGCGGCGTGCTTTCACGTTTCTGCGCTTGTGTTTATCCCGGTGTACATCCTGCCGAAACTGAACATTAGACCGATCTGGTGCTTCGTGGCAGTTGCGTTTACGCTGATTGTGTCGCAGTTTTGCTTCCCAATTATAGAGAAAATAGTGGCGGCGGTCGTGCCGGCGTATGCGCGGTATTTTAGCCATGAATCCGATTTTGAGCTGATCTTTTTTGCGATCGGTCTGGCGGTCCTTGCGGTTGGTACGTATTATTTTCCAAAGGGAAAAGACAAGCCATATTATCGGCTATGGTTTTACGCCAATGTCATCGGCCTGATTGCGCTGAGTTTCTCCGGACACATTCCGTACATGAAGCGAATCAACTACTATTATGCGGCACCTCATTTTTTGTTCCTTCCGCTTGTTATTCAGTGCGAGGAGAAACCTTCATGGCGCAAGGCGATGACCGCAATCATGGTGGTGCTGTTTGTTGCGGAGACGATTGTGGCTACGTATATATTGAACAAAAATGGTATCTTGCCGTATCAGACTTTTTTCTGGGGAAGCCGTACAAGTGTTACGGAAGGGATGCTTGAATACATCCCGGGATTATGGGCTCAGTGAGAAAGCGCTATTATTCAAGTTGAATTGTGGCGGATTTAGGAGTATTGTGCTAAGGGGTCAAGTAAGCAGGAGAATGGACACATGTTGAAGAAGGTAAAGAATTATTCAAGCAGGGGGAAGAGTGAGACTCGAACGGAAGCACAGTCTATACGAGAGGAAAACTCAGTTGAAAGAGTCGCCTATTGGGACAATATAAAGGGTGTTATGATCATCCTTGTAGTGTTTGGGCATTTTTTGTTTCTGCTACAGAGTAAGCATGTTATTATCGATACGGTTGTGGACTTGATTTATATGTTCCACATGCCGGTTTTTGTTTTTCTGTCGGGATATATGGGCAAAAGCGAGCGTGCACACAGTGTTAGTGCAATCGCGCGCTTGGTATTTTTATATCTGTTGTTGAATAGTGCTTTGGGATTTGCTTACGGCTTTGCATCGCTCCTTGTGCCGATGTATTCTGCTTGGTACTTGATTGCATTGATTGCATGGAGACTTACCGCACATCATATTGCAAAATACAAGTCCATTATGTTGATCCTGTTCTCTGTTTCTTTGTTCGCAGGTTTCTTCAGTTCCATCGATAATACTATGGCAATTGGTCGTATTATTGGTTTTTATCCTTACTACATGGCGGGTTATCTTTTGAGCAAGGAGAAAGCCGAGAGATTCTTGCAAAATCGGAATTGGCGGAGATGTGTGGTTGGAGCAGTTTGCTTTGTAGCCTTTGTTTTCGTTGCGCTTGTTGCCAGGCGTTTGTTTGCCTTTTCTGATGACTCACTGCAAATGTTTCCTTATGAGGAGAAAATCGGTTCATTTGGACGCATGGTGCTTTGGATGTGTGGCTTTTTAATGATATATTCGATTCGTTGCATCGCAATTAATAAGCGAATCCCATTTCTTACAATGATTGGTCGCAATTCTCTTTGGATATTCATTTTGCACAGACCGATTACGCTTGCCGTGGGTGGATGGTTGTATAAACAATCAGTTCAGATGATTTTTGTGTCTGCGATACTTTTTTCGTTAGCCGTATGCTTGGGCTTCGGTAATGATTGGATAGCAAAACCGTTAAATCGTTTTACAGATCATGGGGCTGATATCTTTACAAATCCGAATAGAACGAAGGTTGATCTTGCGAAGATTGCGCTGGGACTTGCAGCGGTAGGTTATGTAATTGTTGTGATTAAAAACGCATATAAGAATGTTACCTGGGAAGACATGAAACATATGCTTAAGGGGGAAAGCATAGTCGATTGGGATGATTTGGAAGGTGTTAGCGGAGATGAGGTTCGTTATCCGGTGATGTCAGAAGGACAAAAGGAGGCGTATGACAAGGCCTTTCGTATTACGTTTGCAGGGGATTTGATTTTACTTGAGGATCAGGTTAAACGTGCAAATACAGTAAGCGGATATGATTTCTCCGATGTTTTTGAATATGCATCAAAGTATATCTCTTCAGCGGATTTTGCAATCGGAGTGTTTGAGGGGCCAATGGCGGGAGAAACCGTGGGTTATTCGAACGGAAATTTTGATGATGACAAAAAGCTTGCGTTGAACTTCCCGGATGAATTTGCGGTTGCAGTAAAAGATGCAGGGTTTGATCTTGTCACAACTGCCAACAATCATGTTCTGGATAAGGGGCTGGACGGAGCGGTTAGAACGTTGGATGTGTTGGATCGAATCGGGCTGGATCACATAGGTTCGTATCGAAATGATGCGGAAAAAAAAGCTAATCGTGTTAAGCTTGTTGAGGTGGAGGGACTACGTATCGCGGTTCTTGCGTATACTTATGGTAGCAATGCGTATTCTGGAGCGAAGTTGTTAGATAGCGAAGTGTCATACGTAACTTCGGTTGTATGCGGTATGGAAGGAGACCTTTTTAACCGATGTAAGGCGAATGTGGAGGCGGATTTTGCTATGGCCAAAAGTATGAGCCCGGATTTGATTATAGTGCTTCCGCATATGGGATCGCAATTCAGCAACGAAATTGATAAGGAACAGCAAACTTGGTTCAAAGTATTTGCTGAGTTAGGTGCAGATATTGTTCTTGGAGACCATCCACATGTGGTGGAGCCCGTGGGGTTTGAAAATGTGAATGGACGCGAAGTGTGTTGTGTGTATTGCCCCGGGAATTTCGCAAACTGTTATCGGGATAAGCAGGGCGATACGAGTATGTTGGTTGACGTATATGTTGATCGTGATACAAAAGAAGTAATTGGCGGGGCCGTGGTGCCTTTGTATACTCAGGCTCCGATGGAAGGGAATTATCGAGCGCTTCCGATACATGATATCGTCAATGACGCGACATTACGGCAACAATTGAGCACAGATGATTTTGAGCGAGCAACGAAAGCTCATCAGAAGATTACTGAAGTCGTGTTCGGCCAGACGATGGACATTGAAGGAATAACAGAGCGCTACTATTTTGATCAAAGCGGATTCATGCGGACGAAAACGCAGGGATTAGTTTTATCCGATAAGATGAGAGAGGGAGCGTTGTGGAAGGCGTTAGAGAAGGCTTCAACAGTATGCTTTATAGGAGATAGTTTAACGGATGGCACAAAGAATGGCGGGTGTCCGTGGTATGAACCAATCGAGCAGTATCTAAAGGGAAAAAGCGTTCTGAGATGTGCCAGAGGTGGAGCAACAGTTTCGTACTTTTTAGATTGCATCAATGAGATCCCCCAAGCGGAATTGTACGTGATAGCTGTAGGGACTAATGATGTTAGATATCGCGAAGAAGACATATGTGCAATGACTGCGGACGAATACGTTAAACGGATGAGCAATCTGAAGGAAAAACTGACACAGCGGGCTCCCGACGCGGAAGTAGTATTTATTGCGCCATGGACTTCGGTGGATGGAGATACGCAGTGTTCGTTGCCATATGGAGACAAGGTTTCGCTGAATCAGCAATACAGCAAGGCGCTCGAGAAATATTGTGCAGGGGAGAAGGCAGTTTATATCGATGCTAATGCGTATATTGAAGAGGCGCTTCGGTCGCAACCGGACCGATGGTATCTTGTTGATTACATTCATCCGAATGCAGGAGCCGGAGTAAGGCTATATTCAGAGGCGGCGCTTTTGTATAATAAGGATTGAGGAAATAATGAACTAGTGCTGAGTAATGGTGGTCAGCACGGGGAGAATTTGATTGTAATTCATTCCGGATTGAACCAGCGGATGATACAATATACGAAAGAGGATCCAATCTAAGTCGTTTGGTTCTGTTACTTCATTGTATCCTTGGTAGAAGAGACTTTCCGGGTAGGCATAAGAATCATTCTCCAAGCCCATGGACTGCACTAGTTCTTCGCAAATAACGGAACGTCTTCGAGCCTCTGTCATACCGTTGCGAACAATAAAAAGACCGCTGCTGATAGAATAGTCATATTCGTTTAGGGTGAGGACTGTCAAACCGTTGGTATATTTGTTTCCGCCGTATGTTTCGGCAAAGGAATAAAAGGTCTCGTCATTATAGAAATATCCTATTAAATTGGCGTCATCAACGGAATATACTCTGCTGATTCCGGGAAAACCTTCGACTGTATTCATTCTTTCAAAGAGTTTTTTCAGGACATCTTCGATGAGATCATCGAGGTCGCCTTCAGCATAAAACCGTATTGGCGAGATCCATTTGCGTATGGTGTCCTTATAGTCTAAACCCTCATCAACAAGGGCGATATTGCTGAAATAGCGGAACACCTGTGAGAGGTTGTGTCCCTGCAGGTCTATTTTGGTGTCAATGTAAGGCGATTCCTTAGAGATAGAACTGATTGTTCCGCGACGTTCGTTTATATATTTTCCCGGATCATGTTTTATACTTAAATAAACCTTGACGTAGTACCCGCATTGTAAAACAAACAAAAGGATAAAGATACATAGAGCTAGAACGAGTGCCTTTTTGTTTTTTGCATCGGCAAGAGCTTTTTCGTGTCTTAATGTACTGTTGCCCATCTTTCGTTCTCTCCTCGAAATGTTTATTTCCTCTTCAACACACACTCTATACCCATATCCCGGTATGTCATGGTGCCCTTGTCCTTGTCGTAGATTAGCTCATCGTAGCTGCTGGCGCCTCGGATCAGCAAGGTGTTTCCGGAGAGTTCGTATTTGCACAGCGCGTTCTCGCCGGGATAATCATCACAGATTTTCTTGAGCAGCTTTACGACCGCGCGGCCGAAGATCATGACGGTGGTTCCTTCGCTCTTTACGTAGGCCTTGATGGCGCTCTTGTCGGCACCGGTGCAGACGCAGAGGAATTTCAGCATGCCGTCCTCGTTGGCGGTAGCTTTGTCGATCGAATTGAGGAAACCGGACCAGTCGACGGTCAAATGGAAGCGAAGTTCTTTCGCGCTCAGGAATGAAACGCCGAGGGTAATCGGTATATTGCCGTTAAATCCGTAGTTTTTCAGGAATGAGATCAGATTGTTGTAGAACGAGATTGTTTCCTTGTCGTTCTTATCGACCATGGTGTCGACGAGATACTTGAGCGAGAGGCTGACATCTCCTGCCCAATCCCCCTTGATCTCATCAAATAGTTTCTGACGCTGTACGTAAGAAGGAGCAACCTCTACGCCCTTCTTGCTGAGTTCGGCGAACAGATCTTCGCTTAAGTTGCTGGCGGTCCACTTGATATTGCCCTCACTACCGAGAACGCCGGTGATGTTTCCGTACTTGCAGTCGGCTTGGTACTGTTCCGATTGGAGTGGATATTCGGCACGTGCAACCTTTGCGCCGTTCAGCCATTTTTCCCAGATCTTTCTCTTGAAGCTGTTGTTCTTGGTCTCCAGCTCCAACGTGATGTGGTCGCCGTCGAACTCCAGGCAGAATTTGGCGCCTTCCTCAAGCTCATATTCGCCGTCGGTGGCGGTCACCTTGGCGGACGCAAAGATCAGATCGAGTGCGTCCTGGTCCAGCTGTTCCGGAGTCTTCGGCACCTCGGTCGGCGTCGGCGTATTGGTCGGCGTTGCCTCCGTTTTCTTGGTATCGCCGGATCCACCTGACGTGGCGGAGTCATCGGTCTTGCCGCCGCAGGCTGTAAGACCAACGACGAGCAGCGTGAATGTCAGAATGACGATGAGTAACTGTTTTACCTTCATTTTCCGTGCTCCTTTCCCCTGAGAAACACTGTATACCCCCAATACAACATGCGCGGGCCGCCGCGAGGCGAGAACGCACAATGACATTATAGCGTATTTCGGCGGGAAAGGAAATAGGGAGGTTCACATTAGGGCTGTGTCTTGACAAAAAGGCTGTTTTATGCTACTGTAAATTTACCTCGGAGGTAAATCGACGATACGGATTGTTTTAAAAGTTTGCAGCGAAGAAATCATCGGAGTACGAGTTTGTCATAAATATTCTTGCTAACGATGTTGCGTTTATGACAAAGTTGGTGTATACTCGTCTTTGAAGGGAGGGCTTTACTATGACTAATAAAACAATCGGTGAAAACCTACGCGCGTTACGAGAGAATGCGGGATTTACACAATGTAGCATAGCTAATTTCATGAAGGTTGACCAGAGCTTTGTTGCCAGACTTGAGAAGGGGGAACGGAGCCTGTCCGCTGACATGTTAGAGAAGCTGGCCGCTTTGTTCGGCGTAACTGTAGATCAAATGGAATCCCAAACTATGGTAACATCCAAACTTTCCTTTGCGTTCCGGGGGAGTGAACTCAGCATGGAAGAGATGGAAGCTATCTCAGCAATCAACAGAATTGCACTTAGCTCCGAGTTTATGCGCAGCTTATTGAAGGGGGCGGGAGTGTAATGGATCATGCCAGATTGATGACACAGGCTGCAATGTTGAGGAAAAAACTGGGCGAGGATAGCAGCTCCCCGATAGATATTTTTGCAGTGGCGCAGAGCATAGAAAACCTTACAATCGTATACTACCCGTTAGGTGAAAACTTAAGTGGCATGTGCATTAAGGGGCAGGAAGAGAATAATCTGATTGCTATTAATTCGGCTATGACGTTGGGAAGACAGAGGTTTTCTCTGGCACACGAGTTTTATCATTTGTTTTACGATGACAACATGATTTCGGTCTGCGCAAAAAAGATAAACTCAGGAAGAGATATTGAGCGTGCGGCAGATATGTTTGCGTCGTATTTCCTTATGCCGGACGCAGCGCTCCAAGAGCGTGCGGAGCAGTTTTCAGGGAAAAACCCGAATAAAGAACTGACACTTGAGGATGTAATTCGGATTGAGCAGTATTTCGGAGTGAGCCACCAGTCGGCGGTCTATCGGTTGATGCATACGCCGTATCTCGGCGAAACCAGGGGAAATGTCTTTTTGGGAGAGTCGGTAAGAAGAAAAGCAGAGACTCTCGGATACAGCGCGGATCTTTATTTGCCATCAGCTGAGGAAAAGAAGTACATGACCTATGGGAACTACATCAATCAGACAAAGCAAGTTGTCGAGAGAGGACTCGTTTCGGAAGGGAAGTATGAAGAACTGTTGATGGCAGCCTTTCGGGCAGATCTGGTGTATGGTGACGATACGGAGGGCGGTGATGTGATTGACTGAGCCTTTGTTTTTCGACACAGATTGCCTTTCGGCCTTTCTGTGGGTAAACAACCAGAGTCTGCTTACACAGCTTTATCGGGGAAGAATCGTGATTCCTGAGGCGGTATACACGGAGCTTTCAAATCCGAGCATAATTCATTTGAAGGCAAGAGTGGATACGCTTTTGGCAGACAATTCTGCCAGGGTAGAAATCATAGAGACGGATACCGCAGAGTATACGTTGTACAGAAAACTGATATCAGATCCGGATCCGGGGCACGCGATAATCGGCAACGGAGAAGCCGCTGCCATCGCATTGGCCAAGGAACGGGGCGGCGTTCTGGCAAGCAATAACATGAGAGACATTGCCGTGTATGTCAAAGAGTTTGGACTACAACACGTGACTACCGGCGAGATCCTGAAGGAGGCGCTGGAGAAAGGGTTGATTACAGAAGATGCGGGGAATCTGCTTTGGCAGGATATGCTGAAAAAACGGCGACGTTTGGGATCTCCGACATTTTCGGATTATCTGGAAGCAAAAAGGAAGGCGTGAGTCTTTCCGAGAGGCGAGCATTAGGTGGCACCATGGTGAGAAGAAGTCGCAGTTTTATTGCAACGCCCCCCGGCGCATCGATCAGGGAGCAGTTGGATGACAGAGGTATGAGTCAGAAGGAATTTGCCGCCAGAATGGATATGTCGGAGAAGCATATCAGTAAGCTGATCAACGGCGATGTTCAGCTTACGGCGGAGACGGCAGTCAAACTGGAGATTGTCCTCGGGGTCCCTGCCAAATTTTGGAATAATCTTGAGGCAATCTACCGGGAGAAGGTTATCAAGGCTGAGGCGGAAAATGATATGGAAGCCGATGAGGAGATTGCGAAACGTTTTCCGTATGGGGAGATGGCACAACTCGGATGGGTGCCGATGACAAGAAACAGCAAAGAGAGGGTAGAGAACCTCAGGAAGTATTTTGAGGTGGTGAGGCTGCTGCTTCTGGATGATGACAAGATTACGCGGATTGCTTGCAGGAGACTTGCGGTTACGGATAAGAGTGATCTGGCGTTGATGGCGTGGGTGCAGGAAGCGAGGATCAAAGCGCGTGACATTGCAACGGCACCGATTTACATCAAGGGCTTGATCTCTGTGTTGCCGGAGATCCGCAAGATGACGGTTCTCAAGCCGGAGGTGTTCTGTCCGAAAATTCAGACGCTGCTTGCAGAACAGGGGATTGCGCTGGTGTTCCTGCCGCATCTGAAGGGCTCGTTTTTACAGGGTGCTTCGTTGGTTGATGGGAATAAGATCGTGGTTGGGCTTACCGCCAGAGGTAAGGATGCCGACCGGTTTTGGTTCAGCCTCTTCCACGAACTGGCACACATTGTGCTTGGCCATGTGGGGCAGCAGGGCGGAACCTCGGAAGCGGACGAATCGGCCGCCGATCAATGGTCCGGAGATGTTCTTATCGCATCGGATGCGTTTGAGAAGTTTCGAGACGAAGGGGACTATTCCGAGAGGAGAGTTGTTCAATTTGCGCACGAACAGGGGATTGCCCCTGGGATTGTTGTAGGGAGAATGCAGCTGGAGCGGTTGATCACGTATCGCCGGTTGAATCATTTGAAGGAGAAGTATGAGATTGCGGGCAGTTGATTTACCGCACCTTCTTCCCCCGGATCTTCTGTACCACATAGATCAAAAGCACCGTGACGCCACACAGCAGGATGCATGCATAGAACGAGATGGCGCGGCTTAAAAGCGTCAGCTCCGTGGCTGCGGCGTCGTCGCGCATGTAGGTGCCGAGGCCGTCGGTGAGCATCATGTCGATGACGCCCATGCCGCCGGGGATGGGCACGTAGGCCGCTCCGAGGACGGTGTAGCTCTGGATCGCGAAGATGTCAGCGGCGTGACGCACGCGGCCGCCCATCGCGAGGTAGGCGAAGACCGTGACGGCGATCTGCGAGGCGCGCTGCAGCACGTTGTAGAGCAGGGCGCGGAGCAGCATGCTCTTCTTGCCGGCGGTCATTTCCGCACAGAGGCGGTAGTTGTTGAGGGATTCGCGTAGGCGCTCGGCCTTGCGCTCGGGGTTGCGCACGAGGTGCAGCTTGGCCGCAAGCGGCAGGAGCTTGCATGCGATCTTGCACAGCAGCTGGCCGCGCTGGATCAGCAATACGAACATGAACGCGAGTGCGAACTGGATGACCATGCCGATAGCGATCATGATGCGCGCAGCTACACTGAATGAAAAGTACAGGAAGGGCCGCAGCGTGAAGCAGCAGACGCCGAGCACGATGATCGAGAGCGCGTACAGTGCGAGACAGACGAGGATCGTTACGGTGGTGACGCTGCCGGAGATGCCGCCCGAGTGCATCATGATGTAGGCCGATGCGGGCTGGCCGCCGGTTGCGGACGGCGTGATCGCCGAAAAATAAATATCCGTCGCGGCGTAGGTGTAGTTGGCGAACAGGCTTCGCCGGTAACCGAGTCCGCGCAGAATGGTCCGGAAGGACAGTGCCTCGAAGAAGATGAACCCGAGCATCGCCAGGAAGGCGCATGCGAGCCATCCCTTGTTGGAGTTGCCGAGGCGGTCGAGGAACAATGAGAAGCGGAAGTGCTTATTTTGCGAGGTGACGGCCCAGATGCTCAGCACTGCGATCGCTAAGGACAGGATGATCCAGATGACGGTCTTGCGGGTTGAGCTTGTCTTGGGCGGTGTCGCGACAGGGCAGGATACGCCTGCGTCTGCGGCAGCCGCGTCGTCGCCGATGACGGTCGGTTCACCCTGGGTGAGCACGCCGCGGGGCTCGAGGACGCCCTCAAAGGGCTCCTCCTGCGCACCGTTCGAAGAGCCTGCGCCGACAAGGCGCGCAAGCCGCTTGCGATATAACTTGGAGCCGGATTCCACGCCGGCTTTTTTGTTCGACTTTTTCTTCATAAACCTGGTATTCCTATGTATTTCAAGCACCGAAACTGCGGTGCATAACATTTTCCCCCAATATACGCTACGAGGTTAATCTACCTTAAACTCGGCGAGCTTCAAGTTCTTGTTGCGCTCCTGCACCATGCCGACCGACCACTGGTTGATGAACAACAAAAGCGGGTTGTCGTGCAGGTCCTTGATGCGCTTCATGTCGCTCGTGCCGACGATCGTGTCGACCGGGCACTCCTCGGGGTTGGTTACCCAGCGGATGTGCTCGTACGGCAGCGGATCGAGCTTGATCTCGACATTGTATTCACTCTTCAGACGGAACATGAGGACGTCGAACTGCAGCGTGCCGACCACGCCGACGATGATCTCCTCCATTCCGGTGTTATACTCCTGGAAGATCTGGATCGCACCCTCCTGTGCGATCTGCGTCACGCCCTTCATGAACTGCTTGCGCTTCATCGTGTCGATCTGACGGACTCTCGCAAAATGTTCCGGCGCGAACGTCGGGATTCCCTCGTACTTAAACTTCTCGCCCGACGTGCACAGCGTGTCGCCGATGGCGAAGATGCCCGGGTCAAACAATCCGATGATGTCGCCCGCGTACGCCTCCTCGACGATGTGGCGCTCGTCCGCCATCATCTGCGTCGACTGCGAGAGCTTGACCTTGCGGCCGCCCTGCACGTGGTTGACTTCCATGCCCGGAATGTACTTGCCGGAGCAGATGCGCAGAAACGCGATGCGGTCGCGGTGCGCCTTGTTCATGTTGGCTTGGATCTTGAACACGAAGCCCGAAAAATCCTCCCTGAACGGGTCGATCACACCCTGGTCCGACTGCCTCGGCAGCGGGGAGGACGTCATTTTCAGAAAATGCTTGAGGAACGTCTCGACACCGAAGTTGGTAAGCGCGCTTCCGAAGAAGACGGGCGACAGCTCGCCGGCGTTCACGAGCTCCTGGTCGAACTCCGCGTTCGCACCGTCGAGGAGCTCAACGTCCTCGAGAAGCTTGTCGTGGAACTCCCATCCGATGCGGTCCTTGAGGGCCGGATCGTCCACGCTCATGTATTCGGTTGCGACTTCCTTCTGTCCGTTCATTGCGGCCGTGAACAGCGCAACCTCGCGCGTCTCGCGGTCGTACACGCCCTTGAAGCCCTTACCGCAGCCGATGGGCCAGTTGATCGGGCACGTCGCGATGCCGAGAACATTTTCGATATCGCTCATGAGCTCGTAGGGATCGTTGGCCTCGCGGTCCATCTTGTTGATAAATGTGAAGATCGGGATGTGGCGCATGACGCAAACCTTGAAGAGCTTGATCGTCTGGCGCTCAACACCCTTGCTGGCGTCGATGACCATCACGGCGGAGTCCGCAGCCATCAGCGTGCGGTACGTGTCCTCCGAGAAATCCTCGTGGCCGGGCGTATCCAATATGTTAATGCAATAGTTGTCGTAGTTGAACTGCAGCACGGACGAGGTAACGCTGATACCTCGCTCCTTCTCGATCTCCATCCAGTCCGACACCGCGTGGCGCGCTGCCTTGCGGCCCTTCACGGAGCCCGCGAGGTTGATCGCGCCGCCGTACAGCAGGAACTTCTCCGTCAGAGTCGTCTTACCTGCATCGGGGTGTGAGATGATCGCAAATGTCCGCCGCTTCTTTATGTTGTCCGTCAATATCGTGTCTGCCATAATTCTTCCGTTCTGCTTGTCGTTTTCCGTTGTTATTCTGTAAATAAATCACATGCCGTACAAGTATACTATAACTCGAGCGGGAATGCAAGGTTTTTCGCGGGGCGACGGGAGCCCGGCACGAGAAGAGTTGACGTTCGCAGTCTTGTGCCGTACAATAAAGCCGTGGTGACAAAAGAACCATCCCTCTGTCACCATAGCAGTACGGAGGTCATCATGGAGAAGAGATCGAGACATTGGTATTGGAAGATCATCGCGGCAGCGGGCATCATCATGCTCGTGTTTGTGCCGCTTGCGTATATCAGCAGCTTTGCGACCTGGTACGCGGACCACGTGTATCCGCTGATCCAGGCGGTGCTCGGCCGCGCGACGGGCTGGTTTCCGTTCGCACTCGGCGAGGTGCTGATGTATGTGTGCGCCGTGTATGTCGCGGTGACGGTCGTTATTGTGATCGTGTTCGGAATTCTCGCGCTGGTGCGACGCGCAAAGAAGGGAAAGCCTGCCGATCAGGCAGAGGACGCGGACTCGGCGGAATCCGGGAAACCGCGTTCCCGGTTCTTCCCGCGCTACATGAAGGTGTTCCTTGCGTGCGTCGTGATCGGCCTGTGGCTCTACGTGTTTAACTGGTGGATCCCGTACCACGATTACGTGCTGAGCGAGGAGAAGCACAAGAAGGAATTCTCGTTCGACGTCGTATTTTACGCTCACAACGAACTGGCGCGCATGATCAACGAGGCGAGCGCGGCGGCACCGCGCGATGCGAGCGGCAGGATCATTTATCCGAGCCGTGAGGAGGCGTGGGACACAGTCGTGCGTGCGATGCGGTCGATCTCCGGCGAGTACGGCCGCCTCAAGGGCTACTACCCGCAGCCCAAGGTCGCGATGTGCTCGGACGTTCTGGACTGGATGAACATCGGCGGCTACACGTACCCGTATACGGTCGAGCTCACCTACAACAAATACGTGGACAACCTGTATTTCTATGATCTTCTCGCGCACGAGGCGTCGCATCACAAGGGCTATTACAAGGAAAATGAGGCGATGTACTTAAGCTTCCGCGCGAGCCTTGCGTCGGACGATCCGCTGATGAACCTGGGGGGCTTGTGGGATCCCTACTGGCGGGTGTATGAGGCGCTCGCGGAGCTGAGTGAGATTACGGAGATCGAGGCGACGGACGAGATCCGCAGGTGGTTTGCGAGCAATTATGTGGAGATTTCCGATCAGGCCTACGCTGACATTAAGGGTGCGGTGCTCGAGGCCAAGGAGGCGTACGAGCAGGATGAGCATCCGCTCGAGGAGTACCACGAGGTTGCGGAGCAGGCGGCGGACGTCGGCTGGGAGACGCAGGCGGAGTTGATCGAGGAATACAGTTACGACGATGTATTGCAGCTGATCCTGGAGTATTATGAATCGATCATGCCGGATTCGGCGAGAATGCCGGGGCAGAAGTAAACAGCAGAAGCGGATAAAAGAAAGGTGACAGGGGAGGATCCTCTGTCACCTTGTTTTATCTTCCGAGATACCAGACCGCGACCTCGTGGAACGCGCGCACGCCGTCCGATGGCGGCAGGTCGACCACGCTGCGGTAGAACAGGTTCTCGCCCTGCATCATGAAGCCGCAGATGATGACGGCGTCGGCTGCGTCGGAGCTGCACAGCAGGCAGCGGTAGGAGTTCGCGCCCTCCTCGCGCAGGTAGATGGTATAGGCGCCGGTCGCCTGCTCGAGGGGCTCTGTGCTGACCCGCACACAGTGTGAGAGAGCCTTTCCGTTGCCGTCCGTCAGGCGGTGGCTCGTGATGTTGCCCTCAGCGTCCCTGGTTACTGTCAGCGTGAAATCGCAGTCGTCAAACATGATCTCCGTCGTCTGTCCGAGAGCGATCTCGACCGCGCGTCTCGTGCGGCGCACGTAAGGCGTGTATGGCCGCTCGCCAAATTCCCATTTGCCGTAGCAGGAGATCGCGCCGAGCTTGTACAACATGTCCTCGGAGAGCACAAGGTAGATCGGCCGGGCGTTCGTCGGATGTGTGAGCGCGAGCAGCGTGAGAGCGGTTACCGCGTCGAGCCGGTCGGCAGCGGGGATCGAGACGAGAAGGTCGGTGCCTTCCCCGGTCAGCGCCTCGTATGCCTCCTCTCTCGGCAGCGGCAGGATCGTCTTCAAAACGCGCGTCGCACGGGCCGCATAGTCTTCGCCCTCACTGCGGTAGCGTTCCATCAGCAGGTGCGTCGCGTCCAGACCGCTCTCGGCGAGCATTTGCCCGATCGCGCGCGTCAGGTCAATATTGTCGGTCATCAGCGCCTGCCCCAGCCAGTAGTTCCACTCGCTGTTGAAGTTGCCGCCGTCGCCGAGCGTCAGCCGCTGCGCCGCGTACTCGTAGTAGTAGCCGATATCCCACCATGACAGGATCGTAGCGTCGGGCTCCGTCCCCTCGCGGATCGTGTCGCACATCGCCTTCAGTGTGTCCGAACCGTCCGGCACCGCGCCGTACGCCGCGCCGAAGCATGACATGCACGGAGTCAGCATGAGCGTGAATGCGAGCAGATTGATTATCGCGTCTCTTCGGAAAATGAAGAGCACCGCCCCGAAGGCAGCCGCAACCGCTCCCGCGATCGCGCACGCCACCCAGCCGAACTGCGCGCGGAATCCGAAGGCCCAGCCCGTCACTGCGAGCAGCAGGATCCCCGCGTGGAGCAGGGTGAGGCCGTGACGGCGAAGGAAGCTGCGCGAGGTGGTATCATCGGAAGGAGTGTCTTCCTGAGAGGAGGGTTCTTCAGCATCAGTTTTTTTGTCTTCAGTGTCAGAACCGGATTCAACAGCATCAGCGCTTTCAATCTCGGTACTCTCTTTAGATTCTTCCCCATCCCCCGCAAAGAACTTACCGTGCAACAACCCGACTCCGAGCCCGCACACGATACCGACCGGCAGCACGGGGATCGTCAGGAAACGCGAGCCCTTCATCATGATGACGAGGCCGGCGACAAGCCACACGCCGAGGAACACTGCCGTAATCAGAAGGTCTGTGTTGCGATCCTCGATGAGGTTGGTGTTGTCGGCAGCCACTTTCATTTTCCGTGAGAAAACGATGCGGCAGCCCTTCACCGCGAGGAATACGGCGGTGGCAGCGGTGACGATGATCACCGGCCATGCGCCGAGCGCGTTGAGCTTGCCGTCCGCGTAGGCGGCGAAGCCGTTGAGGAGCTTGTCGAGGCGCGAGGATCCGTAGTTGTCCGCGAGGAGCGGGACCGTGTTGAGCTCGGAGACAAATTGCGATGCGTCGGGGAAGGCGGGATCACCGTTGGCGAGGGAGCCGCCCACGTTGCCGAGGATGCCCGCAACGTCCCTAAAGAAATCGAGGCCGCGCGTGAGCAGGCAGAAGAGAACCGACGCTGCAAGGCCGAAGCCGGCGCCGCGAAGGGCGCTCAGGCGGAGCCACCGGCCGCGGATGAGGCGGCACAGGGCGAGC
>JAFZMO010000146.1 GCA_017551165.1 Lachnospiraceae bacterium
TACAGGTAGACGAAGCGCGCTTCGTCCGTGTCCGGATCCAGGTCCGTCATGGCCTGCTTGATCTTATAGGGCGCGCCGTTCAGCCAGGTGCCCGCTTCGCTCGGCCACGCGTCCGGATAGCCGATGGACTGGTAATAGCCCCGATCCTGGACAAGGTTGCCCAGCGTGCCGGGATTGCCCGATTCGAAGGCCGCGTAGTAGTCCACATATTTGCTGCCTTCCAGGCCCGCGTAGTCCTCCCAGGGCATGTACGCGTCCAGGGACAGGCCAATCCGGTCCGTAAAAAACCTGTTCGCCCCGGAGTAGCTGTTGGAAACGTTCGGCGACAACGTGCCGCGGACCACCAGCAGGGTCCGTCCGCTGCCCCGGAAGTTGTCGTAGGCCTCTTTTTCGATGATCCGGTCGCCGCCCCGCAGGCTGACGCTGCTCATGTCCGGGGTCATGTTCTCCGGCAGCAGCAGGTACCACGTGCCGGAGGTCTCCGGGATCACCGCGCCCGCCGCGACCGCCGCGTCGTATTCCGCCCGGCTCGACAGGTTACTCTTCTCGTCGACATACATGTACAAATTCGCCTTGATCCGGCGGTTCACCGTATCGTTCTCCGGCGGGTCCGGCGCGATGCCCGTGTTTCCGTATACGCTGAAGCCGGCGACGGCCAGCGTCGCGCTGCTGCTGTCGCTCGTCTCCTGCGTAAGACTGCCGGCGGCTGCCGCCTCAAGCCAAGCCTCCTGGGAAGGCTGGACCTCATCCGGCCTGGTCGCACTGTAATAGTATGTGGTTTTCAGACTGGCGTCGTTGTCCACGACGATGTTCGTATAGCTCTGAAGGACCGTCTCCACGACCTCCTTCAGATGATCGCTCGGAAGCAGCTTCACCGTCGGCCACACGGCAACCTTGCATGCCGCCTGGTTGGTCTCGAAGCGGGTTTTGTATCCGATGACACCGTCCGGGAAGGTGATCGTTTTCGTCCCGCTCTTCAGCGACACCGTCTCGAGCAGTGTCCATTTGCCGCTTGCGTCCTTGACCCAGACCTCCACGTCCGGCTTCGGCAGGCTGCTGTCCGGCTTATAGCCGAAGGTTGTGCCCGGAAGCATGTACTGGGACTGGGATGGCTGCAGATTTCCGTAGGTGAACATTTCCGGCGCTGCCACGGTAATGCCGGTGAAGCAGTAATCGCCGGCCTGCAGGGTGCCGGAGACATTCTGGATCGTGAGCGTGTCGTCCGTGGTCTCCATCAGGTAGTTCCAGTTCAGGTAATGGGCCGGATCGTATTCCCATCCCTCCGGGAGGTCCGGGACCTCGCTAGTCGGGCCCGCGGTATACGCGTAACCGTACCCTGTGGTCAGTACCTCATACTCAATGGTTACGGGCTGATTGTTTCTAAGCGCACCGATTGCCGTCGAATAGGTATAGTTTTTCTTGTGATAGCTGCTGGTGCTGCCGTCCGGCACGTCCTTCGCCATCGTCGTATGCGTATGGCTTGGATGGGAATCCGTATACTTATATACGGCAAATCTGCTCTCAGGAAACTCCCATCCCGAGTGCGTATAGTTCACCGTGGCGTCCACGCTTTTCTCCGAGATCTCCTGCGGATCACTTCCTCTCGCCGGGTCAGCCTCTGTCATCTTCCATGCCGCTGCAGCGCTGATCGTGTACGTCTTGTTTTCCTGCATCTGCGCGGTCGGATAAGCAACCCAAATGTCCTGCGCGCGATTTCCGGTCCGGGTGCCCCGGTCGTCCCATTCGTAGGTCGCGACCGTCCGGGCATAATGCTGGCCGGCCTGCGCGCCGGAATTCTGCGTGGTGACCGTACCGCCGCCGGCAGTCCCGCCCAGAATGATTCCCGGGATCGTCGTCCCGTTTCCGGCAGCCTCCCCCGCCCACAGGTCCATGTCCAGCCGGAAATACTGCGACGCGTCGTAGTAGGGTTGGGTTTTCCAGCATACGAAGACATAGCCGCTCGCCGTTTCTGCGCCGCCCGGCAGATTGTCCAGAATATTCGGAGAAATATTATCCGATGTGTTGTAGACGGTACCGGTCAGGGACGCGCCGGGCGTCGTACCGTAGGTAGTCAGCGCGGCCTTGGTGTCGATCACGGCCGTCAGTTCCTGCGTGTCCATAATGTCCTTCGTGCCGTCCTTGGCGGTGACCTCCACCGTCACCTTCAGGGGATCGCTCGGCAGCATGTCCACGAGCCTGTTCGGCTGCAGGCCGGTGATCGTGCACTGGAACATGAGAGAATCACTCGCGCCGATCGTCGCGTCGTTGATGATCACGTACCGTCCGTCGCCTGCGTCCTCCCAGTGCCAGGAGACTCCTTCGGTCGGAGTGTTCGGAACCGGGAATGTCATGTTCCCGTATCCTTCGGTCCGGACGCTTCCGTCCGGCTGTGAACTCCGCTGATGAAAGATCTGCTTCGGCGCTGTGATCCGGATTGTTCCCGGTTCGTGCGTCTCCGCGCCCGACAGCACGATGTCGATCTGGTACTGGAGGGTGAACGTGTCACCGTTATCGTATTCCTTCTTGAGCAGCAGCTGCTCCGGAATCCCGTCGTAGTCGGTCGTCACCCACTTGAGCTTCGCATCCCGGATCTGTACCGCTCCTGCAGCGTACGCTACACGCGGCACAAGCATATCCCCTGCCGCCGGAAGTAGCATCAGCACGGAAAGAATGATCGCCATCACTTGTCTGAATCTCTTGTTCAACATGGTAATCCCCCCTTGAGATTGAATTATCCAAAACGCAAAAATGCCGCGGCAATCCGCCGCAGCATTTTTCGACTGCGTAGTTGTCCAACTTTGAGTTTATCATAGCCCAACAGGTGTATCAACCGCAGTATGAGTAGTTTTTTAACCGTTTGAGTAAACCGCTATATCATGCGCCCAACAATTGCTGGCCGTACTCGTACAGCGCGATGTTGATCGTGTCCACATCGTAGATACCGTTGTCGATAAAATACTCCACGATCAGGTCAAAGCGGCTGCTCGGCGACAGGGCAAATCCTGCCCTCGCCAGCATGTCTCGCGTCTCGTCGAGCGACAGCCGCAACGCCAACGCCAAAGCCACCGCCGTCGGCTTCTTCGGCTGGTAATCCTCGTTACACCGGATCTTGGAGAACAGCTTCCGGTCGAGCCCTGCGCGCTTATAGACCTCCGCGTCGGAGTACCCTCGCTCGTCGATCTTGCGCAGCAAACTCTGCTGCCATGTCTCGCTGACCTCCCTGACGACATCGCCGAGGGAGCGCTTCTTCGGTGTCGCCGCAGCTCCGCCGCATGCGCTGTCCCTTGCCGCGCTCTTTTTGTGAAGGGCGTAGCTTCGCGGCTTCTTCTCCTGAAGCCCGAGCGGTTCCTCGATGATCGGGGCGGCTTGTCCCTGTGGCGCTGAGGCGTCTTCCATCAGCTCGAAAGCATCTGTCGGTTCTTCATTTGACGTCTCTTCAATTTCCGCATCGAACTCCGCTGCTTCTGCGTCCGGCGTCTTCGCGGCGCTCGCCATTGCGGCCTGAGCAGCCATGGGCATCGCGGAGTTCATCATGAACGCCTGCGCCCCATCGTTGCGGGCACCTTTCGCCATCATGGCGGCACCTGCCATCAGCGCGGGCATTGCATCCGCTGCGCCGGCACTCGGGGCGGCATCCGCCTTCCCGCTCTCCCCGTCAGGCCGGAAATTCAGACGTAAAAACTCAGCCAGGCCGTCCCAAAGACGCCTGCGCTCGGTCTCGTCGAGTTTATTTTTCTTACCAAACAAAAATCCCATATCAATACCCCAGATCATCGTTTACCAGGATCACGTGGATGCGGCCCTCATGGCGCGAGTAGCGCGTGATCAGGATCTGGCAGCAGATCGTGTCCGGCGACTTGCAGTTTATGCAGGAGCCGGTTTTCGAGCACGGCGTCGAGAGTCCGAAGCGCTGCGTGTTGATCGGCGCCGCCACATTGCGGGCGCGCTTCATCGCATGGTCCACGTCCTTGCATACCTTGTTCATGCCGACGATGAATACCACATAACGCGGTCCCTGTGCGATTGCGGAAACGCGGTTGGCGTTGCCGTCGATGTTGATGATCACACCGTCCTCCGTCATCGCGTTGGCGCTGGCAATGAAGTAATCCGCGTCGTACGTCGCCAGCATCGCCTCACGCTTGTTCGGCGTCGCGTCGCGGTCAATGAAATCGTAGCGGCCGCTCCGCAGCGCGTCCGTGAGCCCGATCTCCTTCGCGCTCATGCAGCCGCCCATGCCGACGCTCGCCCCCTCGGGGATCAACTCGAGCGCCATCGAAAGCGCCTCCTCCTTGGTCTCGGCATAGTACCCCGTCATGTTGCGGGACTCCAGCCCCTTGATCACCTTCTCCGCCAGAAGGCGGTTCCTCTTCAACGTCATCTCATTCATGCTGCACCCTCCTTTCACTCCTATTCCTACAATACCACAGATGGCCCGTTTTCCAAAGAAAATCTTTCGGAAAATGCGGGATCTCTCCCCTTCTCTTGCACCGCGCCTCCATTTCGGGTATACTGTGGATAATCCGATATCATTGGGGAGGAGAAGAGAGTATGGGTTACGTTCAGATCAACGAGAGTATTCGCCTATTTTATGAAGAGTTCGGTGCCGGTGACCGCATCGTTCTTTCTGCGCAGGTCGGGTTTTACCCCATCGGCATGCAGCAGAAGCTCGCGCAGCTCGGCTACCACGTCTATTGCATCACACTGCGCGGCTTCGCGCCCTCGTCGTATGTCACCGAGGACTATGGCTCCGACTGGTACAACGTTTTCGCCGATGACGTCGTCGCGTTCGCAAACGCTCTCGGCATCCGGCGGTTCGTCTACATGGGAGCGTCGCACGGCGCCGGCGTCGGCTGGCACCTGATGCTTCGCCATCCCGAGCGCGTCCTCGCCTTCGTCGCCGTGGTCGCAGGTCCGCACAGCCTCAAGGAGGGCACGATGTCCTATCGCCAAATGCTCGAGCAGGGCATCATTTCGTCCCCGCCGCCCTTCGACCCACCAATCGACGGCGATCCCGAGCGGCAGAAGCGCCGCGATGTCCGCACCGCGCACATTTCGTCGCGACAGACGCCTGCGGATCCCCGCGAGCGGGCCATCGATTACGGGCGTCCCCTGATGGGGCTCGGCTCGGAGGAAGCGCTGTGTGACGCGCTTCGCACCATCACGGTGCCCACGCTCCTGATCGGCGGCACCGAGGATCCGATCAGCACGATGGAGCTCATGTCGCGCACGGCCTCCTGCCTTCCGCACTGCAAGCTCGTCGTGTACTCGAACTGCGGCCACAACATCGACACCGACCTCATCGAGGAGGTCACGGACGAGGCCGACCGCTTCATCCACGTCGCCGCCGCGACCGGCAAGTGGTACATGCCCGTCCATGCATGATTTGCGCATCAAAAATGCCCGCCGGTATGCGGGCATTTTTCGTGTTCTGATTATTACGCGTGACAAAAGAACCGTCCCCGTGTCATCGGAAAATGATGAGCGGGATCCGCATCTCGTCCTCGGTCAGGCTGCCGTGCATCGACTTCCAGCACTCGCCGGAGTAGTAGATCGTGAGGTCATCGGTCGCGATGGCGAGGTAGTCTCCGAGCATCGAGCGGAACATCGGGTGATGCTTGCCCGTGCCCATGAGGTTCTTCTCGATGACATCCTCCATCGGCATGAGGAGGAATTTGTCTCCGAAGAGGCGGTTGAACTCCTGAACGAAGAAGTCCTTCTTCTCCTCCTTCACGAAGAAATTCAGCGCGCGCGGCTCCAGCGACGGCCATCGTTTCAGGCACTCGCAGAGCTGCGGGTAATCCTTGAGGAGCACGTAATCCGTGTCGCTGTGACCGTGGTCCGCCGTGATCACGAACAGCGTGTCCGTCAGGCGCTCCGCGAGCTCGCTCACGACCTTCTCGAGGTGAAGCATCTCCTCGTGCGCCTCGTCCGAGCCGCAGCCGTTCCGGTGCAGTATGCCGTCCGGCTGGTTCCAGTAAGCGTAGATGTATCTCTGTCCCGACTCCGCGCACAGGGTTTGGATGCGGTCGCAGATGTCCTCGATCGTGTCGAGGCTCGGGTCGGAGAACTTGATCAGCATATGAGCTTCCTTCCCGAAGCGGTTCAGCCGGTTGACTGCGCTCTCGTACGGCGTCAGCGTCCACGCAACGTTGTAGTCCGCGACCTGATCCTCCGTGCACTGCTTGCGGTTTAGAAACACCACGACGTTCTCATCCAGCTGCGGATAGTAGCACTCCCAGCCGAGCCAGGCGTGCTCACACGGCTGCAAGCCCGACATCACCGACGTCGTCGCCGCCACCGTCGTCGAGAGGAACGTCGAGTTGTAGATACCCGCCACATGCGAGCGGAACGGTCCGTCCTCCGCCAGATGACGGTTGAGGATCTTCTCCCCCATGCCGTCCAGCAACAGCACCACGATGTTTTTGTAATCGCGGTCCATATATTGATCCAATAACGGCAGGCTCTTCCCTACCGTCTCCACGCCGAACTTCTTCATAACCGAGTTCGGCAGATTTGCTATGCAATTCTCATAATCCGGCCACACAAGCTTTGCCATACAATCCTTTACCTTTCAGTTCATTTTCCGACGAAAAATGCTCCGTCACACCTCCACGCCGGCCTCCTCCGCCGCCTTCTTCACGAAGCGGAACGCGTCGTCGTACTCCCCGAACGTCGACATGTGCTCGAGGAGGATCGCGCCGTCCTTCGGCAAATACCGGTCGATGATCGCGAGGATCCTCGGGTAATCCAGCTCGCCCTGTCCCGGCGGGCACTCATCGATGTGCGTCGTGTAGCGCGTGAGCTCCATCCGGCTGTCCTTGATGTGCGTGCTCCTGATGTACGGGGCGAGCTTCGAGAAACACTCCTCCACAAAGCTCTCCGCGCACAGGAAGCGCCGCGGCTGGTTGATCATGTTCACGAAGTCCATGTGCGCCGCGAACATGCTCCGGTCGACGTCGCGGATCAGCTGCAGATACGAGTCCGGCCCGTCGGGGATCATCCACGGCATCGGCTCGATCGTGTAAAATGCGCGCGTCGGCGCCGCGGTGTCGATCACCTGCCGGATGCTCGCCACGATGTTGTCATAGTTGTCCTTCGTGTAGTTCGACCGGTCCGCTGCATCCCACGCGAGCCCGCTCTCGGTCCCCGCGATGTTGACACAGCACTCGATCCCGAGACGGTCCGCCAGCTTCAGCTGCCCGACAGCGTACGCGAGGTTCTCCTCCCTGCCGCCGAGGATGTTTCTCCACACGCCGATCTCGCTGATCTTGACCCCGTGCTTCTCCACGATACGCATGTAGCGCTCGATCGTCTCATCGCTGTCCGCGCACGAAAACGGCGCGGTGATCGCCTTAAAGCCCGACCGCACCAGCAATTGTTCCCATTCATCCGGTGTGCGGTACACGCCCGTGACGGTTCCTCCGAGTATCATAACCCCTCCGTGACAAGGGGACGGTTCTTTTGTCACATCCCCGCTGTCTTATCTGTTTTTTCTCACTGCATTACTCGCCGGTCTACAATTTCTCCGAGTACGAATTCACCTTCTGGGAATTGTGCGAAAAATTCTGCAGCTTCCCCGTGTACTCCGTGATCTTTATGCGGTAATGCTCCTCCTGCTTCGAGTTCAGCTTGCCCGCGGCGAGCAGTTCCTCGTAGCGTTTCTTCAGCTCTGCGAGATCCTCCTTCGTCGCGTCGCGGTAGTTATTTTCCGCGTTCAGACGAAGTCTCGTCATGATCTCCTCCAGCTCTGTGTGCGTCTCTTTCTTCAGCCAGGAAAACATATCATACCTCCTCGTGTGGTCAGTGACTTTGCGCTTGGAAATGTGACAAAAGAACCGTCCCCCTGTCACAAAAGGGCGCGGACTTCCTCAAGCTTCGGGGGGTGCAACGGCAGCGGGAATCGCGAGATCGCGACCGCCGAGCACGCCGAGGCAAACCTCACCAGCTCCTCGTCGTTCATGCCGTGCAGCAGGCCGTAGACACAGCCGGCCTTAAAGGTGTCGCCGGCGCCCAGGGTGCTCCGCACCGTGACGCGGAACGGGCTCATCCTGTGGATGGGCTCGCCGCGGCGGGCGTAGAGCATGTCGCCGCTGCCCTGCGTGATGATCGTAAGGCCCGTCGAAGTCTCCTGCAGCTGCGCGAGGATGTCCTCCGGCGCCTGCCCCACGTAACGGGTGGCGGTGCACTCCTTCGAGACCACGTTGACCGCGGCCATCTGGTGCAGAGGCGATTCGTGGTGCGAGTCGATCGTCACAAACGGGATGCCGTGCTTTGCGCAGATCTCCGCGACGCGCAGCGACTCTGCTCCGAAGAACGGGTCGACCGCCGCTGCCTTACAGCCCGCGATATCCTCCTCGCGGGGAATGCTCCACCAGCGCTCTCCCGTGGAAAATAACGTCTGAAAGCGTCCCATCGGTGAGCGCACCAGCCCTGCGATCACGACGTAGTCCATGACGCCCGGGTCGTCGTAGTCAAAATTGAGCGGCGACAGGTCCACCTGCTTGTCCGCGTAAAACTTGCGGAGCATCGGCGCGACCTCTCTGCCGATCCACGTGCCGTCCATGCGGACCGAAACGCCGAGCGAATCCAGCACGGTCGCTGCGGTTCCGGTCTCCCCGCCCGGCAGGAAGTATTTTTCGGCGATCTCCGCGTACTCATCCGGCTCCAAAAAGCCGTCCTTCAGCAGAAACGAGTGGGTCCCCAACACCTGCCCGAACAGGTAGACTTCCGGCTGTCTCATCCTCTTCTCCTTTCGAAGCCCCTACGCAAGCGGCTTCTCTGCAACCACAATACAATTCGAATCCGGGTACTGCGGAACCGACAACTCGACCTTAGGCGCAAGATGCGTCACGTAGCCCGGCTCCAGAAACGACTCGCAGCGGATGATCCGCGCCCCGAGCCCCTCAAAGTACCGACGGTACTCCTCGATCGTAAAATACCCGAACTGCTCCTGTACCTCGTGCGCGTAGCTCTCCTGCCCCCAGGTGTACGTGTACAGGAATTCCCTCGCAAAATTCGTCACCGCGGTCACCTTGCCCGCCGCCTCATCGATCGTGATCTTTCGATCCTCGATGTCCGTGAGCCCTTTGAAATCCCGCATGTAATTGCGGAAAAACTCGAGCCCTGCAGGATCCTTGAACGTGATCGTGATCGTCGAGTCATCCACCGGCGACTTCACGCCGTCGCGGATCACGATGCGCCCGCCCGGGCGAAGCGAATCATACGCGTTCCGAAGTGCATGCTCCACCGAACGGATGTCAAACTTCCCCCGCTCGGTCTCGGTGTACGAGTAGATCTCGTGCAGGATCGACGAGAACACCACCGTGTCCACCGGCTGTGCGAACCGGTCCGTCGCAAAATTGTGCCGCAGCACCGTCCAGCCGTGCCCCTCGCCCTTCTTCTTGTCCTCGAGGACGCGGATCACGTTGTCGGAGATGTCCGTTCCGATCACGGTCTTCCCCGGGTACCGCTCCTCCAGAAGGTCGAGCAGCACGCCTCCGCCGCTGCCCACGTCGACGACAGTGTCGCCGACCACGTAGTCGATGATCGTATTTTTCGTGCTCGACTCGCTGTCGTTCATCGTCTCGAGGTACTTCGCCTCGTTGTTCAACCGGTCGAACTCGTCGCGGCGGAACCCGAACATGTCGTACAGCGTCGTGATACTCTTCTCAAACGTCAGCAACCCACAGCGCTCCGCCTCCACGCAGAAATCGATCAGCTTCTCACACACGGCGGAGAACCGGAAATCCACCAGCATCGCCCGGCCGATGCGCTTCACGACCAGCTCCACATTTTCCACCGAGCGGTCGCGCATGTATTTTTCGATGATGCGCTCCTTGTACACGTTGACGTGCTTGCGCCCCTGGTAATCATAGTACAGCCCGTCCGCGAGCGGCTTGAACGACAGGTACTGCACGCCGTCCTCGACCTTCGCGAGCATTTCCCGCAAAAGCCACTTGATCTGCTCGGGCGTAAAATCAGCGAACGCCGCCGGAAAATACCACAGCTCATACCGCGGGAAGATCTGCTCGCGGAACATCGCCGTCAGCTCCTCGTCCGCGTCGGCAAGCCGGCGGTCGAGTCTCGTCATGCGCTCCCGCGCGGGATACTCCGCAAGGTCGCCCGCAAGGATCCGCCGGATCATTGTGTCGGCCTCCCCGCGCACGCGCTCCCACAGCCCGCAGCTGACGCCGCCGATGACGCAGTGGTTGAGCACCGACAACACGCGGTAGAGCGACTCCTCACCGAGCACGGGAAGAAGCTCCCGAAGCGGTGCGTTGTCCGCCACGAGCACCTCGCCGCGGATCGCCTGGCCGACCAGGCCGTGCGTCGCGATCAGCGTACCGATGGTCTGCTTCACGCCCTCGTCGCAGTCCTTCGGCTCGTACTCCTCCCCGAAGATCTCCGCCGAAGCGATGTTGTGGATGTCGAGGGCGTAGCCCCTGCTGCGCCACCCGTCGCGCTCGCGGATTGAGCCGCCCTTGGACACCTCGGACCACTGCAGTGTCGTCTTCACAAGCGCATATTCGCTTTCCGTGAGAAGACCCGCGCTCCGGTCCTCCTCCAGGATATCCAGCGTGCGGAACACATAGCAGAGCGTCTCGCGCCCGCTGACTTCCTCCACGGACTCCACCCGCTCCACGTTCACGCCGTGGTGCTCCGTGTAGTACAGGTACGCGAGCCATCGCTCGCTCTCGAGCAGCCGCTCCTCAAACTGTCTTCCGTCCTCCAGTACGATCATTCCGGTTTCCTCTCCTCTTTCGGTGACCCCATGTCACCTGACGCACTACGACAATACTACGTTCGATATGTATTCAAGCACCACCAAAAGTAGGTTCAGCAGCACGAGGCCGCCGACCACGATCGCATGGCGCTTCTTCTCCTTGACGATCGTCGCGATGAACTCGCGCACGAACGCGTTGATCCAGAAATAACTCCTCGTCTTGGCACCGATGCCCTCGAGGCGGAAGCCCTGTTCCGTCGCGAGAAGTCCCGCGCGCAGCACGTGGTAGTTGGTGGTGGAAAATGCGACCTTCGGGGAGGCCGCGTCCGCTCCGTCCGCGGGAGCATTTTCCGAGATCAGCTCCAGGGAATTGCGAAGGTTCTGTTCGGTGTTGAAGGACCGGTCCTCCAAAAGGATCTGCTCCTCGGGAACGCCGTTCTCCGTGAGGTACCTGCGGATCGCCTCCGCCTCCGACACGATCTCGTCATCGCCCTTGCCGCCCGACGGGATGAACGTGATGTCGCGTCCCGTCTTCTCCTTCTGCATCTTTGCAAACTCGACCGCGCGGTCCGCGCGCGCCTGCAACAACTTCGTGAGTGTTCCGTCGCTGCGCAGACGGCAGCCGTGGATCAGGATGTAGTCCTTGTCAAACGCGGGCACATGCTTTGCCGCGCGCACGCCGAGGAAGATCGTGCCGAACAGGATGCACTCGAGGTACGCCACCAGCGAGTAGACGACATTTTCCGAAAATGTCTCGACAAACCGCCCGATGCCCGTCCACCGGTGCACATCGATCAGCGTGGTCTGCTGGAAGAAGCTGTTCAGGAAGAACGGCAGCAGCGAGCCGAAGCCGAGGACGATCGCGAGGATCGACGCCAGCATGTTGCGCCAGCCGAAGCCCTCCTTCATCATCAGTCGGATGTTGCTCACGAACACGGAGATCGTCGTGAGGATGACGATCGGAAACGTGAACAGCACGAGTGACGCCATCGTGTTCATCGCCTGCCGAAGCGCTGCGATCAGACCTCCGCCGGAGATCGCCCCGCGCACCTGCGAAAGCAGCGCAAACACGAGGAAAATGATCAGTCCCGCGTAGAGAATGTTGCGATACCGATACATGTTTTCCCGTACGGAATTGCGGAATTTGATGATCATCGCAACCAAGAGCGCCGCGAGGTAGATCGCGATCAACACCTGCATCAGCCGGCTGCCCGTGCACTCTCCGAAATAATCCTCGGACGTGATCACGCCGGACGCGTGGACATAGACGATCAGGTAGGACATGTTCAAGCCGTCCGTACCGGCCGGATGTTCTATAACCTGTAGGAATACCCTGCCCTTCCTCACAGACTTCATTCGGACGATGAGCTCGTCGCCCTCGACCTCACAGCCGAGGATCTCAACCTCTCCCTCCGAATCCTCTTCGCATCTCACGACAAAATGATTGCTCCTGCCGCCGAACTCGCTCAACTTCTTGTGGAGCTCGAACTCATTGCCGTTCACGAGGATATAGCAGGCTCCGATCGCTGCCATCACGACCGCCGCAACAACAAACCACAAACGCTTCATAAACTCACCCGATATACAGATTCATATACGGCACTACCGTTGGCCGGTCCCGTTCGATCACGAACTTCGTGACTCCGCCGGAGTGCCCGTAAAACTTCCTCTTGAGCGTGTCCGCAAACGTATCGCCCATAAGCATCGCATTGAGGAACGTGAGCGCTCCCCCGTGCGAGACGATCAGGATCCGCTCGTCGTCGGACGCCAAGACTTCCTCGTACACCTTCGCGACGCGGTTCCACAGCTCCGTGTCCGACTCCGCGTCGGGAAATGACCGGAAGTCCGGATCGTAGACCGCCGGCTGCGGCGTCACGTGCTCGTTGTACCAGTCGCGCGGCTTGCCGTTGCCCTCACCGAGGCTGATCTCCCGAAGCGCCTCCGTCACGATGAACCGCTCCTGCGGGATCTTCAGGCTCTCATTGATGCCCTCCGCGGTCTGCATCGCGCGATTTAAGTCCGAAACGTACAGTCTCGAGCCCTCGCAGCCGCCCTCACGCTGCGCCAGCCATTCGCCGATCGCACGCGCCTGCGCGCGCCCTCGCTCCGTCAGGTTCCAGTTGCCCTGCGCGCCGACGTAGCCGGTGACATGGTGCTCCGACTCCGTGTGCTGTACCGTGATGATGATCTTTTTCATTGTTCTGTCCTCCTTCTTGTGTGTAATTTCTCCCTATGCAAACTGTGACAAAAGAACCGCCCCCGTGTCACATGCAGGTTGCTGTCTCGTGGCGGGCCTCCGCGTCGGGCTGTGAGCGGTAATACTCCTCAAGGCGCGGCCGTGCGGCCACGTAGTAGCGCTCCAGCGCGGGATCGAACTGCGTTCCCATGCCCTCCATAATGATTCTGTCGGCCTTCTCGAAGGACATGCTATCCTTGTACACGCGCTTGCTCACAAGGGCGTCGTAGACGTCCGCGATCGCCATGATGCGCGCCTCGATCGGGATCTGCTCGCCGGCGAGCTTCTCGGGATAGCCGGAGCCGTCCCAGCGCTCGTGGTGGTAGTGGGCCATATTTTCCGCAACATGATGGAACGCCTCGTCCTCGGTCCCCTCGAGGATCGCGTGCACGATGCGCGCTCCCTCGCGGGCGTGGGCCTTCATTTTCTCAAACTCCTCGGGCTCGAAGCGGCCGGGCTTTCGGAGGATGACGTCGTCGACCGCGATCTTGCCGAGATCGTGCATGGGCGCCGCCTTGATCATGTTATCGATAAATTCTTTCGACAATTGTAGAACGTTGTCTTTACTGATCTCATCGGTCAAAATGCGCACGTTTTCGCTCGTGCGTCGGATGTGGCCGCCGGTCGAATTATCACGGCTTTCAACCATGGTCGCCATGCCGAGGATCAGCTTGTTGTGCATCATTTCCAGGTTCTCCGTCTTCTCCGCGACCTGCTCCTTCAGCTTGCCGTTGAAGTTGTTGAGAAGCGAGACGTACTGCTGCCGCTTCGTGTCGTCGGTGAGGAAGAACTGGTAACCGCGCTTCCGCTTGCCGGAGTAGAGATAGTTCAGCGACACCAGATAGATGTTCTCCCCGGAGTGGTACCGGAAGTCGCTGTTGCTCTGGTCGTGCTCGTACGTGTCCAGCCAGCGGTTCACGCTCTTGCCGACCGTGGAGTTCTCCGGCAGCAGCCGGTCCACGATCACGTCCCTAAGCTCCGGGAACACCGCGAGCGCCGTCTCATTGCAACCGAGGTAGTGGCGCTTGAAGTCAAACGACAGAAAGCCCTTGTCGCCGCGCTGCACGATGGAATCGATGCCGCTGTCGGTGATGTCGTAGAGACACACCTGGTGGATGATGATCAGGTACATGATCTGCGCGAACACATACGCTATGGGCAGGAACTCGATGCGGTCGGTGATGATCGCGCGTCCTCCGTAAAATGTGAAGATCGCCACCGTCTCCGGGATAAACAGCAGCAAAATGATCTTATTCGGCACCCTCTTCTTGCGCAGGTAGCTGTACACAAGCGCCGTGAGGCCGATCGCAAAATACAGCATGACCAGCAGCACATACACCGTGTGCAGCGGCCCGTATACCTTGTTGACCAGCCGCCCGTCGCCGTCCTCCTTCACAAACTCGCAGGAGCGGTAGAACCAAGTCTTCTCGCCGACCGTCAGCGCTCCGAAGTAAGCAAACGTGCTCGCGACAAACATCGCAAACCGTACCATTCTCGGCAAAATGATGTCACACAGATTGAGAATGGAGAGCGTGATCATCAGCAGCAGGTACGTTCCGCCGAAATAGGTGATCTTGTTGGCCAGGATCGCCTCCTCGAGCGTCGACGACCGAGCCGTCAGCACGTTGCCGAGGATCGCGATCGGGATCATCGAAAAGATCAGTGTGACATGGACGTCAAAATGCTTGTGCCATGACAGAAAATACAGCATTGTCAGGACGATGGCGATCGCCAGCAGCACCTGATAGTACGCAACAACCATGAGAATTTTTCCTCCCTTGCCGGCGTCGTACGCACACAGCGCCGGTCAGTATATTTACGTGAGGGCAGTCAATGCGACTGCCCTCGGCGTTTAGTCTTATGTGATAGCTAAATAGTACCATTTTCGGCGCTTTCTTTCAACAGAAAAAAGGCACAGGAACAATCGTTTCATTTTCGAAGCGGAATTGTCTTGTGCCTTTACATTTTCCGGAAAATATTATTCCACCGTCACGGACTTCGCAAGGTTTCTCGGCTTGTCGATGTCACAGCCGCGGTTGAGCGCCACATAGTACGCGAAGATCTGCAGCGGCATTACGCCGAGCACCGGCTGAAGCATCGGGTGCGTCGAGGGGATGACGAGAAGCTCCGTCGCCTGGTCACGCACCGCTGCCGCGGTCTCCTCCGTCGCCACCACGATGACATCGGCGCCGCGCGCGCGGACCTCGACGATGTTGGAGCGCGTCTTCTCGAGCAGCGGCCCGTAGGTGGCGAGCGCCACGACGAGCGTGCCGGGCTCGATCAGCGAGATCGTGCCGTGCTTGAGCTCTCCTGCCGCGTAGGACTCGGAGTGAATGTAGGAGATCTCCTTGAGCTTCAGGGAGCCCTCCAGACCGAGCGCGTAGTCGAGGTTGCGGCCGATGAAAAACACGCTGTTGCGGTTGAAGTAATGGGACGCGGCCTTCTGGCAAATGTCGACATCCGCAAGGAGCTTGTCGATCTTCTCCGGCAGCTCCGTGATGCCCTGAACAATTGATGTGTACTCCTCCTTCGGGAGGCGTCCGTTCACATCTGCCATGTAAATGCCGAGCATGATGAGCAGAACCATCTGCGTCGTGTACGCCTTCGTGGTCGCCACGGCGATCTCCGGGCCGGCCCAGGTGTACAGCACGATGTCGGACTCACGCGCGATCGAGCTGCCCATGACGTTGACGATGGAGAGCACCTTCGATCCGCCCTTCTTCGCCTCGCGGAGCGCAGCCATCGAGTCGAGCGTCTCGCCGGACTGGCTGATGACGATCACAAGCGTGTCCTCGCCGAGCAGCGGCTCGCTGTAGCGGAACTCCGATGCCAGATAGGCGTCAACGGGGATCCTCAACAGCTTCTCGAGGACGTATTTTCCGACCATGCCGACGTGGTATGCCGAACCGCAGGCGACGATGTTGATCTTCCTAAGGCCCTTCAGATACTCCTCCGCGCCCTCAAGCTCGGGAAGCACGATACGGCCGTCCTGCAGGCGCGGGGAGACGGTCTTGCGGACTGCCTCGCCCTGCTCCATGATCTCCTTGAGCATGAAGTGCGCGTATCCGCCCTTCTCGGCGGCGCTCACATCCCACTCGATCGTATGCTTGTCCTTCTCGATCGGCGTGCGGTCACGGTCGTAGATCTGTACGCCGTCCGCCGTGAGCACTGCCACCTCGCCGTCCTCCATGTACGTCACGGTGCGCGTGTGCGCAAGAAGCGCCGTCACGTCCGAGGCGATGTAGTTGCCGTCCTCGCCGTAGCCGATCAGCAGCGGAGCGTCCTTGCGCGCCGCGATCATCTGCCCCGGATAATCCGAGCACAGGATGCCGAGCGCGTACGCGCCCTGGATTCGGCTCAGCACGGCGTACACCGTGAACAGCAGGTTGCCGATCTTCTTGTAATAGTACTCCAGCAGCTGCACGATGACCTCGGTGTCGGTCTCCGACGCAAAATGAATCCCCTTGCGCTGCAGCGACTCCTTGATCTCCAAATAGTTCTCAATGATACCGTTGTGGACGACGGCAATCTTGCCGTCCTGCCCGATATGCGGATGTGCGTTGACGTCGTTCGGCTCGCCGTGCGTCGCCCAGCGCGTGTGACCGATACCGATCTTGCCCTGCAGCGGGTCGCACTTCGAGAGTGCCTCGCGCAGCACCGAAAGGCGGCCCTTCGTCTTCTTCACCTGAAGGTCTCCGCTCTCCGAGACAACCGCCACGCCGGCCGAATCATAGCCTCGGTACTCAAGCCTTTCCAAGCCGTCCAACAGGATCGGCACCGCTTCCTCACGTCCGGCATATCCAATAATTCCGCACATAGTCGTTTACTCCTTGTCATCCATTCAGAATTCGTATTTCGGAAAATGTATTCCCCAATCCATCGTCCGTTTTCTACTTCCCCTTGGCGATCTCCTCGTTGATCTCCGCTGCCACCGACGCGAGGATCATCTCGAGATAGCGCTCCGGCTCCGGGTACGTGTTCCGGCGGATCTTGAATTCGTCGAGAGACCCGATCAGTCTGCGGATCGGATCTCGGTACCGGTTCAGCACCAGCATCGTTCCGACCACTTCCTTCTGGTCGTAGTGGACCATCACGCCCGCGCTGTAGCTCTCGTAGTACGACACGATCCCCTTCTTCCAGAGATAGAAGACACTGTTGACGATCCTTCGTCCCTCGTCCACCGGCTCCGCGTTCGCGTTGGCCACGCTCTGCGCATCGCTTCCGTAGTAGAGCTGCTCGATGCTCATGCCGAGTCCGCGTGCGATCTTCGCGATCGTCGTCAGATTTGGGATCTTTCTTGAATTCTCATAGGCGCTCAGCGTCGTGTTCGCGATCCCGCTCCGCTTGGCCAGCTCCTCCTGGGAAATTCTCTTTTTTTGTCTCGCTTCTCGAATATTTTCACCGATTTTGTCTTCGTATGTCTCCATGTGCTACCTCCAACGGGGGGCATTTTGCGCCAAATAGTTAAACTATCGTGTAATTTTCTTCAATTCATGTGTAACAAGTTAAATCATCGTTGTATATATTATACTACGATTTTTCGGAAATTGCAATAGGCGACGCGAAGGCGCCCGTCTTCCATTTTCCGCCCGCGTATGGTACAATATAGGTTGGGTCTACGCATAATGCGTGTCCCGGGAAAGGAATTACTTCGAATATGAACAATCTGACGAACAAGAAAAAAGCGCTCACCGCGCTTCTGTTATCTCTTATGCTGATCCTTGCGATGTCCGTTGCCGCAGGCTGCACCTTCGGCGACACGGACGATACCGGTGAGGATGGCACTCCCACCCTTGCGGTCACGACAGCGACGCCCACGCCCGAGGGCTATGACCCGGGCACACCGACGCCCGCCGAGAACAAGTTCCCGAACCGTCCCAATGCGGACACGCGTTCCGGCTCGGCGAAGGAGCTGTCCGAGGGTGACGTCGCACCGGAGTTCTCGGTATCGCTTTTGGACGGCAGCACCTTCCGCCTGTCCGAGCACGACGACGAGGTCGTTCTGTTGAACTTCTGGGCGACCTGGTGCGGTCCCTGCGTCCGCGAGATGCCCGATCTTCAGAAGCTCTACAAGGAAAACCGTGCCGGCTTCGCGATGTGCTGTATCAGCGTCAGCGACCCGCTCTCCGATGTGAAGCTGTTTGTCAATGAGAACAATTTTGAGAGGGGAATGCTCGGTTGCGCCACCGGCTCTGCTCTCGGCGAGTACTACCCGAGCGACTACATCCCCTACACCGTCGTCGTCGACCACGGCATCGTCCGCGAGACGATCATCGGAACCCATTCCTACAGCGATTATTGCAAGATCATCGAAAAATATCTCAAGTAACATTTTCCGAAGATGACTCAGGAGTCCGCCCATGGCCAAGCTCAAGACGACAAATGCAACCCCGAACTCGCCGCGCGTACGCCGCTACACGCAGCTGATGGCGGCCGTGCTCTACAACTGCCATTTCCGAGGATTTGCCCAGGGCAAGATCTACAAGGGCGACCTCAAGGGCGTCTGCGCGCCGGGCCTCAACTGCTACTCGTGCCCCGGCGCCGTCGCGTCGTGCCCGCTCGGCAGCCTGCAGTTCGCGCTCGTCAACTCGCATTACCGCTTCCCCTACTACATTCTGGGGACGCTCCTTCTGTTCGGGCTGTTCCTCGGCCGCGTCATCTGCGGTTTTCTCTGCCCTGTCGGTCTTCTGCAGGAGCTGCTGCACAAGATCCCCTCGCCGAAGATCCGCAAGAGCCGCGTCACGCGTGTGCTCTCCTACCTCAAATACGTGCTTCTCGCGGTGCTGGTCATCGTGATCCCTCTTTGGAATCTCGCGCCCGGCTTCTGCAAGTATGTCTGCCCCGCCGGCACGTTCGAGGCCGGTCTGCCGCTCACGCTCAAAAACAAGCAGCTGCGCGCCATGACCGGGGTTCTCTTCTCCTGGAAAATTCTCCTTCTGACGCTGATCCTCGTGCTCTGCGTCGTTTGCTTCCGCGCCTTCTGCCGGTTCCTGTGCCCGCTCGGCGCGATCTACTCGTTCTTCCATCCGGTCAACGTCTTCGGCATTCGCGTCGACACCAATCTCTGCACGAACTGCGACGCCTGCGTGAACCACTGCCCGATGGACATCCGCCGCGTCGGCGACCGCGAGTGCGTTCACTGCGGCAGCTGCCGCTCCGTCTGCCCTACCGGCGCGATCCGGTACGGCTACAAAAAAGGCGGCGCAGCTCACGCTGTCACCGCCGTTCGTATCGTTCTTCTCATCCTTGCCATTCTACTCGTGTGGTATGGCTTGCATCAAGGCGATCTCGACTCTCTGAAGGCCAAGGCCTTCCGCATCTGCTACGAGTGCATCGGCATCGGCTGAAGCGACGCAAGTACCGTCTCTGTCATTTTCTCACCGAATAGTAATACCGGCCCTTCGTCTCCACGAGCACGCCGATCACGGAGCTCTCGCTCACGCCCTCGGGCAGGTAGCAGGAGAATCCGTTGTCGCCGAGTTCCGCTGCGCCGAGCAGCTCCTGCTCGAACACCGGGAACGCCTCGTAGAACACGCTGCCCTCCCCTTCCTTAGCGACCATATACACGCGGTAAGAGTCACCGAGCCACGTCTCGTCAAGGTATCCGTAGATGTGCGACAGTCCGCCCGACTCCTCGCTCGCCCAGAAATTGTAATCGCCGGGCATGTCGATCGCATCGAGGATATCGATCTCCGCGCGCGGAGCCTCCATCAGAGGCGCCTTGGACGCCAGATTGATCAGGTTGCGCTCCACGATCTCCAGGATCACCGTGTCGGCTCCGACACGATCCACTGAGCTCATGCGGTACGGCACCGCACGCTCGAACTCCGCCTTCTTGAACGCCTGCGCAAAATACCGCCACGTCGTGTTTCCGAACGAGTCGCGGAACATCAGCAGGCTTCCCTCTCCCGCACCGCCGACGGTCTCGATCACGAGCGATTCGTCGAAGACAACACCCTTCGTGGTGAAGGTATATTCGATGTCGGGATACTTCTGCATATCGTCGTCCGGCGCGTCAGGATACAGCATGTTCGCAAGGTCCGCATCCCAGTCGTTGCGCTCCGTGAACGTCACATTCTCAAAGAGGTCGTGCTGCGACGAGAGCCGCCCGATGATCGTGCGGTACGCAAGCATGCCGCCCTCGTACGTCCAGTGCGAGTCGCGTTCCTGGTACAGCACGCGGGAGTCCGCGCCAAACGCATCGCGCAGGTCGACAAACTTCACGCCGAGGTCGTACACCTGCGTCACGACCGCGTCGAGGTTGCTCGGGCCGTCCGCCCTGTGGTAGCGGTCGGGCATATTTTCCGAATAGAGCGTATTCTTGTTCGGCGCCACCGTGAAGACGAACTCCGCGCCGTGCTCCGCGCAGTAATCGCTCATCAGCCGAAGCGTCCTCGCGATGTTGTTTGCGTTTCGGTCGGAAAATGTTCTCACATGGCAGTAGTCGTCCGCCGTCTCCGCATAGTACAGCCAGCCGTTCTTCCCGAGGATCACCTGATTTTCCGACGACTCCCCGAACAGCTTCTCCTTCAGCGCAGTCTGCGCCTTCACCAGCCACGAGCGGCCGCCCATGTGGTCGGAGAACCACGCGTCGAACTGCGTGAAATAGTTCTTATTCAGCTTGCCGTCCTCCGTGACATGCGGAAACTCTGCCTGCTCCCGCTTCTCCGACGCGGACGTGTCCTTCGACATCCACACCGTACAGAGCGGCACCAGACAGATCATCAGATAGATCACGATGAAAGCAAGCTTCTTTCTCATCTCCCAAACTCCTAGAACCGGAAATAAATAAACGGATTATAGCTCTCCGACGCCAGCGCCATCAGCGCCAGGCCGAGGATCGCAAGAGCCATCGCCATCGCGGCAAAATCGCCGAAGCGCTTGCCCGAGCGGGACATCTGCCAGCGCACCGCAAGCGCCCGCGGAAGCGGCGTACAGCCGATGACGGCGCACACAAGCACCAGGATCGCGTACGGCGACAACAGCGCCGCTGCCTTCACAAACCCAAAGCCGTTGGCTGCGCCGAAGCCGAACATCGCGGCGATCATGTAGCCCGCCTGCGACAGTGTGTCCGCGCGGAATACGACGAAGCCGATCGTCACCATGAGAAGCGCATAGATGTGGTTAAACACCTTCCAGCCGCGGCCCACGGGGATCCACTCCTTCTCCTCCAGCATCTGCAGCGTGCCGTGGAACAGACCCCACACGAGGAACGTCCAGTTCGCGCCGTGCCAGAAGCCGGTGCAGAAGAACACGACGTATTTGTTGAAGATCGTGCGCGCCTTGCCCTTGCGGTTGCCGCCGAGCGGAATGTAGAGGTAATCGCGGAACCACGTGGACAGCGAGATGTGCCAGCGGCGCCAGAACTCGCGGATGCTTCCGGAGATGTACGGATAGTTGAAGTTCTCCAGAAAATGGAACCCGAACATGCGGCCGAGGCCGATCGCCATGTCGGAGTATCCGGAGAAGTCAAAGTAGATCTGCATGAGGTACGCGATCGCACCCACCCACGAGGCGAGCAGGCCGACGTTGTCCTTCGGCATCGCAAACACGGTGTCCGCAATGTACGCCATCGTGTTGGCGATCAGGACCTTCTTGCCGAGACCGACGCTGAACCGCAGAAGTCCCGTGTAAATGTCGTCCACGGTCGCGTTGCGGTGGCGGATCTCATTCTCGATGTCGTGGTATTTGACGATCGGGCCCGCGATGAGCTGCGGGAAGAACGAAACATAGAGAAGCAGGCGGAAGAAGCTCCGCTGCACCTCGGTCTGTCCGCGGTACACGTCGATGACGTACGAAAGCGCCTGGAACGTGTAGAAGGAGATGCCGATCGGAAGCGACAGCTTCGGCACCGGCAGCGCCGCCCCCTCGGGGAGCACCATGTTGAGTGACTCGACGAAGAAGCCCGCGTACTTGAACACGAACAACAGACCGATATTGACAATGACCGCGAACGTCAGGACCATTTTCCGATGACTGCCCGCCACGCCGATGCCGAAGAGGTAGTTGCAGAGCACCGAGATCAGCAGCAAAATGACATAGACAGGCTCCCCGTAAGCGTAGAACAAAATGCTCGCGAGGATCAGGACCGCATTTCTGAGCCTGCCGTTCGGAAGAACCGCGTGCAACAGAAACACGATCGGAAAGAAAATGCACAAAAACGTCACGGAACTGAAAACCATAAAAACTCCCAGCGGTTACGGAAGCGAGTAACCGTAATAGTATTCTGCGGTGTAGCCGGACTTGCCGGGGTACGGACCGTACTTCGTGCTCGTGTAGGTGAACGTGAACGTCTTGAGCTGCTCTGTCGTCACCATGAACACGTTGGAGCGCATCGCATCGATGTGGTACCACTGACCGTCCTTCTTGACGATCGTCCAATGATGCTCGGAGTACGAATGGCCGCCACCCTTGATGACGCGCGCTTCGTAGCCCGCCACCTTGAGGATCTCGGTCATCAGCGCCGCATAATGCCAGCAGGCGCCGCAACGCTTGTTGATCGCCTCGACCGCAAGCGTCTTGATGCCCTTGCCGCCCGAGGAGTAGTACGAGTAGTAGCTGCAGCGCTTGCGCACCCAGTTGTACAGCGCCTTGATATCCGTGCTCTTGATCTCGTTTTCGATCACGTTCTTTAAGTATTCATCGAGGTTATCCTCGGTGATCTTGTCAAATTTCGCCGTCGCAACACCGTTAGCGTCGATCGTGTAGGTCTTGCTGCCGATCTTCTTCTCGGTGTTGGTCAGGATCTTGCCGGAGGACTCGACGTATCGCGTCTTGCCGCCGACGCGCTGCAGGCCTTCCTTCGTGATGAGGGCGCCCGAGTCGCTGAACGCGTAGAGCGATCCCTCGACCTTCGCCGCGCCGGTCGCGATCGTTCCGTCGGAAAATACGTAGTACTTGCTGCCGCTCTTATACCACCCCGCAGACGGGAAACCGCCGCTCTCGAGGAGGTAGTAGTATTTGCCGTCGATCTTGACGTTGCCCGAGAGCATCACGCCGTCCGAACCGAAGTAGTATTTCTTGCCGTCGATCGTCGCCCAGCCCGCATGCGCGCTGCCATCATCGTGGTAGCGTGCGAGCTTGCCGTTCACCTTCTGCAAGCCCCCGGTGGGAACGCCGTCCTTGCTGAGATAGTAGTATTTGCCGTCGATCTTCGTGATACCCGTCTGGAGGTATCCGCGCACGTAGTACTGCCGTCCGACCTCAGAGTCGATGAAGCCGTCCAGATACGCGCCGTCCTCGCGGAAGTAGTACCTCGTGTCGCCGAGCTTTACCTCGCCGACATACATCAGACCGGAGTCTGCAAAGCAGTACTCCACGCCATCGATCGTCTGCCATCCGGTCACCATCGCGCCGTCGCTCTCGAAGTAGTACCGGCCGTCCTCGCGCGTTATCCAGCCGCGTGCCAGGCGATAGTCATCCTCGAAGCAGTACTGGCGCCCGTCGAGCTTCTGCTTGCCCTTCAACAGACCCTGCTCCGTGCTGTAGAAGGTGTTCCCCTCCGCGTCGTCGATCCAGCCGTAGCAGAACACGTTGTTCTTCAGGTACCACGCCGCACCGTCGATCTCGGCGACGCCGTCGATCCGCCGGCCGTCCTCCGAAAAATAGTATTCCCTGCCGCCGACGTCGACGCGCCCGAACACGAGCGCACCGTCCTCGCCCGGCGCATAATACAGACCGCCCGGCGTCTGCACGAATCCGGTCTGCAGGTAGCCGTTCCAGTCAAAGTAATATTCCGATGTTCCGATCTGACTGATGTCCGTCTGCATCGTGAGCGTCTTCGGCGAAAAATACCGCCTGCCCTCCTCGCAGTCGACCCATCCCGTCAGCACCTCGCCGTCCTCCGCGAAGCAGTACACACCGTCACCGAGCCTGCGCACGCCCGCCTCGATAAATCCATGCGAGTTCCGGTAATAGAGCTTGCCGTTTTCCTCATAAAATCCCCGCTTGAGCGTTCCGTCGACCTCGTCGAACCGGTACTCCTCGCCGCCGATCGCAACAACGCCCTTCGTGATGCCGTCCTTCGTCGAATAGTAGATCCTGCCGTCCAGCTCCGCCGGCCCCTCGATCAGGAAGCCGTCTCCGTCGAACAGATACTCATTTCCCTCGGTGGCAAACCTGCCGATCACGCGGTTCCCCTCGTAGAGGTAGTACCTGCCGTCGGCGGAGTCATGCCATCCCGGCTTGTGCAGCAGCACCATGAAGACAACCACGGCGAACAATCCGAGAATTGCGGGCACCAAAAGAACCGCGAGGAGTTTCTGCCTTCTGTGCAGTTTGTTGCGCATCCGGCTTCTCCACTCGCGGATCCCATCGTTTCGGGATTCGGTATCCTCCGTCAGTTCGGCCGTCTCATACGACTCCTCCGACAAGTCGAGGTCCTCCTCCGGCTCCTCCCGGTTATCCACGTAGATTTCCATTCTCTCACCTAAGCTATGCCTTACAGCTCATAGTCCGCAAATACATACTTCTTGATGCACGGGAAGTCCGCCTCCTCCTTGCCGAGCTCGAAGTGCCACCACTCCTGCTTGCGGCGAAGCGGCACAAGGCCGGTGCCCGTGGTCATGATATCGTACAGCGCGTTGGCGTTGTCATTGTTATATTCCATATTGCCGCGATAGTCGAGCGCATGCATCTTCGTCTGCATCACAAGCTCTGCGCCGCGCACGTCGAGCGAATCAAACGCCTCGATGGTAAGGTCGAGTGCGATCCCCTTGTTGTGGTTCGAGTCGACGGCGATATAGTTCTCTTCCTTGAAGTTGACGCCCGTGAAGAAACCATTGGCAAGCGTCAGTTTTGTTCCCTCCGCAACCTCGATCTCCTCGCGGAAGTATCCCGCGTCCTTCATCGACCGATACACGGCCTTCGAGGTCGAATTCGGGCGGTAACTCTCATAGATCAGCAGTCCGTATCCCTTGGCAAGTGCGTTGCGCTGTGCCGTCAGAAGCGACAGAGCAACGTCCCAGACAGCCGGCATGCGGTCGCGTGAGCTGTAGTTCGGAAGCGCCTGCCCCGTGATGCCCTCGATCAGGTTGTAGCCGGGCGTCGTGAGCGCAGCCTTTGCGTCAGCCACGCGGAGCGGATCGTAGCGCGTCTCCGGTGCGGAGTCATCCTCGATCTGCAGCGCATTGCCGCCGCAGGTGAAGATCGATGCGTACGCGTTCGTGCGGTTGTAATGGATCGAGTACGGGTTGGACGAGGGATAGATCTGCGCCAGATCCACGAGAAGTGCGTTCGCGAGCACCCAGCCCTGTGCCTCGTACTCCTCAGCGCTGCTCGACCAGTACACATGCACACTGTAGCGGTTGTCGCCGAGGTAGCACACGTAGCGCCCCTCCTCGTCCGCCGTGATGCGCATCGCCTGACCGGCATCGATGTTGCCGTACGACTCCGTGAGCTGCGGATCGGCGTACAGCGGGTCGGCAAATTCCATCCAGCAGTCAATGCCGAGGCATCCCGCCGCCGACGAGTATGTCACATGCTTCTTCTCCCCGCCCACGTTGAGAACAGCGGCAGCGCCGGCGAAAGGATCACCGAAGCCGGTGCCGTCCGGCGTGAATGCAAGAGGGCTCGACTCCAGCGTCTCAAAGCCATCCATGACGATCTTCAATATCGCTTCGTATTCTACTCCTGTAGTAAGCGCCCCGATTGAAAAATGAGTCGCCTCCGTTGTGTAGGTCTCCCACTCTTCCGTTCCCTTGGCGCGGTACCATAGCTCATGGCTCTCGCCCTCCCACACCTGTGCGCAGGTGAAGGTGGCCGAATTGATCGTCGTCCCGTTTAACTCGCAGGTGACGATCGGCCTCTCTACCATGATCTTCACCGGCTCTGAGAGCGCACCGAGCTCGCGGTTCGGTCCGAGCGAGCGGACCTGCACGGTATAGTAATCCCCCATGGGCACCGTAAATCGATAGGTATTGTCCTCCGACGGCTGCACGATCGTCTGCTGATTCTCTCCGCCCTCCGGACAGTAATTGATCTCGTACGCGCTCGACTCCGCAACCGGCGGGATCTCCAGCGTGATCTCACCGTTATACACACTGTATTTTACTTCACCGGGTGCCTCCGCGCTGTTCCAGCCCGACGGAACATCCTCCGTCGGCGTTGTACCACCCGGCGTAACCTCACCGGTCGGTTGCTTCACACTGTCCGTCGGGATCTTACCTTCCTCCGTCGGCGTCGCCGCAGCGCTCCCGCCGGGCGTCACCGTGGCCGTTACGTTCTTATTCGGCTCGGGATCGTCGAAGATCCCGTCGATCAGCTTTGTCATGCCCCAGAACAGGAGCACCATCGCAAGCAGCGCACCCGTGATCACCATGCACCAGCGGATGATGCGCTGCGACTTGCGCAGCTTCTTACGTTTCTTTTTCTTAGGTTCCGTACTCACGTTCTATCCCCTCACAACTTCTTTCATCGATTGCATTTTCGAAAAATGACTGTGTTATCAGTTGTAGCTCGCATCCAGCAGTGCAATCTCCGTCACCACGTCATCGTCGAGGTAGAAGAGCATCTGGATCGTGCCGTCACTGTAGGTGATGATCGAACCGTCATCCTCCGCGGGATCGCCGTAGGTCTCAAGGATCTCCCCTGCCGTAGATCCGACCTTGATGCCCCTGGGCGTCTCTCCGACATCGCCCGAGACACTCACAAGATACACTATCTCGCGGCTGTTCTTCGACAGCGTATTGACGACGAGGCCGTCATAGTAGTAGTTGACGTCGTTGCCGTCATCCATGCAGGCAACGCCCTCCAGGCGCTCCTTCACCTTGCCGACCGATTCCGCCATCCCCGTGAAGTCCATGTTCGGCTTGACGGTCACCCCGTTCACGACATAGGCGCAGTCCGCCGCCGAGAAGCTGCCGTCCGCAGGCGGCGTATCCGGGCCGGGATCGTCGGTCGGATGCAGACCGGGCGTCACATCGCCGGGCGTCACCTCCGGCTTGGGCGTCGGTGTGGGTGTCGCAGTCGGCGTGGGCGTCGGCGTCGGCGAAGGCTCATCGGAGTCCACGTAGAGCGTGCTGTCGCCCTCCCCCTTGCCGATGCCGAGCACAACGCGGTTTGCCCCGTCTTCCCCGGGAGCTCCCCTGCGTTCCGCGCAGCCGACAAGCGCGAGAACAAGCACCGCGAACAGCAGTATCATTTTCCGACGCTTCAACCTCATGACAATCTGACTACCCTTCTGACGAAGCAAACTCGCTTCGTCCCATAGACATCCACGGTATATTATACTCAAAAGCGCCGCCACACGCAACAAAAAAACGAGCGGCACTAAGGCCGCCCGGTTCCTTCTTCCTCCGTATCCATCGGATAATAGAATTCCTTGCGCAGACACATCTGCTCCCCGCTCAGATTCAACGCTTGGTAATCGATGAGGCATGTGTATCCTTCAATCTGCTCCCCATTGTACAAGTAATTGTATCTGACATTTACGCAGTTGCCGAAAGAATCGTATCGGAAATCTTTTGATACGATCGACTCATAAAAGATCTGTCCCGAGACAAATTTGGTAACTGCATGCTCCTCGTACCGGTCGAATCTGCTGTCCTCGTATCTGCTGTTCCCGTGCAGATCTACCGTCCGTGTCCCTACGGATTCCGCGATTTCGTTCAGCGCCTTCGCCGAGGCTGAAGTGTATGTCGACTTCTCCGTGTACCGTTTTCCCTCGAGGGTATAGGTGCTTTCGGTTTTGTTTGCCGGTTCTCCGTTGACATACATAAGCTCGGTGATCGCTCTTCCCTGCTCGTCTCTCGTGTATTCGGTCCTCACCTCACTGTCGTTGCCGCGGGCGTCTTTGCCCTTCCTCGTCCGGCTCATCTCAAATCCTTCGGCATTGTACTCGACAGTCACCGTGACATCGTACGCAACCGCCCCTTCCAGCGAATCGGATTTGCCGTTGAAATCCTCAGCGGCCTCATAAAGTGTCTCCGTCCTGGAGCCGTCATCGTGGTACTCCACCGCAAAGGAGATACACCATTTGTCCTCCCCCGTGTAGTTAGGATACTCCGGCACATACTGGCGGATCACCCGTCCCTGATCGTCACAGACCGAGCGGACCTGCACCTTCTCGATCATCGCCCCGTCCGGCACTCCGTCGCCGTCGCCGTCATAGGAGATCTCCTTCTCGCTCATCTTGTGATCGTAGGCATCGTACGTCGTCTCGATGCGTGACAATTCCCCGGAGCCGTCATTCGCATACCAGGCATACAGCGTCTGACGCCCTTTCTCGTCCGACTCCTTGCATGCGATCTGCACCGACTCCCCGTCGGAATTCGAGTCAAACCAAACCCGCTTCCGCATCACACCGGAGGGATCGTACCAGCTCCATGTCTCCATACCCGGAGTCTTTGAGTGATCGATCACCTTCGTGTAGTGTGTGTCTTCCTCGTAAACATACTCCGTCACGTACTCCGGCATATCTCCCGTATACGTGGTTCGCTTCACACGCCTACCGAGCTCGTCGTACTCATACCGGATGCTCGAATCCGCTTTCTTTCCGTTGTCGTACGTATAGGAAACGACTGTCTTCAGCATGATCACGGCCTGCGCCCCCGGCGTCGCGGACACCGTCGCCGACCCCGCCACCGGTTCCGTCACGTCCGGTTTGTCCTTCGGCTCCGGCTCTTTATCCCGGAAAATAATCACCATCAGCGCGACCCAGCCTGCCAGCGCCGCCGCGCAGATGCCGAGGATCAGCCATTTTACGTTCTTTCTGCTCATAACTCCCCCATGTTTCGTGTACTAAATGCCTGCGGGACCTTATCCTACAAGAATGCGGAAAATGAAATAAACAGCACCGTGATGGTGACCATCGACACCGCGGTCGTAACCGCGATCGCCGAAGCCAGCGTGCTCGTATCCTCGCCGATCTTCTCCGCCTGGATCATCGGAAGATTGCCTACCGGGACCGCTGCCATGAGGCACATGGCAAGCGTGGCCGCCGGGTCAAACGAGCATGCGTGCATAACCAATACAATGATCGTCGGCAGCAACACCATGCGTAGCGCGATATACGCCCAGATGCGGGCGTCGCGCAGATGCTTCGTAACCTGCGAGCGGGCGATGTTGATTCCCAGAAGAGCCATCGACAGGAAGACCGTCGCGTTGCCTATGTAGCTCACGCTGTTCGCGAGGATCGGCGGCAGCTTGAGGTCAAACCAGAACACCACGAGGGCTGCGATCGCCATGATGGTGCCGGCGTTCAGCGCACCGCGAAGCGGGTTTGTGCGAAGGTGCTTTGTACCTTCCTCACTCGCCGGTTCCCCGGCACTCCGCTTCCTCTCCGGCTCAGCGTTCCCCACCATTCCAGCGTTCCCCACCATTTCAGCGTTCCCCACCATTCCAGCGTTCCCCACCATTTCAGTGTTCCCCACCATTTCAGCGTTCCCCACCGGCGCGTCCGAACCTCCGTCATCCCTGCCGCTCCCGAGGATCGCCATTCCGTGCGTGTAAAACAGCAGGCTGTAGAACACGTTCACAACAATGACATAGAGGATCGAGTTGGCCGGCAGGACCGCCCGCGCGATCGGGATCCCCAAAAAGCCCGTGTTGGTGTACACCGTCATCAGGTTGTAAAACCGCCGCTTGTCCGGCTCCACACGCAGCAGATGCGGAAGAACAAAGCCGAGCACGACCAGCAGCGCGTAAAAGCCCGCGCCGAGAGCCGCTGCAATCAGCAGATCCCGATGCGTCGCCGTGATGCCGCCCGCCAGGATCGACGCTAGGATCAGCGCCGGGTTACACACATCCATCACGATGGTGGAGATATTTTTCGTCGTGAGCGCATCCGCCACTCCGCGTTTCTGCAGATAAATGCCGATCGCCACCAGAATACAGATGACGCCCATCTGCTGCACTATAATACTGAGACTCATCGTTGCTCCGTTTCGTCCGTTTGCTTCGTCAGTTTGTTCTTTTTGTTCGCTTCGTAAAAATTTCTCAAAAAACGAAGCGTCCGTATATACGGACTAGTCCTGATTTTTGATATTTACTCCGCGTCATGCTTCCGTTTCCTGCCTGCGATCAGCCAGCATCCCTCGCCGACCGCGATCACGGAGACAAGGATCAATGCGTACAGCAGGTAGTTAGGCCCCGACTTATCGTCCTTCGCTTCAGCGGCATTCCGCTCCTCCTGCGGCGCTTCCGTCGGCGTCACATCACCCGCCTGCGGCGTGATCGTAACACCATCGGGTGTCTGCGTCGGGGTTGCTTCAGCCGGTGTCGGAATGGACTCGGCCCGCGTCGGAACCGCTTCGGTAGGTGCGGGAGCTGCCTCGGTCAGCGTCGGAACTGCTTCGGTAGGCGCAGGAACAGCCTCGGTCGGCACAGTCGTAAGAGCGGCTTCGGACGGCGTCGGTGTTCCCGTCGGCTCCGGAGTGTCCGTCACCTTCGGCGTCTCTGTTGGTTTCGGCGTGTTTGTCGGCGTCGGCGTTTCGGTAGGCTTCGGTGTGCTCGTCGGCGTCGGTGTGCTCGTCGGCTTCGGCGTGTTCGTCGGCGTCGGTGCCTTGGGCGTCGGCGTCGTCGTCTTCACACCCTTGTTCACTTCCAGCAGGCGCTTCAGCATCTCCTCAAACTCGGAGCGCGTCGCCTTGCCGTGAGGATCGATTTTCCGCTGTTCCTTCGGCGCGTTCGGATCGCCCTTGCCGTCCGTGATGTGCCATGTGATGGCCCAGCAGACCGCCTCCCAGGCGTATTGGTCGATCTCATAGTAGTCCGCAAAATCGTCGCTTCGTCCGAAGTCGATCGCGCGATTGTAACCCATGTACTCCGAGTATCTCATCAGCATGAGCAGCAGGTCCTGGATCGTGACATACTCGCCCACGCCGAACCGGTCGGAGGAGACGTCCGGCGTACCCACTGCGATCGCATAGGCCTCGCCCCACAGGAGCGCCGCCTCATACGAAGCGCCCTTCTTCACGTCCTTGAACCGGGACGTGAGTCCCGCAACGCTCGGCTTGCCCGCCATCTCATACAGCTTCTGGACCGCCGCCTCGCGCGTGACCAGATTCTTCTCCTCGGTCTTGTCCGCCGCCTTCGTCGGCGTCGGTGTCGGCGTCGCACTCTTTGCTTCGGTCTTCAGCGTCACCGCATCGTCAAAGCACAGAAAATACAGGTTGTCCCCGCCGGTCGACGTGTCGCCGCCGTAGTCGATCGTCCACGAGTGGCCCTTGCACACCTCGTACTCCGCCTTCTTCTTGCCCTCCTTGTACGTCTTCACAAGGAGCGGGTTGTTTCCGATATCCAGCGTCGTAAACTCGTTGGTAAACGCCTGCAGAAAATGGAGCTGATCATTTTTCGATAGATCCAGACTGCTCAGCTGATTGCATGCACAGTCCAGGTAAAACAGCTTCGGGTTGTTCGAGAGATCCAGCTTCGTGATCTGGTTGTAGCTACAGATCAGCTTCTGCAGCTCCCTGTTCTTGCTCACGTCCACGGAAGTGGCCTTGTTGTAGGCGCAGTTATAGTACTGAAGTCCCGTGTTGTGGCTCACGTCGATGCTGCCGAGGCCCGGGTTGTTCCAGATATCCAGGCGCTTCAGCTTCGGATTGTTCGAGACGTCCAACTTCGTCAGATGGTTCCCGAACGCGTCCAGATGCGCCAGTTTCGGGTTGTTCGTAAGGTCCAGCGACGTGAGCTCGCAGTTGCCGCAGGTCAGATGCTCAAGCAGCGGATTCTTCGACACATTCAGCTTCGGAAGAGGGTTCGTATTGCACTCGATGAACGCCATTTTCGGATTGTTCGAAACGTTCAGGGAGGTCAGATTGCAGTCGAAGCAATACACCCACTCCAGCTCCGGATTGGCCGAAAAATCAAGCGCCGTGAACTTGTTGCCGGAGCACCACACACCGTGCAGCGCCTTGTTCTGCGTGAGGTCCATGGTCTCGATCGCATTGTCCATGCACCACAGTCCCTCCAGCGCGCTGAAAAACTCAACGCCCTTGATGGACTTGATCCCCTCGCCATCGCAGTGAATGTTGATCGTCCTGCTGATCTCGTCCGCATCCAGGACGCCGTTTCCGTCCCTGTCGTAATCCGGTCCCGCGATCACCGCCCGGAACTTCGGGTCCGGAAAATTCGTCTCATTGATCTCCACCGGCGCGCTCTCGGCAGCACTGGCCGTGTTGGCCCCGCTGCCGTTCATCACGATCCCGTTACCAAAGATCATGGCCGCCGCAACCAAGCCGGCGATCATCCCGGCGGCTTTCGTTTTCATTTTCCACATCGCACAATCTTCCCTTCACGTGACACGGAGACGGTTCTTTTGTCACATCCCGGCCACTTACTGATAATTATCAAACAAACACTGCTCATACACCTTCTTGCCGAGCAGCGTGATCGCCTGCTTCGGGCAGGTGTTGATACACGCATAACACATTGCACAGCGGTCAGCGGACACCGCGCGGCCATTCGAAACGGTCAGGTTGCCCATCGGGCACTGTTTCGTGCACAGGCCGCAGCCGACACACGCATCGCCGATCTTCAGTTTCTTTGAGTAGTCCGTGGTCTTGCGGTAGAACCAAAGCCGCTGGCCGAACAGACCTGCAAGGTGGGCAAAGAAGCTGAGGCCTTCCCGCGGGTACTTTCCGGTCTCACGGATCTGCCGCGCCGCGGCTTCAATCCTCTCGTCCGCCTTCCGGACCGTCTCCCGGTTCGTCTCCAAGGGCTTCTTCAAAAGTTTGCTGTCGCCGATCGAGTCGGGCATCACCACCTGGAGTCCTCCGATGATCGTTGCACCGTACTTGCGCAGAAGTCTCGCGCTGCATCCGGTCCCGTCCCCGGAGAAAAGCCCCATCGTCGTCATGCAGAAGACCTTCTTGCCTTCCCACACATCCTTGTTTCTCTTGATGAAATCTCTGACCATGTACGGCGCATTGGAAAATTGCGTCGGATACGCCAGAAACACCGTATCATTTGCGGCAATCCGCTCAAGGATCGCCTTCTCATCACTCACGCTCAGCCGGATCGTCTCTGCCTCCGGATCCAGCAATTGCAGCAGTTTCTCAAGACAATGCTTCGTGTTGCCTGTCCCGCTGAAATAAATACCTACCATTGTCTCCCCCTCTTTCCTCACCATCTTTGCTTATAATAACTCCATTCTTTCTCGCCGTAATCCTCGATTGCGGTCGGATCATAGTACTGCTCGTTCTCCTTTGCCTGCTCCTCGGTGATCACTTTCGGAACATAGGTGAATTGTTCCCGCCACGTCTCCCCATTCTCTTCTGTCACCACAATGGAGATGCAATTTCCGTATTCATCATACGTGTATGCCCGTTCTGTGGAGAGTATCTCTTTGCTGTCAGTCTCCCATTCCCAGGATTCGTATCGGACGACGGACTTCATGATCCGACCCTGCTCATCATACTCAGCCTCATATATAACCCCTTCACTGTCAATTTGGCTGTTATACTGATAAACCTGCAAGGTGTTGCCCTTGTGATCCAACTCACGAGTGACTATTTTCATAGGATAGGGATTCCCGTTGTCATCATAATTGTACTCGGTATACCTCTCCAGCGTTCCTCTCTCCGTCGGCTCCGTCTCCAATGAGTCGTAGTACCCCCATGGTTTCCCGTCTTGATATTGCTGGTTCAGGATTCTCTCTCCGTCCTTGTCGAAATCTATGCGGTATTCAACGACAGAATCATCATACATATTGTGGCTCCAGACCGTCCACGCCCCATCTTCCCTGTGAGTGATCGTTTCCTCTACCACTTCACCGCCTTCCGGCCATATACGATACACTTTGACCGCGCGTCCAAGTTCATCGAATTCCGCACGTTCGAAAGGCCGCCATTGTCCGGTCTCAACCACATACTCTTCTCCGGTAACCATCCATCCGTTCGCGTCAACGCCGCACCGCGCTCCTTCCTTCAGCACACCGTTCTTATCATAGGAAAATATTGAAGTATTGATACCGTATCTGTTTGTCTCGGACTCATAGACCAACAAGTAACTTCCGTCTTCTTTCTTAATGTATTCTTTTTTTCCCCGCTGGTTACCGTCGACGTCAAGAAGGATCTCAATCCTGCCTTCGAACGTCTCCGGATCATCTGCCCATATGTCAAGATAGACATCTTTATACCAAGTCTCTCTCACCAGACCCTCACCCGAAATGTATTCGAAGGTCCGCACATCGCTCTCTGCCTTCAGCTTGCTGTAATCCTCATACTTCGCAGACCGGATGCACCGCCCCTCATCGTCATACTTGTATCGAGTGCCGCGGGTAACCCCATCATAAATCTCAACAGCCTCCGTCCGGCACCACACCAGGACGCTTCCCTGCGGCACCTCCGGAATTCCGGTCTCCGGCGTTTTTCTCCCGCCGTCTTTGCCTCCGCCGCCGAAGATCACTGCCATCAATACGCCCCAGCCAACCAAGGCTACGGCGCAGATCCCAATGATCAACCATTTTATTTTCCGATTTTTGTTCATGTTCCTCCCCACATGTGACAAAAGAACCGTCCCCTTGTCACTTTATCGTTTGCCCGTCAGGTAATACACCGCGAGCGCGGTTCTGTGCGACAGTCCCTCCTTTGCGAGGATGCCGGTGATGTAGTTCTTGACGGTTCCCTCGGAGATGAAGAGCTTGCCGGCGATCTCCTTGTTGGAGAGTCCCTCCGCGACCGCCTTGATGATCTCGAGCTCGCGCGGCGAGTAGTCCGAGGCGTCGAACCCGGCTGCAGCACTGCCCGCGGTGATCGCGCCGGGAGCGCTGCCAGCGAGCGTCTCGAGCACATTTTCGTCCATGACGCCGGTCCCGTAGTACACCGACTTGATCATCTGCTTGAGATGCTCCGGCGTGTGGTTCTTGATCAGGTAGCCCTTGGCGCCGTTCTGGAGCGCCTGCCGCACGAGGTCGTCGTCGTCAAATGTGGTGAGGATGAGCACCTTGCCGAGCCCCCGCTCCACGATCTGCTTCGTCGCCTCAATGCCGTCCATCACGGGCATCTGAATGTCCATGAGGAAAATGTCGGGCGCCTCCCGCTCGGCGAGCTCTATGGCCTCCCTTCCTGTCGAGGCGGTGCCGAGCACCTCGAAATCGTCGTCGACGTCCAGAATGATCTTCATGCCGTCCCGCACGAAATCACTGTCGTCCGCGATGATGATCTTGATCTTGTCCATGTATGTTTCCTCTCTGTTCGTTTGATGGTGACAGGGGACGGTTCTCTTGTCACATTGGCAGCAGCATCGTCACGGTGAAGCCCGCCTCCGTCTCAAAGCTCAGGGTTCCGCCCGCGGCGCGCACGCGCTGTCGCATGCCCGAGATGCCCATGCCGTCCTTGATCTCTTTGCAGCCGACGCCGTCGTCGCGGATGCTGCAGCGGACCATTTTGTTCATCACCACAAGCCGGATGTCGATGTGGCTGCAGTGCGCATATTTCATCGAGTTGGTGACCGCCTCGAAGGCGTTGTCGAGAATGACCTCCCACAGCTCGTCGCCGATCAGCGTGAGGTCGCCCTCGCTGCCGAACTCCGTCTCCACGCCCTTGTCGTTGCAGTCCTCGCAGAGCTTGTAGAGCTGCAGCAGCGCAAGCTCCCGCTTCTCGGGGCGCTCCTTTCGCAGGATGCCGCGGATCTCGTCCATTCCGGTCCGCAGCTGGTCGATCACTGCCTGCGTCATCGCGCGCGACTTCTCCGGGTCCTTCTCCATCAGGACCTTGACGCCCTCAAGCTGGTAAATCGAGCCGTTGATGTTGTGGCCGAGCTTGTCGTGGAGCGTCTGGGAGAGGGACGCCCTCTCCTCGAGGATCTGATTTTCCGCAAGAAGCATACTCTTGCGGATCTCCTCACGGGACGCATGCTCGCGCTCACGGATGTCCTTCTTGAGGTTCTGCTCCGTGACGACGTCCTCACGCATGCGCTTGCGATAGTCCGCGACAATGTAGTTATGCTGAATATAGACGGTCAGGATCACGAAGACCACGACGATCTGCGCCGTAAAGCCGAGCGGCGTCTCGATCCACACTCCGAGGAGCGCGACGAAATACCATCGGAAGTCGAGCGCCGGAAACAGCGACAGGACCTCAAACAGCGTGCAGTAGGCAAGCATAATGAACTCCCGGCCGCCGATATACACGAGCAGCAGATTCAGCGCCACGCCGGCCAGCGTCATCAAAAGCTTCGCCCGCTCGCCGAACAATTCCTTCGTCGCCATCACGCCGATATAGAACGAAACAAGCAGGAGTATCCCGACGGACACTCCTGTCCCTTCCGTTTCGCCCATTGCCCCATACGCACAAAGCACTACCATGAGCGCCAGCCGCACGAAGACAAAATAGTTTTCCCTCAATCGATCACTCATCGCTGTTCCTGAACCTGATCCCTACACTGCCGAGACTAAAGGTGATAATCATATACGCTATTGTAACACAAAACAGCATAAAATACACCTTATTGTCGCGGACCATCAACATTTCCGTCGCATCCATGAACCATTTCTGCGGCATCATGTACGAGATGGTCTTGACGGCCCGTGTCGTGGAATCGAGCGGAAAATAAAGTCCGCTCAGCAGGGAGGACATACTCCACAGCGTAAACGCCGCCACATTGGCGCTGAAGATGTTTCCGAGCAGGATACCCAGAAGCAGGCTGATCGAGCTGAAGATCAGTCCGAGCAGGAAGAACATAGCCAGAAACGAGGCGCGCCCCATGCCGAGCTTGTCGGTGCTGATCATGAGCGTGCACACGCCCATCACGGCCGTCAGCATCGCGGAGACAATGCCGCCGCACAGGAATTTGGCGGTGTAGTACTCCCTCGGCGTGATGTTGCTTAACCGGATCCTGGTGAGCACCATGTCCTTCTGTTCGCTGATCACGGTGTGCGCCACGAAGATGCCACCGAACACAAAGCCCATCGTCAGGATGGCAAATGCATAGCCCATCAGCGCCTTCTGATCGAGCTGTTCGTTGGTCAGATTGCGCGAATTCACGCCGGCGAACGAGACCACCTTCATCTCGGGAAGTTTCTTGCCCATCTCCCTAAGATACCCGGCCGCACTGTCGCTTCCGACGGTATCCGCCGCCGTCCGGATCTGGCCGATGATCATATGAAGCTCATTGTCGAACAGAGCCTTACGCTCATCCTCGGAGAGCAGATAGACGACCATTCCGTCCTGCAGATCGCCTGCCACCGCCTCCTCATCGAACGTTTTGCCGAGATACAGTGCGGCGCCCATGCGGTCGTCGTATCCGTCGATCTCCGTGCGGGCGTCCGCATCCGCCTTCGTCATCTGCGGCGCCTTCACGCGGCATACGAGAAATGCTCCGCTCTCCGTCAGCTTGTCCAGCAGATACTCCGAGAGCTCCGTCTGCGCCGCATCGTACACCTTGACGACAAATTTGCCCTTGCCGCCGTAGTATGCAACCTTGTCCTCCGCCTTGTCAAGCTCAACGATCTCGTGATCGTTCGTCACCTCATACGCGCCGAGGTTCTTCTGCTGCAGCCGCAGCACCACGGTGGACAGGATCGGCGTGATCAGAAGAAAGAACCAGAATCCGGGATTCCGGAACAGAATTTTGCAAGTTGTTTTTATGATCGCTCTCATTGCTTTACACTTCTCCTTATGCTTCCTACCGCCAGATTCAGCAGCGTGAACACCGCAATGAATCCCGCCAGGATCAGGATCGCGCTCTTCACATAGTCGCTGTGGCCCATGCCGGACAGCTCGACGAGCGCCCGGTTCTCATGATAGATCGGGTCCAGCTGTTTGAGCCAGTCGGGATGCGACGAAAACATGTACGTCTCGAAGCTTCCGCCGATGTATCCGAGAACCCACACGATGCCGAAGGAAATGATGATCGACGCGAGCATGCTGTTCGTCAGCTCGTAGATAAACATCTCCATCGCCGTCGCCGCCATGACCGACAGCAGCACGATCACTGCCGACAGGGCGATCTTCCCCCAGTGGACACCCATGATCACACCACCGACAAGCGACGCGATGCCGATGCCGCCCGCAACCGTCGCCACAAGCGGGATATACCGTGCCAGGAACAGCTGCAGTACCGAGAGGTTCGACACGCGAAGCCTCTCGTCGATGCGGTGCTTCTTCTCGCTCGAGAACAGCCCCGCCGCGCACACGAGTGCGCACCAGCCGAAGTATACGACATAGATGATCCCGTAGTAGTCGGTCGAGTCGATCGCCGGCACGAAGAACGGCTTCTCGGTCGTAAACCGAACCTGTGTGTAGTCACCGCTGATCGCACTGTTCACGATCGCCGAGAGCATGTATTGGAGCGTGCCGCTCTGCGCCTTCGTGTCCTCCGTCTCATAGATCGTGTAGGAGTCGCTTCCGAACTCCACGAAACCGCCGAGCTTGTAGTCCTTGATCAGCTTTTCGGGGTCTCCGTCCTTGTACTCCGCGAACGTGATCCCGCTGTCCCTGCCGGCCGCTGCGACCTTGTCCATGTAGCCGTCAAACACACTCTCCTCCGCCACACGGTATCCGACCGTGAACTGCCCCGAGCCCTCGTAGCTCTCCATCATTGCGGAAAATGCGCTGATCAGCACCGCCGAGATCACGATCGGGCAGAGCACGTACAGCAGGATGTTCACCGGGCTGCGGTACATTATTTTCAGATTGTTTTTTATCAAATATCGAATCATGGTTACTCTCCGTATCGGTTGTTTTCGTTCTCCCCCATCACTGATCACGCAGCTTCTTGCCTGTCAGTGTGAGGAACACTTCCTCGAGCGTGATCTTGTCGGTGTCATCGACCACCAGCTTCTTCAGCTCCTCGCTCGTTCCGATCGCGATGATCCTGCCGTTGTCCATGATCGCGATGCGCGTGCAGATCGCCTCGACCTCCTCCATGTAGTGGCTCGTGTAGATGACCGTCGCGCCGTTTTTGTTGGACTCCTTGATCTTCTCGAGGATAAAGTTTCTCGACTGCGGGTCGATGCCGACCGTCGGCTCGTCGAAGATCAGCAGATCCGGGTGATGCCCGATCGCGCAGGCGATGTTGAGTCGGCGCTTCATACCGCCGGAGAACTTCTTCGCGTAATCGTTCCGGCGCTCCGAGAGGCCGACGTACGCGAGCGACTCGTCGATGCGCTTCCTAAGCTCATCCCCCTTGATGCCGTACAGCGATGTGAAGAGCTCCACATTTTCCCACGCCTTGAGACTTCCGTGGATCGCCAGGTGCTGCGGGATGTAGCCGAGGTGGCTGCTGAGCTTCTTGCGGTTCTTCCGAAAATCCTCTCCCATGAACTCGATCGTGCCGAAGTCCGGCTTCACGATGTTGCAGATCATGTTCATCGTCGTGCTCTTGCCCGCACCGTTCGGTCCGAGCAGGCCGAAGATCTCGCCCCGCTCGATCTCGATGTTCAGGCTGTCCACAACCGCGCGGTTGTCGTATTTCTTGGTCAGGTCGACCGTCTTCAGGATGATCTCTCTTGTGTTCTTGTTGTCTTCCATCATTTTCCTCCGTATCCGGTGCGGACCCCCGTCCGCCCTTGCTGATGACAGAATACCAAGCGGCATGGTTTTTGTGTAGTGAGAAAAGAAACATTCTCGATATGACTTTCGTCACAGAAAAATGCCGGAGCCCTTCGGCCCCGGCACATCGTCCCCAGACAGTCCTGAAATTATCTCATTGCGCGTTGGCCGCGTACAGCTCCGCGCGTTTGTTCTGCCACTGCAGCTCCTTGGTCAGGCGGTCGTATTCCTCCCACCGTCCGGCCTTCACCGCCGCCGCAGCCTCGTCCTCCCAGCCGTTCTCCTTCGCGAACACATCCGCATCGATCGACGCCGCATAAAGCCGAAACTGCTCTGTTGTCATCCTCGGAAAATGTTTCCGCGTCCACTCCGGGATCACCACATCCGCGTCCGTCAGCCTTGCAAGCACCTTTCGGAATCTCTCCGCATAGTACTTCTGACCGATCCCTTCGGCAAACGCCGCGATCTCCGTGAGGACCCGCCGGTACTCTTCCGTGCAGTTTGCAAACTGCGGAAGGCCTGCCGGCGCGGTCGGGAAATCATTTTCCGTAAATGTGTACACAAACGGGTGCTGCTTATCCTTCACATTGCGGTCGAACTCGCTTCGCACCGTCCAATATGTCTTGCGGCCATCCCCGAACACCGTCAGAAGCCCCTGCCGGCCTTCCCACACAAAGTCTGCGTACGGCTCGCCACGGTCGCGGTCACCGAGCGCGTAGAACGCATACGCGTTCGTGACGCCCCGCCCGGTCAGCTCCGTCTTCCAGGCTTCCTTGCCCTCGACTTCCGCATCTGCGAACCGGAATACCATCCGGTCCTTCTCCCTCTCCAGCTCGTATGTCTCCCCCATCGGCACATCACGCAGATATGCCGCAAGCTGCGCCAGCATAAACATATCGCCTCTCATGTTCTGTCACCACCCCGTCACTCTATGTCACTCTCGTCCATCACCACTTTAATGATCACCCAGCGCTTCTTCTCCGGGTCGTATCCCACGCGGTACGGCTTGTTCGGATAATCGCTGGTCTTCAAAAAGCCGTAGCGGAAAATCCCGGGCGATCTCTCCGACATCACCTGACCGTCCTTCGTTGCTTCAAAGCCCACCGACAACCATCTGCGATTGTTAAACCAAAACGCACTCGGCTTCACCAGCTGTACGTCCGTCAGTGTAACGCGGTTGTAATGCCGATACATCTTGATCTCGCGGATCATACACACAAGGATCAAAGCAGCGATCGGCATGAACGCGATCACCGGCAAATACCACGGCTTCACCATGAACACGAGAAGCAACATCGCTACCATCGTTAGGGCGAGCCCAATCCCGGCAAACGCTGCGCTGAAGAAGCAATTGTTGGAATACAGGTTCTCTCCCCGATATGTTGTTTTCATACTCTCCCTTTCTGCAAAACCAGGCTCCGGCCGGATGCCGGGCTCATTTGCTTGGGGAAGATACTATCATATATTATTCGAGATGTCAATATCATTTACGTCGATTCTTTGAGATTTTCACCGTCTCAGCTCGTAATCGACCAGCGTCATCGCGTCATTGACGACTTTCTCCTCGCCCACGCGCACGAAGCCGCATTTTTCGTACAGATGACAGTTTGCAGGCTCCTGCAGGATCGTCTCGAGCTTCCACGTCTTAACCTCCGGGTACATCTCGAAGGCCTTTTGGATCGCGACGTAGCCGATGCCCTGATTTTGGTAGCGCGGCAGCACGAACAGCGGGCTGATGAAGGAGACCTCCTTCTCGTTCGGATCGTTGTGGCCGACGTTGATAACGCCGACGCGCGCGCCGTCCTTCAGGATGAAGTAGTATTTGCGGTTCGGCACCGCCGCCCTCCGCTGAATGCGCTCGATCGGCTCGATGGCCGGCGACCCTGCGTCATGGTATTTTTCGTAGAGCGGCATAAAGCTCTCGACCTGCATCTGATGCACCTGCGCAAGCTCGTCCTCCCGCACCTCCTCAAGGCGCATCCGCGCGGACAGCTCCTTGGTCCCGGGTCTCGCCAGCGCAAAGCGCTCCTTGATCATCCGCGCGACCTCGTCCGGCTCTAAATTGGTGTTGTCGATGCGCATGTAGTTGGCAAACGTCAGCTCCCCTTCGCGGCTCTCCAGCCGGTACTTCGTCTCCTCGCGGATCATGCGGTCCTGCGAGATCACAAGATCGCGCTTGGACGCCTTGTTGCGCAGACGGTTCTCGGTCCTGTTCCGCTCGAGCCGCACAGCCCGGTCCGCCACCAGCTCCACGTAGTACACGGTGCCGCCGGTTTCCTCAAACCGCTTCGCGACATTGGCGATGTACTCCCAGTCGGACGGCAAGTCAAACGCCCACATGTACGTAAAGATCATGCCCGAATAGTCGGTCTTCATAAACTCCTCGAAGACGACCTCCCGGATCCTCGCAACGGCCGCCCCGTCGTATTTGCCGAAGATCTCGATCACCGGCTCGATCGCCATGTGGTTGTGAAACAGCCTGTAATCCGTGATCTTCATGAGCTCCTGCCCGACCGTCATCTTCCCGACAGCCCCGCTGCCGATCAGCACTACCAGATTCATATGTTTACCCTCCGCTTTTGGTTTCATTTTTCGAAAAATGCCCCGTTAGTCCCCCGGGAACCCCTCGCACTCCCGCGTGCTCGTCTTGCCGTCCTCGACCGTGTTGATGATCGCAACCTGGAAATCGTCCTCGTAGATCACCTCGCCCGGCAGCTCCGTGCGCTCCGACAGATAGAGCTTTTGGCCGTATTTGGCGGCGATCCGGCGGTAGAACGTCATCTGCTCCCAGATGCTGTTGCCCTCCGGCGTGTCCTTGAACCAGGTGACCGCCCCCTGCGTGTTCCCGGTTTCGTAGAACGGCGGCACCGGCAGGACCTCCTCAAAATAGGCCCGGTTGCGCCAATACTCCGCTGCTTCCTCCTCCGTCACGGTCTTTGCATCGACCAGCTTGCCGACCGTCGTGAAAATGCCTCTCGGCTGCTTCGTCGCATACGCGATGTCCGCCGTGTGAACCCTGTAATATCGCATCTCTTGTCTCCTTTCCCCGATCCCCCGAATATAAAAAAACGCCTGTCCAGAAAAGACAGGCGGTCGGTATACGGGAATAAACTGTACTCCGAGTCTCTATTCTTCTCTGTGATCACAATCAGGACACGCAATAAAAGCTATACATATGATTCATATGAATAGCGTATTCATGCGCATAGCGATTGATGATCACAACAGCGTTCATGAGAATTCCTCCTCGAAATATTGTGCATAGGATACTCCGATTCCCGGCATCTGTCAACCCCAAATATATCTATCTCGTGGCGACACGGGAACGGCTATCATCGCAACTCGTACTTCAGCGGCGTGTATTTCGTCCTGTTGTCGACAAATCCGATCTTGCGATAGATCGGCTCGCCCTCCTTCGTCGCAACCAGGTCGATCCGGTCCAGCTTGTGCTCGCGGCCGTACTCGACCAGGTTTTTCATCAGCTGCGTGCAGATGCCCTGCCCGCGGTACGCATCCTCGGTGTAGACGCTCAGCACCTCACCGCCCAGGCCGTTCGGCCGGAACGGGCTCGACGGCTTCTCCTCGAGCAGCAGATACGCGGCTGCGACCAGCCTTCCCTCCGCCCGCGCCACGAACGCGATCAGCTCCGTCCCGAGTTTTCTCGAAAAATACTCGGGCAGCTGCCGGCGCATGCACGCCTCCTCGTACTCCGTGATCGAGCCGAATTCGTCGATCATATAGGCGATGCGCAGGCGCACCAGCTCCGGGATATCCTCCGCTCTCGCGGTGTCAAAAACAACATTTTCCATAAAACTCTCCTTGGTGACACGAGGAGGTCCCTCTGTCACAGTTCCTCCAAAAGGTCATACAGCGCATCCTGCGAGAGCACGCCGCGGAGCATGTCCCGAGGGAACATTCCCTCCTCGTCCGCCTCGTAATCGCCGAGGAAACCGTCGTTTAAATAGTTCTTGAGGACATCGATCTGCTCCTTGTTCGCCTTGCCGGCCTTCGCAAGGTTGAACAGCTCCTCCATGCGGCGCACGCGCTCGGTGCGCAGGAAGATCTCGATGCCGCGCTCGTCGTTGCCGCCGATAACTTCGTCCGCGATCCGCTTCACCTCGGGCTCCGCATTACCCATCGCGATGCCCCGCCCGCAGCACTGCAGCATGCCGATGTCCGCGAGATCGTCGCCGAAGGCAACGATCTGCTCCGAGGGAAGACCGAGACACTCACACAGCACGTCGATCGCATGCTCCTTCGTGATCCCGTGGTTCGTGAACTTATACCAGTCGCCGTCCGAGAACTTGATCGCATCCAGCTGCGGAAAATGCCCGATCACCTCGCGGGCCTTCCCCGCATCCGCGATCTCCAGGCAGATCTTGAGCGCGCTCTTGCGGAAGTTTCGGAATGTGATCTTCCGCCCGCGCCGGAAGCTTCTCGTGAGCACGTCGTCCGGCATCACAAAATTCAGATAGTAGCTGCCGTCAGCTGCGTCCAGCGTGATGTTGACATCCCCACCGACAACGCTCTTTGCGTACCGCACCAGCTCTCGGACCTGCGCCGCCTCAACAGCCGACTCAAAGATTTTCTCGCCCCGCAGCTCCACCGTTGCGCCGCCGCTTGCGATGATCACGTCCGGCACAAGCCGCCCGGTGTACTGCGCCGAATTCTCCGCGCTCCGCGACGTTGAAACGCCGATCATCACGCCGGCTCTTCGGTACTCTCCGAGCACCGCGAGCGCCCCCTCCGGGATCGTCTTGTCGCTCCCCAGAAGCGTCCCGTCCAGATCAAACAGATACAACTTCTTCTCGTCAAACATTCTGTGCCTCCTGTACCGGGACTACTCCTCTGTCCCTTGTTCTCCCCGTAGATCTTGCGTGATCTGCATCAGACTGCGATGCCTGAGCTTGCGCGGCTCAAAGCGGATCAGAGAATACACCGCCTGCATCACGAGCCCGGCGCCGAACGTGCTGAGCAGCGTGCCGATGCCGATGGGGCCGCCGAGCAGCCAGCCGAACAGCAAGACAACCGCCCAGAGCAGCACCTCCACGATGCCGATCGGCACCTTCGGGAGCCGCTTCCCCAGACCCACCAGCAGCGCGTCACGCGGACCGCAGCACTGCTGTGCGCTCATGTAGATCCACATCCCGAGCGCCATAAAAACAAACCCGGCGAGCATGATGACCACGCCGAGCAGCGTGCTTTTGTTGGTCGGTAGGTGATTGAGCGAATTGAACATCTGCACGAAATTGCCCGTGAGCAGCGCGTCGATCACGGTGCCGTAACCGATCCGTTCGCGCAGGATGATATCGATGACCAGCACGGTCACTGCGACGCAGGTCATCGAGAGCCCGTAATCGAGCGGCGTGTGCTTCGCGATGCCCATGCCGAGGCAGTCCCATGGCGCCAACCCGATGTTGGCGTAGATCGTTCCGTGCACGCCGAAGGAAAATACCAAAAGCCCCGCCACGATCTGCAGCCATTCGCGCACGATGCGTTTCCGTCCGCGCGCTCCCGACTGCTCGGTGGTTTCATTTTCCGAATGTAACTCCATGTTTCCTCCCGTCAAACCTTGGTCCTGCCTGCGAGAATGTCGCGGTAATCGGCGAGGTTCTTGCGCAGCAGCTCGGGAATGTTCAGCTCATACGGGCAGCGCGTCTTGCAGAGTCCGCAGTCAACGCACTCGTCGATGCGCGCCATCTCGGTCTGCCAGTGCTCCGTGAGCCAGGCCTGCGACGGGGCGCGGCGGATCATTTGCGACATGCGCGCGCACTGGTTGATCACGATGCCGACCGTGCAGGGCGAGCAATAACCGCAGCCTCGGCAGAATTCACCGAGCAGCTCCTTGCGGTCGTTCTCGATGAACTCGCGCAGCTCGTCCGTCATCGCAACGTCCTTGTCGAAAAATGCGAGCCACTGCTCGAGCTCCTCCATGCGCTGGATGCCCCAGATCGGCAGCGCCTCATACTGCGACATGAACGCCATGCACGCGTCCGCGTTGGTCAGCAGGCCGCCCGAGAGGCCCTTCATCGCGATGAAACCCATGCCGGCCTCCGCAGTCGCCTTCACAAGCGCGATGTCGCGTTCGCTCGCCAAATAGGAGAACGGAAACTGCAGCGTCTCGTAAAGCCCGCTCGCCACGATCTCCTCGGCGACGCCGATCTTGTGTGCGGTGATGCCGATGTGGCGCACGAGCCCCTGCTCCTTCGCCTCGCAGAGTGCCTCGTAGAGCCCCGTCCCGTCGCCCGGGCGGAAGCACTGCGGCGCACAGTGAAGCTGGTAAATGTCGATATAATCCGTGCGGAGAGCCTCGAGACTCGCGCGAAGCTCCTCGCGCAGCGCATCGCCGGTCTTCGCCTGCGTCTTTGTCGCGATGTAGATCTTGTCGCGCATGCCGGAGAACGCCTCTCCGAGCTTCCGCTCGCTGTCCGTGTAGGCGTGCGCGGTGTCAAAGAACCGCATGCCGCCGTCATAGGCGCGGCGCAGGATCCGGACCGCCGTGTCGACATCGACACGCTGGATCGGCAGCGCGCCGAATGCGTTCTGCGGACTCACGATCCCGGTTTTTCCCAAAGTAATAGTTTTCATAGTGTCTCCTTACAGTCCGAGCAAAGTCCCGAAGCGCGGCGCCTATCGGTAGTCGATGATCGCGCGAAAAGAACTCCCCTTCGTGTACTCGTTGAGCGCTGCAATGATGTCCTCCTTGTCCTCGTCGGCAATATCCCCGAGGACGCTCTCATCTTTCAGAAAATAAACGCTCCGCTCCGGCCTGGTGATCCATTTCCAGTCCGTACCGCGGAAGAACACGTAGAACTCATTTTTCAACGTCAGCTCGCCCGTGATGAACGCATTCCTTCCGTCCGTGAACATCACGATCACGTGGCCCCTTGCAACTTGTATGGTATCAACTGTCATGTCCCTCTCCTCTCTTTGAGCTTACGCGTCTCTCCGCCTCTTCCGAACGAACTCCGCGACGTAGCACGGCACGATCCCGATGGCGTAGCTCACCAGGTCAATGACCGAGAAGCCCGTCCCCAGAATGATCCTCGCCAGCCGGTTTGTGATCCCGAACCGGTCGCAAAATCCCCACAGTTGCAGGAATTCCACCGCAAACGCGAACACCAGGATCGCGCTCGGCAACAGCCACCACAGCTTCGGCCAATCCGGCACGACCGAGCGAAACAGCGTGTACAGCAGTATCACGATCAGCACATCGCCCAGATAACTGCGCACCCAGCCGTGCGCGTACATTCCGATCAGTACTTCCGTGCCGAACAAAATCACGGAAAGTATGATGAAAATGCCCCTCTTCTTCATGTCCGTACCCCCACGGAAAATGTTTCTACTATTCTACACTATCCCCTCGAAACTGGCAAGGGGACCGTGACAAAAGAACCGTCCCCCCTCACAAAAAGGGCAGCCGCTCTATGCGACTGCCCCCGGTGCCTTTCGGCCTGCTTTCTTTGGTTATGCAAGCGCCCGCGATCAGCGCTTTTCGGTCGTGAACCGCTGCTTGATCTCCTCGTATTTGTCGGAGGTCATGAGCGCCGTCTCGTCCGTATCACGGAACTTCACAGTGTAGGTCCAGCGGCCGTATACCTCGAGCTTGCGGACCGCGTCGGTGCGGATGATATAGGACTTGTGGCAGCGGATGAACTGCTCCGGATCGAGCCGCTCCTCCAGCGCCGACAGAGACTGTGACGTAAGGAACGTCTCGTCCCTGGTCACGATCCTCGTCATGCCGTCCGTGCGCTCGATCATGATGATGTCCTTGAGGTCAACGAGGTTGATCTCCTCCTTGCCGCGGATGATCAGCTTCTCGAGCGAGGCGTCCGTCTTCTCCTCCGCTTCCCTGACGACCGTCATGCTCTTGATGCGGTCGAGCGTCTTGCCGATTCGCGCCATATCAAACGGCTTGACCAGATAGTCAAACGCGTAGATCTCAAACGCGTTGGCCATGTACTCGCTGTGCGCCGTGGCGAACACGATCTTCACCTTGGGATCAACCTCGGTCATCGCCTTGGCACACTCCAGGCCGCTCTCGCCGCCCAGATCGATGTCCATGAATACCACTTCGGGGCGCAGCCGGATGAAGTCGCTGATGGCCGTCGCAAAATTCCCACACGAAGCCACGACACTGCAACCTTCATTCTTCTCAATCATTTTCCACAGGATGATGCGGATCTGCTCCTCATCCTCGACAACCATAATCTTCATCATAACTACACCCCGTAAAATACTTAGTTCGTTCCGGTTCTTACTTCTCTGCGGACTCCTTACAGCAGTTCATGCCCCACAGAGCGATCATCACTCCGATACCGGCTCTCGTAAGATACGCGATCGGTGTGGTATCTCTGCCGATCTCCATCATGTTGGTACGTGCGAACGGGCTGAACGTAAACAGCAGGTCGCTTCCCTTCCAGGTCTCCGACATCAACGGTCCGATGTTCAGCACAAGCTCCAAAAGGAACCCGAGCGCCGCAAGCGCGATCGCAATGATACCGAATATCCCGGCAACCGGCTTGTTCAGCATCAGCGCCACAGCCATCAGCAGAAGCATCAGTACAACCAGCGCCGGCAAAATGATGGTATTGATCAATCCGAGGGTGTTGTAGGAATTCCACCACTCGGGATCGACTTTCCCGAGCCCCATGAGATGAAACTGATATGCGATCAGTGCGAGATCGAGGCCCGTACCGATCAGAAGCAGGAGCTTGCTCTGCCGGAACATTGCGATGGCCAGCACCAGCAATGCCACGGTCAGGATCGTGAGCGTCCACTGCGTTGTCTTGGTATCCTGTGCTGTGTACGTTTCACACAGATACCCCAGATAGCCCTTGTCCGTGTAACCGCGTGCAACATATTTCAACGGATCGACCAGCGTAAAGTACGCGAATGTGAGGCATGCGATGAGCAGCACCCAACCGGCCGTAAAGGAATACAGTTTTTTATTGTCTTTCATTATAATTCTATCCTCCGATAAATTGAACTTACTGTTCTGTCTTTTTCTCCACATAATTGATCACACCGTTGCCGATGTCATTTTTCATCTTGGTGTCGGCCTGAACGTTCTGCATCTTGTAGTAGTCAAGCACACCGAGATTGCCGGACTTCAGCGCCTCTGCCATAGCTCTCGGAACGTCTGCCTCGGCCTTGACGACCTCGGCTCTCATCTCCTGCTCGAGAGCAACTGCCATAGCTCTTCTCTCCTCGGCCTTCGCCTGGGCGATCTTCGTGTTCGCCTCAGCCTGCAGGCTTTGAAGATTTGCACCGATGTTGCGGCCGATGTCGATGTCGGCGATATCAATGGAGATGATCTCGAATGCAGTCCCGGAATCCAGACCCTTCTCGAGAACGACCTTGGAAATGTCATCCGGATTCTCCAGCACGCTGCTGTGCGTCGTTGCGGAACCTACGGTCGTGACGATACCCTCACCGACACGGGCGAGAACCGTCGCTTCACCGGCACCACCGATCAACTGCTTGATGTTGGTGCGGACCGTTACACGAGCCTTAACCAAGAGCTCGATACCGTCCTTGGCAACCGCCGAGATCTGCGGCGTCTCAATAACCTTAGGCGTAACGCTCATGGTCACCGCCTCGAACACATCGCGGCCTGCGAGGTCGATCGCGGAAGCCTGCTCGAAGGTCAGGTCCATACCGGCGCGCTCAGCTGCGATCAATGCGTTGATCACGTTGTCGACATTACCGCCGGCCAGGTAGTGCGCCTCAAGCTCATTGGTCTTAACGTTCATGCCGGCCTTGGTCGCCTTGATCATCGGCGCCACGATCTTCTTCGGCTGCACGCGGCGGATCTTCATACCGATCAGCGAGAAGATGCCGATCTTAACGCCGCTCGCTACTGCGGAGATCCACATTCCGACCGGAATGACTGTGAAAAATACAACCACCAATACGATGATGATCGCTGCAATGATGACAGGCGTTCCCGAAGTAGCCAAAAGAATAGTTGTTCCCATATTAGTCCTCCTCTACAAAAATACTGTTGTTTTTAATCGATGTGATCACCAGTGCTTTGCCCTTGCAAATGTACCCCGTGGAGATCACGTTCAGTTTTACTCCGTCAAACTCGCCCTTGCCCGATGGCCGGAGATCCGAGATCGCACGCCCCTTCTTTCCGATGAGATACTCCATGTCCTTCTCTTCGATGAAGAGGTTCTGTCCCTGAAGATCCGTGTCCAACTTGATCGGCGACTTCACTTTCTTTGAATTGAATAGCTTGATGCAGACCACCATCATCACCGCGATGACCGCGATCGCGATCGTTGCTACGATCACCCGCTCTGACATGTTCCGTCCTACGAGGAACACGCCTGCTATCGTGCAGATGGTTCCGCTGATACCGGGCACGCCGAAGCCGGGCAGGAACACCTCGATCCCGATCAGGACAATGCCGATGATCAGTACCACAATACCCAGAATCTGTATCGCTTCCATGTTCATTCTTCCTTTCCGAACCTCACCGTGAATACGGTTCGGTCCTCTTCTGTTTCCAACGCTACTGTTCCGTTGTTCGCCGTCAGAATCTTCGTGACGATCGCGAGCCCCATTCCATGGCCTTCGCCCTTTTTTGTGGTAAATCCCTTTCGGAAAATGGCCTCCCGAATCTCGTCCGGTATCTTCGGGCCGTTATTTTCCACTTCGAAGAGATAACTCTCTTTCGTCTCCGTGATGTTGACGCGAACGGTTTTTTCTTCTCTATTACAATCCCCCAAAGCACGGATCGCATTGTCGATCAGGTTCGAGAGCACCTTGCAGAGCTCCCAGTCCTCGATCTGCAGTCCCGCCAGGTCCGACTTGACCTCGATCAGGAACTCGATCCCCTTCGCCTCCGACTCCGCCGACTTCGCTGCCAGCAGAGCGTTGATCGCAGGTTTCGATGTCTTGATGGCCTTGCCGGTCTTCAGCAGGTCCTTGTAGACCTTCCGGAGATACTCGTTCATCTCGTCGTACTCCTCCAGCTCCATCAACCCGTATACCACCTGCAGGTGATTCAGGTAATCGTGCCGGTCCATTCTGAGTCTGTCGTTCAGCTGACTGAGATTGTCGAGGCTCTCCCGGAGCGCCCGGTTCCGGCTCGCCTGTTTCAGGTAGTTCGAAGCCAGAATCACCAGACACGCCATAAGCGCCACGATCACCAGGATCAGCAATACCAGATAAACTTTATCTTCCACAACACCCTCCGTGATCACTTTGTGACCCAAGAATACCACTTCCGCGTTCGGAAACAACATGTTCTCTCCCAATTATACAAAAAATCAACTGAAATGTCATCCGAAACAAAAACGGAGGCTCCATGACCGTCTCCGGACATGTCGCCTCCCTTGATCATTTCACTTTTTCGATCGTCCACTTCTGGACACCTTCGGCACCGACCGTACACAGCTGCGCAGTCTCGCCCTCCGTCACCGTGATCACGCGACCGCTCGGGTACGGCGTCTTCATATAATAGCTGCCGTCCTCCAGCTCCGTCAACAGCCAGCTCTGGGCGTCGACGTAGCCGGTGTACTGCCACAGGCTGATCGTGTTGCCCTCCATATCCCAGGCGTTCCCTAGATCAATGAGGAGTGTCGGGAGCTCCTTCGGCGTGAACACATAGTGTCCCTCGCCCGAATAGCGGATGTCCCAGACGCAGGGCGTCTTCGAGAGCGTCAGGCGGGGGTCCGCCTCCTGCCCCGTCAGGTAGCCGCTGCCGTCGGCCGCGGCGATCGTGTAGTAGCCGAGGTTCGTGATGTTGCGCTTGATCAGCGGCCACATTTTCGGATACATGCCGACCAGCTTGACCGTACCGTCATGCTCGTAGGGCAGCTTGCCCTTCAGGACGAGCTTGTAGAACTCAAAGAAATCGTAGTCGTTCGCACCGTTGATGTACTGCTGATAGCCCGGTGTCGCTCCCTGATACGCGTGCGTATCGGGGTACTCCACGCCGAGCAGCTCCTTCATCGGCTCGAGCTGATGCATCCACTCGTGCACCGCCACCGCCGTCGCATACAGTGACGGGATCTCCGGATCTGCCAGCGGATACGTTCCCTGCGCCGGCTCCGTCAGATTGAATGTCGAGTAGCCGAGGGACGATGTGATCCCCGCCAGCTCCAGTCCGAGAATGACGTCGTGAACGCCGTGGCCGTCCTTCGACTCGTTCCGGGCGCGGTTCTCCTCCCCGGCGGTCTGCACGGTCGTCAGTACGGTGTCAACCTCCTGCGATGCGGTGTATTGCTCAATGTACGGCATCGCGGTCTCCTGCTCGAGATACAGCCAGTCATCGCCGGGATACTGCGTGAGCGGCGCGACCTCGTCGACAAAATGCAGATCCACAATAATATCAATGTTGTGATCGGCAATGCTCTCCACCGATTTTTCGTAGTTCAGGGCAACCGCTTTCAGATACTCGCGGTCAAAGTCGGTCATCTGAAAATCCAGATCGCCGAACGTGACGTGCGTGAACCCGAGCCAAAGCACATAGTACTTGACCGGCTCGTCCAGCCTTGTGTAATCACCGGCGTTGTACTGCTCAACCGCCTCGCGGATCATCCGCTCCGTGTTCTCGGTGAACGATGATATGGAAAATGCAGACGGCTCCGTCGGTACTGCCGTCGGCGTTTCGGCGGCCGGTTTCGGCGTCTCCTCGTTCTTCGTCGGCACTCCGGTCGGTGTTGACGTTACCTTCGTGTCATTGTCTTCGATCCTCGCTCCGCACGCGCACAATACTACAACTGCACACAGCAACAGGCACAGAAAAACGATGCGTTTCTTCTGTTTCAAAATTCTTTCCCTCCAAGTAATTCTTTTTCCCCAATATTTATTATATTTCGCATTCGAATTTCTGCCGCTTTTACGCTCTGCGACGTCTCCTGTTCACTGCGATGATCATGACAACCGCACCGAGCATCGCATGCACCAAAAGTCCCAAATTGATGACATCACCGGTCGTCGGCGTAGGGACCGGCTCCTCCGGCTTCGTTTCCGGCTCTGCGGGTTTCGTCTCCGGCTCTTCCGGCTCCGCAGGTTTCGTCTCCGGCTCTTCCGGCTCCGCAGGTTTCGTCTCCGGCTCTTCCGGCTCCGCAGGCTTTGTCTCCGGTTCTTCCGGCTCCGCAGCCTTCTCCTCCACACGGAACTTGGCAACAACGTCACCGTCAACATCGTCAAACGTCGCAGTCAGGGAGTGTTCCCCGACCTCCAGTCCGTCAAGGAATTCCGGAAGGAGCTCCACGATCAGACTGCCCCGGCTCGTCTTGGATCCACCTGTCGGGATTGCCTTTCCATCCACAAGGATTGACTTCGAGTGATCGAATGTGGACGAATCCTCGACATTGCTCTTGTACTCGAAGATCAAACTGATCCCGTCGCTCTTCGTGTGGATCGGTACATCCTTCTTCGGATCGAGTGCAGCGCTTCCGTCACCGTATTTTACGGAACTGAGATAGTATTCCTTCTTTGTTTCCGCCGTGATCTCCGTCGCCGTAAATTGTGCTGTGTAAGTCGCATCCCCCGTAACCTCGGTGATCTCGGGCTCCCAGGTGTCGTTAAATGTATACGTGTACTGCTGCGTTGCCTTCTTCGTCGGCACATTTCCCGTGTACACAGGCTTCGTACCGTACGCAACAACGCCGCTCTGCAACACGTTGCCATCGCCGTCGACAAATGTTATCGTGCATCCGTAAATCTCGAACGTTATGCCACAGTCCTTCGGCAGCTTGTAATTATCATTGGAGAGCACTGTCGCGGTCGCCGTGTGATCCTTGCCAATCTCCTTGGCGGTTCCTTCCACAGTGACTTCGCACGAATCGCCCTCGACCAGATTGGTTATCGTCACGACCGGCTGATGCTCCTTCCCATCGTACGGGAACTTCAGGTCGCTCCAGGACAATGTTACCTCTCGTTGGCTGATCGACAGCGTACCGACCGTGCTCTTCACATCCAAATAGCAATCCTCATTGGTCAGCTCATAGGAAAATGTATTGTTTCCCTCAGAACTGTCCGCGCAATCTTTCACGCCTTTCAGACCGGTATCCGTCGTTGTGATGGTCACGGTATCCCCGGTCGGAAGAGTAAACACCTTACCACCACTGTTCGCATCCGCCGGCACTTCTGTGCCACCGTAAGTCACCTTGTATGTTCCCGAGTGTACTTTGCCATCGTATTCCCAGTCCTGCGTAGAGGATTCGATAACCAGCTGATTGGCATCGACTACTGTGATCAAGCAGGTTTTCGATATCTGATCTCCCTCAGAATCGACTCCGACCGTAGTTACCATTACTGCCGCCTCCCCGCAAATGTCCGAAGCTTTGATATACACGGCAGCGCCGCTTTCAACTTCTTCCGACGAGGACAATTCCTCGCTGCAGTCCTCATCCTTGTACAGCATGATCAAGGCATCTCCCGCGGTCACACTCCATGTTACTTTCGTGTTGTCCGCGTTGTCAGGGGATACCTCCGCTGTCAATGCAAGGACTCCTCCGATTGTGATCTGCTCCTCCTCCGCTTCCTTCTCACCGTTTTTTATCGCAACATCGATCACACAGACGGGTGCCGTCACATCGATGATCTGTACATTGGAAAAGCAGGGCGCATACTCCGTACCGTCAATCGTTTCACCGGAAAATGCAGCGCGCACGTAGTACTCTCCGCTGGTGTCAGGGGCATCTGTCCATTCATAGCCCGTGGTCTTGCAAAATTGCAGGGAAAAAGTATCTGCCGAAGCCTCCAGGCTTTCCGAATCCTCTTCCTTTGCTTTCAACGTTACCTTCGGGACAAAGTCCGCGATATCATCAGCCGTAAACCCGTCCGCAAGATGAAGCGAAGGATTTTTTGCAAAACTGTCTCCGGTATATTCACTCACGGTAGAATTAAACTCATGCGCATACTGCGGGCTGGGCAAGCCGACAAGATTGGTATATTCATCACCCGTGTTGGCGCTGTTTTGATAAAGTGTTAACGTGTTTCCGTTGCGACCGGCAATCCACCACTCGATTGGCTTTTTATCGGTTCCTGTTCCGATATACAGTTTTTGATATGTAGCATTTACACCGACATAGGACTGATCCTCGTCGAATTCTCTGCCTTCAAGGAAAGTGCATTCTTCCTCACTGCCATATACGCCCCAGGAACACGACAGGTCACTCTTATATGCGAAAACACGAGGGTTTGTGCTTTGGGTCTCGTTGGCAACCTCGGCAACTCCGCTTTCACTGATTATGAACGTCAACGGTTCCGAAGCGCTTGCCAGTGAATCATTTGTCGCCGGGGTCTCCGCCCAGACCTTCACCGTATACCCTTTCAGATCCAACGTATTTGTGAACGTCACGGAAGTTGTATCCTCGCCCAAAACCTCAATACTGCCAATACAAACAGTGTCTCCGGCTGCTGCATTTTCCGTAGGAGTATTCTTATCCCACGACTTATATACCTGTACCATTAAATACTTGTCCTTAGGCAGTGGATTACTAGAGGTAAATGTCAATTCATTATTACTGGTATTGTATGTGACTTCGCCATCAAGTTTGATCTCTGCACTGATCTCTTTCAGATACATTCCCCAGGACGGGACAAAACTATCGTCTTTTACATCCAATTTAGAATACTCGCTGATTTCAATTTTTAATAGACTTGTGTTCGTTACTGTCGGAGCAGCAGCAACAGCTGTAAACAAATCCGACGGCAAAACGATGTTGCCGCATGCACAAACGGCATATGTGCGGATCTTATTTGTGTTCCCAGTGTCGATGATCTCATTGCTGCTGACATCCCAACCATAATCAGAAGATACTACATTCCCCTTGTCGTTATATGCCGGAGAACGAAGCCACGGATAGTTCGCCGAACAGGCCCAGTACGGAATCGGAATGATGTCCCTCCATTGTGCGACCTGACCATTTTCCACTTTTTGAATGTATGAATAGTAATAACTCAGATCATAACCCGGATCGGCACTGATCAACTGGTCAAAATAATCCAAAAAGACCGACTCTTCGTCATCACTTACTTTATAGCATCCACTGGGAAGCCAAAACAGGTCTTTCGTTACAACTTCACTTGTTGTCCCCCAGAATTTGCCGTCATTGAACATCGTTGTGACAACTTCCTGCGGCTGGAACAGAGCAAGCTCTGCCGTAGTAAAACAATCCAGGAAATTCGGAGCATCAGCTCCTCCCTTCGTTCCATGGGATCCGTCAAGCGGCAGATTGTTGTCCACTTTCGTCAGTCCGTTCAGCCACGCGCGCAAATCACTTCGCGCCCATTGGTTGGCATAACCGTCGATCAACAGATACTGCTCCTCCGAAGGCTGGGCATAAGCTTTGTACGCATCCATACATGCAACCCCGAAACAGCACACGATCAGTGCCAAACTCAAAAATACTGCAATTCCTCTTCTTATCAACGAACGCTTCATACTCATTTTCCTCCTTTTATGTACATATCTGCGATCTTATTCAGTTTTATTACAAGAGGGTGGTCCGGCAGCCAGCAGGCATCAGCTAATCCCTTCGGATAATACGGATAGAACTTTTCAGGATCTCTGACCCGGATCATCCTGCAAATCTCACTTTGCACGTCTCTTAACCGGTCATAAGTCATATAGGCAGGTCGGACATCCGGATTCCTGAGTAATAATCGTATCTCTTCCATGGCTTCTTCCACCAGCTTATCAAAGTTGCTCACATTACTATCCCCCCAGTTCACTTAGTTCCTACTTAACACACATCTTTGATATCAGTTCTACTTTTCCACCGGTGATAATCATGTTGTATTTCATTCCCAAAAAGGTGGTGAAACTGAAAGACTTATTATCGATAACCTGGAGACCGACGCAAGTATCAGGTCTTTTTGCGACAACTATATCACACATATTCCAAACACCGTCTATGTAAAGATTGTTCTTCTTAAGATTTCCGGCATTATGTTCATCCGGATCCCAATCTCAGGAAAGAATATATTCTCCTAGTTTATAATCGTGTTTTGTAAACATATTAACCTCTGATCTACTATCCCGAAATATTGCTACTCTTCTTCGCGATCCTCAACATATGCCAAAAATGAATCCTGCAATTCACAGTCATTTTCATGATCATTCAGCTGAACCTTGATTGATATATCTTCCGGTCCTTCGAATCCGTCAAGAATAGCCATAACATTTGATATTGTGTCAACGATAGTACTCTTGATTATTGAAAACAATACCTGCTTTCCTTCATCATCTAGTCTATTGTATAAACCAATGGCATTCTTCCAGTATTCGATTGTACCTTCCTCATTAGGATCACACGAAAAGAACTGTTTGTACAATTCCATGTTGCCTTCAACAACATTTTTGTAGATTTCCTCAGTAAACAAATCAACCATTGATTTATAATCTCCATAACATAAATGCCAAAAGATATCTGCCGTTCCGAGGGACATAAAAAACCGATGTTTTACGATCCATTATCAGGATCAATTTCGTTGTCGGTCAACATTTTCCTAAGCCGCATGATTTCATCGATCAACAGCGGCACATCCTGCCTGCAGGAAGCGATAAAATCCTGATCGGCGATCGAGGACCCGCTGTGGCTTGCTCACACCTATGCTGAATTGCTATGAGGTCTTTCATTTCCATCGTACGATCTCCCTCGCATAATCTCTGACTTGGTATTTTTCTAATTGTACCATATCGCAATCATATTGAACAGCAAAAAGTCCCCGGTCGCAAGGATCGGGGACTTCTACTCTCACTGTTATGTGCACTTTATTATGTGCTTTTACTCAAACTCGATTGTTCCCGGCGGTTTACTCGTAAGGTCGTAGAATACGCGGTTGACGCCGCGGACCTCCTTGATGATGCGGTTCATGACGATGTCGAGAACCTCATAAGGAATGTGCGCGGAGTCCGCGGTCATGAAGTCCGTCGTGCGGACTGCGCGGAGCGCGATCGCGTAATCGTAGGTGCGCTCGTCTCCCATGACGCCGACGGAGCGAACGTTCGTGAGCGCCGCATAGTACTGGTCTGGCTTCCACGAAGCGACCTCGCCGGTCTCCTTCTTGTACGCGTCGAGCGCCTTGCCGACTTCCTCGCGGAAAATGTAGTCCGCGTCCTGTACGATGCGGATCTTATCCTCGGTGATATCGCCGATGATGCGGATGCCGAGACCCGGGCCCGGGAACGGCTGGCGCATCACGAGCTTCTCCGGAATACCGAGCTCAAGGCCGGCCTTGCGGACCTCGTCCTTGAAGAGGTAGCGCAGCGGCTCCACGATCTCCTTGAATTTTACATAGGACGGCAGACCGCCTACGTTATGATGCGATTTGATGACGGCCGACTCGCCGCCGAGGCCGGACTCCACAACGTCCGGATA
>JAFZMO010000147.1 GCA_017551165.1 Lachnospiraceae bacterium
AGCCAGGATCAAACTCTCGTTAAAAGTTGATTCTCTCAGTCCTACGCTAGCTTTTAAAAAGCCTTTGTATCCTGAAATTTACATTGTGAAAGTTCGCTTCTGTTGCCAGAAACTTCAAAACGAATTTCAAGGTTGTTTCACTGTTCGGTTTTCAAGGTTCATTTCCCGCGCAACGCCTTGTTTTAACAGGGATTGCAACGGATCTGCGCAACGCCCTTAGAGGTGAGCGCGAAGTGAATTGTACCACAGCACAGGTTTTCTGTCAACACCTTTCTTGTACTTTTTCCACACGTTTCCGGCGCTTTTTTTGTGCATTTTTCACGGATATCCGACGGCACACAAGATATGGTGTTGAGGCACCTTTCGGGACACTATTTCGCTTTCATCTCCTTCTTGCTGCTGACGGCGACGACGATTCCCGCGGCGGTCAGAAGCAACCCTGCAAGCAGTCCGATCCCCGGGATCACCAACTCATAGAATAAGGCAACCTCATTGGTCGTGCGAACCACGGCGTATTTCCCGTTGCTCTTTTGATAAACCGCAACCTCACGCGTATCTCCCTTGCTCACCTTCTCGTAGAACCGCTTCTCACCGCTGTACTTCTCACCGTCCACGTCAAACGTCAGCTTGGTGTCGTAGACCGTCTCCTTAGTGCCGTACTCATTTTCCGCCGTACGGACCGAGACTGACGTGATCTCACACGGCACCTTGATCGATTCCTTCGCAGTCGTGTACTCGCGGTACTCCGAGACCTCGAGGATCACGCCGACGATGCCGAGCACAAGGAAAATGATCCCGATACCGGCCACGATCCATCCCATGCGCACATCCTTCTTGAGTTTCTCCTGCTTCCGCTGCTTTCGCTCCGATCGCTTGCTCATTGTGTCTCCTTTCTTTGAAAGCGTAACATGAGGACGGTTATTTTGTCTCATCGCGAACGACATGACAAAAGAACCGTCCCCGTGTATCACAAACAATTCCGTATACGTTATGCCCTCCGCACAGCGAGGTGGATGTCAAATCCGCCGAAGTCCTGCTTCAGGTAAATGAATTCCGGCTTGCCCTTCGCATCCTTGCGAAGCGTGCTGTAGTCGAGCTCGACACCGTTGCGCTCCAGATATGCCATCGCGCGCTCCACCGACCAGGTCATGATCGCGATGTGGCCCATTTTGCCACGGCCCATGGTCTTCATCACCTCGATGCCCTGTCCGCAGAAGTACGATGCGGGGATCTCGAGCTGCGGGAAGCCGAAGATGGTCGAGAAGAGGTCTGCGGTGCGCTTCGCCTCGGTCTCGTTCTCGCTGTTGATGCCGACATGCTTGATTGCGAAACCAAGCATCTTTGCAACCGCCTCGCGCGTGAGCTCCGTGATCTTCGCAAAATCCCCTGCGTTGATCAGGTCGGCGGACACCATCCAGCTGCCGCCGCACGCAAGCACGCGGTCGTACGCGAGATAGGAATTGAGGTTGTCCGCATTGATCCCGCCCGTCGGCATGAAACGGATGCCGCCGTAGGGCGCCGCCAAGGCCTTGATCTTCGCAAGGCCGCCGCTCGCCTCTGCAGGGAAAAATTTGACGACCTCAAGGCCGAGCTCCAGCGCCTGCTCGATCTCCGAGGGGCTGGTGACGCCGGGCGTAACGGGGATATTCTTCTCTATACAATAAGAAACGACTTTCGGGTTCAGTCCGGGACTCACGATAAATCTTGCTCCCGCTGCGATCGCCGCATCGACCTGCGCCGTGGTAAGCACGGTGCCTGCGCCGACAAGCATCTCGGGGAAAGCCTTGCACATCGCCTCGATCGCCTCCGCTGCCGCCGCCGTGCGGAAGGTCACCTCCGCCACCGGCAGTCCGCCGTCACACAGCGCTTTTGCAAGCGGCACGGCGTCCTCCGCGCGATCAATCTTCACCACGGGGATGATCCCGTAGCGTCCGAACTGTTCCAAAATCGGATTCATGGTCCGTATCCTCCATCATTGCCACAGTATTTGTGCGGCATTATTTTCTCTCACCCGATTCGCGGGTGTATTTTGCGTATGTCGACTCGTAGTAGGTGCCGTTGTTCACGCTGTACGACGCGATGAGAAGTTCGCCGTCTGCCACCATCCGAACAACGATGATCGCATCCTTATTGAAATCCGTGCTCGTACTGCGGAATACCCAGAGCTGCTCGTCCTTGTTCGTATACAGCTTGTCAAGGCCGTGCTCTGCGTACCACGCCGGATCGTTCGTCGCATTTTCCTTCGTGCGGAGCGTATAGTCGACGAGACTTCCGCTGTACATCTCCGTGAGGATTCCGTCGCGGGTGATCCTGATCTCCACATACGGGGTCGGATCCGTCACCTTCACGATGGCGCCGTCGACCACGTGCTCGCTGAGCTCATAGTATCCCACATAGTCCATGAAGATCGAAGCACAGTCGTAATCGTACGCGTGCTCTCTCGTGAGCGTGAGCTCATACGGATATTCACCCGCGTCGATCGTAAGATGAAGCGTCGTGTCGTTCAGCATCCGCGCGACAACCAGGACATAACCGTCGAGGCTCGCGAAGACGAGCGTCTTGTCGTTCAGGTTGGTCTGAAGTCCCTCCGGGAAGGACGGGTAATTGCGGAACCGCTTCACCCACTCCTCCGGCAGCGTCCAGTAGAGGATGTAGCTTGTCTTCTCATCGCTCGGATCCTTGCCGAACGCCATCTCAAGCTGCCCGTAAGGCGAGATGTAGATGCGGTAGTAGTCCTCGGAGAAATCCCAGCTGCCGTCGTTGTGCGGATAGGTCTCCGTCTTGCCGTCGCCCCAGTTGTAATTCTCGTGGGCGTACCACATTCCGACGTAATCCTCGAAGTAGTTGCCCACCTCATACACGCGCTCGCGAACGAACACATAATCGGTGAACACCGGGAACGAGCCACCGCTGTATACGCCGGCAAACTCGACTTCCAGTGAGCCGTCCTGCTTCGCATCCACGATCAGGAACATGCCGTAATCTTCGTCATCGTGCGGTCCCTCCACGCAGGTGTACAGGAGATGTCCCTTCGAGAAGTCCGTCGGGTTCTTCGCAATCTCCTCCATGCCGTAGCCGAGGTCTCTGTACTTCTTCATTTCCGCTTCGGAAAATTGGGTGCGCAACTCATACTCGTATGTCCACTCCCACGCTTCGGTATTTTCCGTATTGTGTTCGTACGCGTGGATCAAACGGGCGGTGTCGTACTCATCGTTGACAAATTCGAGACGATAATCGCTGTTGGGATCGTCCTTGCACTCCGAAAGGTCAGACTCCAAACCTTGCACGCACTTCGCATACCAGGTGCCGATGTAATCGTTCATATGGGTTCCGAACGCTGCTGCCGGGGTCGGCGTCGCGGTCGGGTATCCGGTCGGTGCCGGAACCTCGGTGGGCGTAGGAGTTGCCTCCGGTGTAGGCGTTTCCGTGGGCGTTGCTTCCGCGGTCGGCGTCGCTTCCGGCGTCACCTCTGCCGTGGGCGTTGCCTCAGGTGTTACCTCCGTTGTCGGGGTTGCCTCGGGCGTCGGCGTTGTGTCAGCCGGCGTCGGCTCCGCTGTGGGCGTCACATCACCGCCGGGCTCCTTCGTCGGTTCCGGCGTTGCCGTAACCTCCTTGTCCCCCGCTTTCGGATCGCGCTCCTCCGGGTCCTTGCTGCCGCATGCGGCAAGCAGCGCTACCATCATCGCGAGCACTGCGATCCATGCAGCGCAGCGCTTCCCCCTGCGAATCTTGACAAACATTTCTTTTTCCTCCGAATTGTTCTCTTCTCTGTCCGGCGCCCGTCGCGCCGGAGTCACGGTCTTACAGCTTGCCCGTAAGATCGAGATATACGTCGCAAATGATATTGTTGTTGTAGATCGAGCTGAGCAGGTTGCTGTCCGCGATCGCCGACTGGCAGTTTCTGCCGAACTCCGTGTTGCCGAGCGCCGTGATCGCCGTAAAGAACATCAGGATCAGCACAGCCGCAACGAACAGTCCGACAAACGCGCCGGAGAGCCGGTTCATGGTGCTCAACACCGGCAGCTTCGTGACGATGTCGAGCGCAACGCCGCACAGGTAGATGATCGCCAACAGCGTGCAGAACAGGATCACAAAGCACGCCGCACGAATGATCACGTTGGTCACGAGGGTCTCCACGTAGTCCGCCGCATTGTCCGCATCGAACAGCTTGAAGCCTTCCTCCGAATTATTTTCCTTCAGCTGCTCCTTCACCACATCGGGAAGTTTCAGCTTGTCAATGTCCTCGCTGGAAATAGTGCCTTTCTCCGCAAGCTTGTCGAGATTCAACGACTCGCGGACATGGCCCTTCACGGACTTCACCACACTCTCCTGCTGCATCACGACCTTGGCCAGAGGCTGACACAACGCCGCCGCGAGCACGAGCGCAAGCGCTACCGCCAGAAAATGGAACACCATTTTCACAAAACCGCGGATCCATCCCCAGATCACACAGATCAGGACGATCGCCCCACATCCTACTAACATCCAATTCATACGTTTCTCTCCTCTCCCGCACTCACTCGCCGCCGATCAGGCGGATGCGGTTAAACTTGTTATCGCTGATGATAACAAAATTCGTGTCCTTGTCCGTGGCGTAGCAGTACGTGATCGACTGCGTCACGGAGGACTTGTACTTGTCCTTTCCTTTGATTCGGTAAATGTACAGCGAAACGTCGCTGTACAGAAGCACATCCTTGCCGTCGATGCGGAAGCCGCTGTAGTAGCTGTCCACCTGCCGGCGCTCCACCTGCTTGCCGTTCGTGTCATACAGGGTGACTGCGAAGGTGATGTGCCCCGCGTCCCGCTCCTCCGACAGGAATCCGATGTACTGGTTGCTGAACGCGAAGCGGCGCAGCGTACCGTTGTACTCGATCTCCGTCGGCTCGAGGCTCGGGATCTCCTCCATCTCATACAGGAGCGTGCTCCTGTCGCCGAACACCGCCACGCGATCGTTGGTCACGAACTCCACGTCCGCGTAGAGGTTGTCCTCATATTTGGTCGTCACGGACTCCGCCTTGCCGACCATACCGTTATAGCTTCTGCCGACACCGCCGAAGTTGTAGAACACAACCTGCGAGCGGATGACGTCATCCACAAAGTAGGCATACGAGATCACCAGCTTGGATCCGTCCTCCGAGATCGCCAGGTCAAGCGGAAAACCGTCGACCGACGTGACGCGGTTCATGTCGACCACGCACTGTCCGTTCGCGTGATAGATCGCGATGTACGCGTCGATGCCGTCGTCCATCAGAACTGCGGTCTCGCCGTTGGCCGCCACCGCGACGCGAACGATCGCATGGTTGACCGTCACGCTCTCAAATGCACCGGAGCCGTCGAGAATGTACAAAGACACTCCGCCCGAGTCACCGATCGCCGCGTACCGGCCGCACGTGTCCGCCACCGGGTTGGCCATGTTGTAGGACACGTTCCACAGGCTCTCGCCGTTCTGGTCGATCGCCTCGGCGCCGTCCCTCGAGTACCGCATTACGCCGCCGCGGATCGGCAACGTTCCGTTGACCGAGGTGAACGGCAGCTGTTTGGTCTTGATCACGTCATAGGCAGCGTACGTTCTGCGGTCTGCGCGACGGTTCATCCAGATACCGAACACAACGCCGGCAACCACCAGCACCAACGCCGCGATCAACACATAGATCGGGCGAAAGCGGGATGCCCCCGTGTATTCTTTAGTCACTTGTTTGGTCGCTTCGTCCAACCGAAAATACCTGCCTTCTTCTTACTAGTTCAGTTCCTTGCGGTTCTCCAGAGCCTTCAACAGAGTCACCTCGTCGATGTACTCCAGGTCGCCGCCCACCGGCACGCCGCTCGCGATGCGCGTGACGCGGATCCCGGTGTCCTTCAATGTCTTGCTGATAAATGTCGCTGTCGCCTCGCCCTCCACGGTGGAGTTGGTCGCGATGATGACCTCGTCGACGTCGCCCTGCAGCCGGATCATCAGCTCCTTCAGCCGGATGTCGGCCGGGCCGATGCCCTGCAGCGGCGAGATCGCACCTTGCAGCACATGGTACACGCCATGGTACTGCCCGGTCTTCTCGTACGCCACCAGGTCGCGCGTGTCCTCGACCACCATGATGGTCTTGTGGTCGCGCTTGTCGCTCGAACAGATCGGACAGATGTCCTCGTCCGTCAGCGTGAAGCACTCACGGCAATACCGCGCGCTCGTCCGCGCCGTCAGGATCGCCTCCGAGAGCGTGCGCACCTGCTCCTCCGGCATATGGAGGATGTGGAACGCGAGTCTCTGCGCAGATTTCTGGCCGACCCCCGGCAGATGCCCGAGCTCGGCGATCAGTTTCGTTATCGTCTTGCTGTAATAGTCCACGGCAGTCACTCCTCAAAAGTACTTCTTCCTCGGAAAATGATACCCCTATTGAATCGATTGGCGCTTGCGCCAATCGCCGCCGAATGCGCGCCCGCGAAGCGGGAATTCCGCTGCGCATTCGTGCGATCCACCGGAGGTTATGAGAAAATGCTGATCTGATCAGCGTCTTCTCAGAACAAACCGCCGAAGTCGCCGAGGCCGCCTGCAAGTCCGCCTGCGATACCGCTCATCGCCTCGTTGGTCTCAGCCTCCATGTTGCGCATCGCCTCGTTGACCGCTGCCATGATCAGATCCTGCAGCATTTCAACATCATCGGGATCCACAACGTCCTTGGAGATCTCGATCGCAACGACTTCCTTCTGGCCGGAAACGCGAACCTTAACGGCACCGCCGCCTGCGGTCGCTTCCCATTCCTTGCTCTCAAGCTCCTTCTGCTTCTCCTCCATCTGACGCTGCATGCGCTGTGCCTGCTTCATCAGATTGTTCATGTTGCCCGGCATACCGCCGGAAAATCCGCCCTTCTTGCCCATGTTCTGGTTCTCCTTTTCTCTTGTCTGTTATTTGAAGTGTGTTGGTTTCATTTTGCGTCGGAAAATGGTCCCGTCCTAGATGAACTCGATCTCGATGTCGCCCAGTCGGTCCTCGGCCACGTCGCGAAGATCTACCACGTCGCTCGCCGCCTCGGCCTCGCCGATCTGCCGCACCTCGACCGTCACCTTGTGGCGGATCGTCTTCTCGATCGCCTGCTCGATCTGCTCAATGTGCTGCTCCGACATCAGCAGGTCGTAGTCCGTCTGCGCGTTGCACACGATCTGAAGGTTGCCGCTCTTGCTGAGGCTCGGCGTGCACGCCAAAAGCGTGATCTTCAGCGGGTTCTGCATCATGCCGCACATGGAATCCCAGTTGCGCGCGACGTCGAGGATATGCTCCGGCATCGCCAGCTTCACCTTCTCCTTCGGCGCTTCCTCCTCGGGCTCCGCCACCGGCGCCGCGACTCCGGTCCTCTTCAGGACGGCGAGCTCGCTCTCCAGCCGGCGGATGCGGTCGAGCACCGCGTCCGTGTTCACATCGGTCTGCGGCCGGCACAGACGCACGACCGTCATCTCGATCAGCACGCGCTTCTGCGACTCATGGCGCAGCCGGTTCGTCAGCTCACACAGCACCGAGATGTAGCGCATCAACTCCTCGGGCGTGTATACCTTGGCCTCGTGGGCCAGCATCTTCATCTGATCGCCGGACATCTCGAGCGCCTCGCTCAGATCCTCGCCGGACTGTGCCAGCAGAAGATTGCGCAGGTACCACGTGAGGTCCACGATGAACCGGGGCAGCTCGCGCCCAGCGACGGTCATCTCGTCCAGCAGGCGTATGATCTTCGTCACGCGGCCGTCATGGATGTACCGCAGTGCCTTGGCAAATGTCTCGACATCGACCGTGCCGAGCACCTCCATGATGCGATCGTACGTCAGCTCCTGCCCCGCGTAGTAGGACACGCACCGCTCCAACAGCGACAGCGCGTCTCGCATGGAACCGTCCGCGAGCTTGGCCACATAGCGCATGGCCTTCTCCTCGGTCCCGATCTGCTCGCGCTCACACAGCTCCAGCAGCCGCTCCGTGATCGTCTCCAGCTTGATCCGCTTGAAATCGTACCGCTGGCAACGGGACAGTATCGTGATCGGAATGGAGTGCACCTCGGTCGTCGCCAGGATGAACACCACGTACGACGGCGGCTCCTCGAGCGTCTTCAACAGCGCGTTAAATGCGCCCGTCGAGAGCATGTGCACCTCATCGATGATATAGACTTTGTATTTTCCTTCGGTCGGATAGTACCGGACCTCATCCACGATCTCGCGGATGTTGGCAACACCGTTGTTCGACGCCGCGTCGAGCTCGACCACGTTCATCGAGCTGCCTGCGTTGATCGCCTTGCACATGGCGCATTCGTTGCACGGGTTGCCGTCCACCGGGTTCTCGCAGTTGATCGCCTTCGCCAGGATCTTCGCCACCGACGTCTTGCCGGTGCCTCGCGTTCCGTTGAAGCAGTACGCATGGCCGATCCTGCCGGTACGCAGCTGGTTCCGCAGTGTGGTGACCACGGCGTCCTGGCCCTTGACTTCGTCAAATGTGCCCGGTCGGAATTTCCGATACAATGCTATGTAAGCCATGCTTCCGCTCCTTTCCTCGCCGTTTTTCATCCCTTGCGGCGTCTTATCATTATATCATAACCGCCCGCGAAAGTCCACACCCCGCGGTCGGCGGTCCGCCGTTCTTACGGCTAGCGATCCTCCTCGATCACGTGCAGCTCGAGCCAGTCGAAGTCCACGGACTCGATGAAGGAATCCGGCCCGAATCGTGTGCGCGAGCTCTTCTTGAACTCCTTTAAATTGTTCTGCAGCCAGATCGGTTTCGGCAGGTTCCACGCCTCGCAGGCGCGGTCCATCGCGTCGAAGACCTTCTTGGTGCGGTTCACGGGCTCCGCATTTTCCACCGTAAGGTCCTTGACGAGCCGGTTGTCTTTCCAAAGCTTTATCCACATGCGAAACATAGTTTTCCCTTTCAGTCGCGCAGCTTCCGCTGCCAGTCGCGCCCGCGTGCTGTCTTGACGGCGTCGAGGATCAGGTAGAGGATCACGCCGCAGACCATGCCGCCGAAGTGCGCCGCGTGGTTGACCGCAGTGTCCCCCCGCAGGAACGTGTAGGCCAGGTACGCGACGAACACGCCGAGGCGCATGCCGTAATCGCGGGACCGCAGATCGCGGTGCTTGATGAGCATCGCCACCATGGCGCCCATCAGTCCGTAGATCGCGCCGGACGCGCCCACGGAGTACGGGTCCATATCTGTCAGAAAATGGTAAAACACGCACGAGATCACGGACGCGCCGAGTCCCGACACCAGATAGAGGATCAGGTAACGGCTGCGGCCCATGTGCCGCTCGAGGATCTCGCCGAACACAAACAGCGCGATCATGTTGCCGCCGATGTGGTCGATGCCGAAGTGAAGGAACATGCACGTGAACAGGCGCCAGTACTCATGGTCGCCGAACGCCGTCTTCCAGCTCATCCAGCCGCCCTGCAGGATCGACGTGATCTCAAAGAGATCGGTCAACAGGAAAATGATCGCATTGACGATGATCAGTCCGTACGTCACCACGCACACATTTTGGAAGCGTGCGTGCCTGCGCGATGCGCGCAGCCGCCGCTGCCGGTCGGCCTCCTCGCGGTACGCCTGTATATTCCGATTGCTGTGATTTAAGTCGGTCTGGGCGCCCTCCGCGTTGCGGCTGTGCCCGCCGAAATGAAGGTTGTTGTCGATCACGGTACGGATGCCGAGGAAGTCCTCCGGCTGGTTCTCGTACACGATCAGGCGGCCGTACTCGCCGTCCACGATCCAGAACGCCGTCTCCTCGCCGATCTCGCGGCACCGCTCGATCCGACTCGTCACAAACAGCGTCAGCATCGACACCGTCTCGAAGCCCTGCCGCAGGAAGATCCCGCGGATCTTCTCGAGGTATCCGAGGTACTGCTCGCGCGAAAGCTCCGCGACCGCGGCGTCCGCGATCATCAGGATCGGGTCCGCCGATTTGCCCTCCGAAGCATAGAACAGGCGCATATCGCTCCGGTTCAGATTGACTTCATGAAAACCGCGTCCCGAAAAATACTGTCCGAGTTTCTCCCACATACGCCCGCTCCTTTCTCGCATTTTCCTTATCTTATTACAAATACGGGTTTTTCGCAAGGAGAAACGGCTGAAGGTTCTCCTTGACTTTCCCCCCGTAATCCGATACACTTTCGTATGTCCGCGCAGTGTAATGCCGGACACGGAGGTATCGCAATCCTATGATCTACAACAACATTCTCGAGGCTATGGGACACACCCCGATCATCCGTCTGCAGCATATGACCGGACCGGATGACGCGGAGATCCTCGTCAAATTCGAAGGCCTGAACGTCGGCGGCTCGATCAAGACCCGCACGGCTTACAATATGATCCTCGCGGCGGAGAAGGAAGGCCGCATCAACAAGGACACGATCATCGTGGAGCCCACGAGCGGCAACCAGGGCATCGGCCTTGCGCTCGTCGGCGCGGTGCGCGGCTACCGCACGATCATCATCATGCCCGACTCGGTCAGCGAGGAGCGCCGTCTTCTCGTCAACCACTACGGCGCGGAGGTCATTCTCATCCATGACGCCGGCGACATCGGCGCATGCATCGCGGAGTGCCTGAACACGGCTCTTCGCATGGCGGAGGAGGACCCCAACGTCTTCGTCCCCGAACAATTTTCCAACCCGAACAACCCGCTGGTGCACAAGTACCACACCGGCGTTGAGATCCTCGAGCAGGTTGCGGGGCCGATCCACGGCTTCTGTTCCGGCATCGGCACGGGCGGCACGATCTCCGGCATCGGCGAGGTTCTCCGCACACAGAACCCCGACATCACGATCTGGGCGGTTGAGCCTGCCAACGCGGCCATCCTCTCGGGCGGTTCCATCGGAACGCACCTGCAGATGGGCATCGGCGACGGCCTGATCCCCGACAATCTCAACACTTCGATCTACTCCGACATCTTCATCGTCGAGGACGAAGTCGCGCTGCAGACCTCGCGCGATCTCGCCTCCAAGGAGGGCATCCTCTGCGGCATCTCGAGCGGCACCAACGTCGCCGCCGCGATCGCCATGGCGAAGAAGCTCGGCCGCGGAAAGACGGTCGTCACGGTACTGCCCGACACGGCAGAGCGGTATTTTTCGACGCCGCTGTTCCGGAGATAAGATTCGGAAAATGAAATAACGCAAGCAAAAAGTGACAGGAGAGTTGCCCTGTCACTTTTTTATCATTTTCCGACTGATCTGTCGCTTATAAACATTACCACTCATTGAACTTCAGGGAGGCGAGCATGCGCTCGACTTCGCTCTTGTGTGCCTTGTCGTAGGACACCGTCACGATGACGCCGCGCTCCGCGTTGTAGAAGTACTCGACATCGACGGGCTCATCCCCGGACTTGTCGGTGTAGTAGAGGCGCATGGCAGAGTAATTGCCCGCACCGAACGTCGCCTTCTCCTGCACGCCGAGATCGTAATCCGGCTGGAACGCCGCGATCACGTCGTTGATGTTCTCAGTCTTGTCCTCGTACACGAGCACGCTCAGGAAGTTCATGTACGGATTCTCCTTGAATCCGATCCTTACCATATACGTCGGCTTTTCGTCCAAACGGACCAGGTCCCTCACGTACCGCGACTCATCATACTCCACGGAGTACCCGTAGTCCGACACGTAGCGGACGAATTTGGAGCCCGAGTCGTGCAGCAGCAGAAGGAAGATCACCATGAGCAGGCAGGCGGCGCCGAGCCCGATCAGGATCCACTTCAATGCCTTGCCCTCCGAGTGCTTCCCGCTCCCGCTGTCCGTAAGCTTTTCAACGGGCTTCGCCGAGGCATTTTCCTCTATGATCTCAGTTTCATTGTCTTTCAGATTCTTGTTTCGATTCATGTCCTCTCCAGCCGCGGAATCTCTTCCGTCCTATGACATTGCAGCGTCCGCGATCGGGCGCCCACGCAAACAATCTACCACACGTGCCGTGGTTTATCAAGCAATTTCGAATCCTTGTAAATCCCCCTGCACCGTGGTATTCTGTAGACAACGAAAATCCACCGCAGGAGGTACCGGGGTATGAACAATCAAAACGAGCAAAAGCCCGTCGTGGCCATCATGTATGATTTTGACAAGACGCTCTGCACGAAGGACATGCAGGAGTACACGTTCATCCCCAACATCGGCATGACCGCCAAGGCATTCTGGGCCGAGGCCGCAGCCCTTGCGAAGGACCGCCAAATGGACGGCGTGCTCACGTACATGTACCTGATGCTCGAGAAGTCGCGCGCAGCGCACAAGAGCATCCACCGCGAGGATTTCGTGGCGCTCGGCAAGGACCTCGAGTTCTTCCCCGGCGTGACGGACTGGTTTGCGCGCATCGCCCGCTTCGGCGAGGAGATCGGCGTGACCGTGGAGCACTACATCATCTCGTCCGGCCTGCGCGAGATCATCGAGGGCTCGGAGGTGTTCCGGGCGTTCCGCGAGGTGTTCGCCTGCGAGTTTCTGTACGACGAGAACAACATTGCCTGCTGGCCGAAGAACGCAGTCAACTACACGACCAAGACGCAGTTTCTGTTCCGCATCAACAAGGGCGTGCTCGACATTTCCAACGACACGGACCTCAACACATACACGCCCGAGGACGAGCGCCGCGTGCCGTTCCGCAACATGATCTACATCGGCGACGGCCTCACGGACGTGCCGTGCATGAAGCTCGTGAAGGTCAACGGCGGCTACTCTGTCGCCGTGTACCGCGATGAGACGCTCGCGAAGGTGCAGCCGCTCCTCACGGACAACCGCGTCAACTTCATCGAGCCGGCGGATTACCGTGAGGGAAGCGACCTCGACACGACCGTGAAGAACATTTTGCGAAAAATGATCCTGACCGACGATCTGGTCGGCCGCTCCGCCGGACAGCGCAAGGCGGCACAGGAAGCCGCTAAACCTCGCCGCAAGAAGAAATAAAAGGCTATTGCCTTTTGTCGTTTTCCGTAGTATATTGTTGCGCATACACGAAAAAACGGTGATAGCTATGACACGTCAAAAACGTTATGAAATTGATATGTGCAGCGGCTCCCTGCCGAAGAAGATGCTTCTCTTCGCACTGCCGCTGATCCTCTCCAGCGTCCTTCAGCTTCTCTTCAACGCCGCCGACCTGATCGTCGTCGGCCGTTGTGTCGGCAACGAGGCGCTTGCGGCCGTGGGCTCGACCGGGCCGCTGATCAATCTGTTGACCAACCTCTTCCTCGGACTCTCCGTCGGCGCGAACGTTCTGGTCGCGCGCTATGTCGGCGCACGGCAGGACCGCGACGTTGAGGAGACCGTGCACACTGCTCTCTTTGTGAGCGTTGTGAGCGGCGTTCTGCTGGCGGCGGTCGGCTTCGCATTCGCACGTCCTCTTCTCACGCTCATGGACACGCCCGGCGACGTACTGCCGATGGCGTCTGTTTACGTGCGCATTTATTTTATGGGCATGCCCATCATGATGGTCTACAACTTCGGCAGCGCGATCCTGCGCGCGATCGGCGACACGCGCCGTCCGCTCTACTATCTCGCGTTTGCCGGCGTCATCAACGTCGTTCTCAACCTGATCTTCGTGATGTCCCTCGGCCTCGGAGTGTCCGGCGTCGCGTATGCGACCGTCATTTCCCAACTGATCTCCGCCATACTGGTCGTTAACAACCTCATGCATCAGGACAACGCCTGCCGGTTCCGCTTCTCGGCGCTCAAGATCCACCCCCGCAAGCTGGCGCTCATCGCGCGGATCGGCCTTCCCGCGGGACTGCAGGGCTGCATCTTCTCGCTCTCGAACACGCTGATCCAGAAGTCAGTCAACTCCTTCGGCAAGCTCGCTATGTCAGGCAACTCCGCCGGCATCAACATCGAGGGCTTCATCTACGTGTCCATGAATGCATGGCACCACACGACGCTGAGCTTCACCGGCCAGAACTTCGGTTCTCGGAAAATGGACCGCGTCCGCAAGACGCTGGCCTGGGGCCTCATCTACGTCTTCCTGTTCGGCGCAAGCCTCGGCGGCCTCGCGTTATTGTTCCGCCGCCCGCTCATCGGCCTGTACACCTCGACGCCCGAGGCGATCGAGTACGGCTTCGTGCGACTCGGCGTGATCTGCCAGACCTACTTCCTGTGCGGCGTCATGGACGTCCTCGTCGGCGCGCTGCGCGGCATCGGCTTCTCGCTGCTGCCGACAATCGTCTCGCTGCTCGGCGTGTGCGGCTTCCGCATCACCTGGATCTACACTTATTTTGCGACGCACCACACGCTGCGCGTCCTCTACATCTCCTACCCGATCAGCTGGGCCGTCACGGCCGTCCTGCACCTGACCGTGTTCCTGGTGTGGAGGAGCAAACAGAGCCAAAGACAGTGGCAGCCTACGGAGGAAGAGTAGCCACACAACATGATCAAAGCGATACAACGAGGGGGCACCGACGGTGTCCCCTTTTGTATTGCATTTTCCGTATTATGCCGGGCGGCTCTGTCGCCTGCCCCACCCCGTGCTGGCAGTTGATTTGCTTCGGAAAATGTGCTAATATAATTATGTATGGCCTTTTGCCGCGGGGTTGGCACACAGGGCCTGAGCAGAGGTATCTTCGTGGGGTACGGAGTAATTCATCATGGAAAAGAATAAGAAAAAGAAAAGGGTACAATCGGTAAACAATGCACAGCAGACGCAACCGAAGCAGGCGAACGCAGGCTCGGGCAAGGCTTCTGCTGCAGTTGCTGCGCCGCGTAGCAAGTTTGCAAAGCGCCGCGCAGCGTTCTCGGCTTCCTTCCACAGAGTTCTGGCCAAGAAGCCGTTCTGCTATTCCATCGTCCAGATCTTGATCCTGGCGATCGTTGTCAATCTCATCACCGACAGTCTGTCGCGTTTCTCGCTGTGGAAGGCGATCGCATTCATGTTCATGCATCCGCTGATCTCCACGGTCAACACGCTGATCATCGCGTGCTTCCTCGCGCCGGCGATCCTGTTCCGCCGCAGGGGCTTCTTCTACGCTTTGGGCTGTATCCTGTGGATCGCGGTCGGTGTCATCGACTTCGTCGTGCTGCACAACCGCGTCACGCCGTTTAACGCCAACGACTTCCGAATGCTGGACGACGCCTGGAACGTACTGTTTAAGTACTACAACGTGCTTCAGGTCATCGGCCTCGGTCTGCTGATCGTCCTCGGCCTGATGCTCATCGTCCTCGCATACATCAAATTCCCGAAGCAGAAGGATCCCGTGCAATACCGCTACGCGATCCCGCTCTGCCTCTCCATTATATTCGGATTCATCCTCTTAGTCCTCGGCAGCCGCCGCGTCGGCATCATGGCCAAGCAGCTCCCGAACACCGCCAAGGGGTATCAGGATTACGGCCTTCCGTACTGCTTTGTCTGCAGTCTCCTGGACAAGGGTATCGCAAAGCCCGTGGGTTACTCCCGCGAGTCCGTGCAAAATGTCATCAACGCGGTGACAACGCCCTCGCCGTCCCCGGCGGAGACCCCTTCCGGCACGACGCCCACCCCGGCGGTCGCGAAGGACAGCCCGAACGTGATCTACATCCAGCTGGAATCATTTTTCGACCCGAAACGAATCAAGGGAATCGACTTCGAGACGGATCCGATCCCCACGTTCACATATCTTAGGAACAACTTTAACTCCGGCCTGCTCGGCGTTCCGAGCATCAGCGCCGGCACCTCGAACACGGAGTTTGAGGTCCTGACCGGCATGAACATGGCCGACTTCGGTACCGGCGAGTACCCGTACAAGACGATCCTGCGCGAGAAGCCCTGCGAGAGCATCGCTTACAACCTCAAGGAGCTCGGCTACAGCGCGCACGCGATCCACAACAACACGGCCGCCTTCTACAGCCGCCACATCGTGTACTCGAACCTCGGTTTTGACGACTACGACTCGATCGAGATGATGGAAAATGTCGAGCGCAACGAGCTAGGCTGGGCGCGCGACGCGATCCTCTACGACGAGATCCTCACGGCGCTCGACTCCACGGAGGGCAGCGACCTCGTATTTACCGTATCCGTACAGGGCCACGGCAAATACCCCGACGAGGACATCCTCGAGAACGCGATCGACCTGACCGACGTCATGGACGCTTACGCCGACGGCACGATCAACGGCTTAAAGTACTATATCAACCAACTCCACGAGATGGATGCGCTCATCGCGCGGCTGATGGAGTATTTCAAGAATTATGACGAACCCGTGGTGCTCGTGCTGTACGGCGACCACCTGCCCGGCTTCAACTTCTCGGAGGACGATCTGAACGAGGGCGAGCTGCTCCAGACCGAGTACGTGATCTGGTCCAACTTCACGCTCCCGATCACGCACCGCGACCTCGAGGCGTACCAGCTCAGCGCTTACGTGATGAACCTGCTCGACTACCACACCGGCCTGATCACACGCCTGCATCAGAGCTACATGTACTCCGATGACACGAGCAACTATCTCAAGGATCTCTCGCTGCTGTCCTACGACATGCTCTACGGCGAGCAGTTCCTGTGGGAGGGCCGCCAGCATGTGTACCAGCCGACGCAGATGACGTTCGGCTTCCACGATGTCGTACTGACCTCGTACCATGCGATCGCAAGTGCCTCCGAGGGCACGTACTACCTGCAGCTGCGAGGCGATCATTTTACGCCGTTCACCGACATCTACATCAACGGCGAGCGTCAGCGCGACACCATCGTCGTGTCCGAGACCGAGGTGTTCCTGCCGGATGTCCGCCTAAAGGAGGGCGACGTGCTCACGGTAGCGATGCCGATCGATGATTCGACGATCCTGCGTGGATCCGGCCCGATCGTATTCGCGCCGCAGTCGCAGTACGAGACGCGATAATGAAATCATTCCGGGCGCGAGCCTGCTTACGAAAAGAGGTTTGTTCATGAAAGACCGCACCATCAAAATTGTCTTCGCCGTGTTGTCTGCGGCACTCGGGATCACGCTGATCCTCTTCGGCATCAAGGAGGCCGGCGTTGACACCGACGTCGCCACCGACGAGAAGGTTCTCGACCACATGATGATCACCATCCCCGGAATTCTCTTCCTCGTGGATTCCGTGATCTACCCGGTCCGCGACCGTTTCCGCACAAGCGCCAAATTCATCATCGACAATCTTCTGCTGTTTGTCTTTGTAGGATTTCTCGTTGAGGTTGTTTACTTTCAGATCATTTACTACGGGATCAGCCGTCCGCAGCTCAAGCTGACGATCCCCGCGCTTCTGATCCTGCTCGCCTATGCCATTGTGGTGCTCGTCTTCACCGGCCTGTTCACCGTCGTGCGCAACGCGGCCCGCAGCAAGCGATGAAATTAGGAGTTTACCATGAAAACAAATAAACGTTCTTTGATCCTCGGGATCGTGCTGCTTCTGTTGTTCCTGATCTTCACGGGCCTTGTACAGACCTATGACAAGCACCCCGTGGCGCCGAACAATGTGGCCAACCCGCAGCTCGGTTTTGCGACACTCAACACAGACGTAAACCGCTTTTTCTCGGAGACCGGCCTGTTCTGTGACAACGCGGGAACGATCTACGATGTCACCGAGGTGCTCGGCTACCTCACCTGGGGCGTCGTCGCCGTGTTCGGTCTGATCGGACTCTGCCAGCTGATCAAGCGCAAGTCGCTTCTCAAGGTCGACCGCGACATCATCCTGCTCGGCTGCGGCTACGCGGTCATGCTCGCGCTGTACGTCCTGTTTGACAAAGTACTCATCGTCAACTACCGCCCGGCCAACGCGTGGGACCCCGCAAAGGAATCGTCCTACCCGTCCTCGCACACGCTCATGCTGGTGTTCGTCATGGCTACCGCCGTGATCCAGATCGTGCGCCGCATGAATAAGGGCGTGCTCCGCCTGCTCCTGTGCATCGTCTGCATCATCGTCGCAGCCGTCGTAACCTTCGGCCGTCTCGCCTGCGGCGTCCACTGGCTCACCGACATCGTCGGCGGTGTTCTGCTCGCAGCCGCGCTCGCTGTGCTGTACCACGGCCTGATCGGGCCGAAGGCGGAAGCCTAAAAGATCTTTCTCGATGATAAAGGCCGGACACACTTTCGCAAGTATGTCCGGCCTTATTTGTATTCAGGCGCTCATTCACAATCCTCGAATGATACTGAGATAATCCTGCCGTTGATCAAACACCGCATGAATGATAACCATATGCCGTGTCTCATCGGTTTTGTAAAAGATAAGATTCTTCTCGACTCCCAAGTACCGATATCCGCGTCGTTTCAGAGAAGGATATTTCGGTATCTCGCCAAGCAAAGGATTATCCTCCAACAACCGGATTTCATTTTCCAATCTGTCGAGTTTCTCCAACGCAATTTCATTACCGAATTTCTCCGCAACAAACAAAACAATCCGGCGGATATGCGCGTCCGCGGTATCCGTACGCACGACACTGTATTTCACGACTCAGCCCTCCCGCAACATAGCTCTCAGGCTGTCAAATGTATCCGAAACAGGCGCCACTCTGCCATTGCGTACATCTTCTTCCGCTTCTGCCAGTATCTCCAGTATTTCCATACGAGCCTTAATCCTCTTGTACTCTTCATAAGAAAGCGAAACCGTATCTCCACGACCGTTAACCGTGATGATCACAACTTCGTTATCCTCTCGGCATTGTTTCGAAATTTCGTTGTAATGATTGCGCAAATCCGCCGACGGACGAATCGTCTCCTGAAAAGTAATCATAATTTCGCCTCCCTTCTATAGACACAGAATATCACAATTTGTCTATTTGTCAAGCGCCCTCGCCCCGTATTACCATAGTATCGTCTTCCACACATATCCTTTTTTTCGCGAAATGTGATATAATGATAATCTATTAAAAATTTGCAGGAAACTTTGATACGGTGTAACCTTCCCGATAAAAAAGTTGATATAAAGGGTGAGGATCCTAACACAGCAGAAAGGAGATGGCCTTGTATGAACGACAATGAAATCGTCGATCTGTTCCTGTCGAGAAACGAAAAAGCCATATCCTGTGCTGCCGAATTATACGGTGCAAAGCTCCGAAGCATCGCCTACGGAATTCTGAATGACCGGGAGAGCGCGGAGGAGTGTGAAAACGACACATACTGGGAGGCATGGAAGCGAATCCCACCGCACGAGCCGAGGCATTATCTGTTCTCCTTTCTGGGCCGTATTACCCGCATGATCGCGATCAATCGATATCGGGAAAGACAAAGGCAGAAGCGCAACATGGAAACCTGTGAACTTACGAGAGAGATGCTGGAGTGCATTCCGGCGCAGAGCGATACCGTTGCAGGAGCGGAAGTGGACGATCTTCGGAAAATGATCGAACATTTTCTGGACGATTGCCCGCAAGAGCAACAGATCATCTTTATGCGAAGATACTGGTACTGCGATTCCGTTTCGCAGATCAGCGCGATGTATGGCTTCTCGGAGAGCAAGATCAAGACGACGCTGTTTCGGATGCGTGCAAAAATGAAGGAATACCTTGAAAAAGGAGGGTATCACGTATGACGGAATACGATCTTTTGGCCGCGATCGGCGATGTCGACGAGCGGTTTATTCGACTTGCGGACAACTGTTCCGCGCAAAACAGGAAGAAATCATTCCTGCTTACCGTAAGAGAACGAATCAATATAAGATTCCTGGCCGGGGTTTTTGCAACTGTAATCTGTATGGCGTTATGCGGGACAATTGTGTTCCGGGCTCTTCGGAAGGCACCTTCGGAGGGATTAACCGTGGATGCCGTATCCATCGATCAACCCCCTACCCCCACCGTGAGCCCGACGTCGGCCGGAGCCAATATCCCTTCGGAACCTATGATCGTGGATGGCGTGGTTGGGACTCCGTACGCGATCCTCTCGGACTTGAAGCCTACGGAAGAGTCCCTACAGCTGGAACACGGAATCGAGCTTGTCAAAGTGGAGTGTGTCGAGCAATACGCTTACCAGGTGAAGTACGGTAAGATCACCGCAATTTACGTTCCCGCAGAGCTGGCAGCGGAGATCTCCGGCTATGAAGAGATATTGATCCGAGTGGAAACAATGGAAACCTTTTGTGACGACGGTGATATTAGGATTTTTCTGCCGGGCTCCGATATTCGCGGAGGCGCAGAGTACCTGCCCTTCACAGGCGGAAAGATCCGGATCGATACGCTTGACACTTATTCCTTTGGGGCAATTCAGGAAATGAATGATTATCTGCAGATTTCCGCAGATACCCTTGCCCGGGGCGGAGAGGTAAGGGAAAAAGACAAGTATTTGCCGACCGAAAAACTGTCCGACGGGATGACACTTCGGGAGGTGATCGATTACTTCGAAGCCTATAAACGCTGGAGCAATTAGCTCCCGCAGAATACGATCTTCCTGAGATATCGAAGAAAAGGAGGGAATATCGATGAAGAAGAGACGGATCATAATCATTGCAGCGATAGTTTTGCTACTGCTCGTACTGTTCGTGCCGTACCGGGTGGACACCCTGGAAGACGGCGGCTCCAAAGTATACACCGCAGTCATGTACAAGTACATCCGCTGGAAAGGATTCTACATAACGGAAGAGGACGGAACGCTGACGGAAAGCAAGCAGGTAATAACCTCAATCCACTGGTACCCCGACAACAAAAAGTCTCTCGACGAGCTGCGAAAGGAAGCGTTCGCCGACCGGCCTTAAGCCGCGTGCCAACGCCGACCCTCCTTTTGCAAACGCCGACCCGCTTGTATCCGCAAACCACATGCAGCTCATAACAATAAACGAGTGAAAACCCACACGTTTTCACTCGTTTATTGCCAATGCCGATAGGCATTTACATAGCCTCCCACAGCGCTTCATTGATCTCGATCTTCACGTTTATCTTCCATTTTTCGTAGAGGCTGTCGAAGTAGGCGCGGGACAGTTCCGCGATCTTCTCCTCCTCGGCGATCTGCGTCGCCGCCTTGTCGCGCTCGTCGGCGCAGTAGAAGATGTACAGTCCGTCGTCCTCCTCGATCACCTCGCTCATCTCGCCCGTGTGCAGGGCAAATGCGGCGTTGCGGCTCTTCACCGGCAGGTCCGCGCGCCCGACCGTGATCTCGATGGTGCTCGCGTTGGTAACGCCCTTCGCGTAGTTGTAGAAATCCTTGCTCTCCGCCGCTGCCGTGCGGTAGGTCTCCGCCTTGGTCCACAGCGCGCGCATGTCCTCCTCGGAGAAGGCGGTGCGGTTGCCCTCGGCGTCCTCATAGTATTTGCTGAGGAAGATGTAGTTGAATTTGGCGCGAAGCACCTCGTCCTCCGAGTAGGTCGTGTCCGCGTTCAGCGTGATCGTGCGGAACGTCTTCTCCGCAAGCACGTTGTCGTTGTAGATCGAGCGGACCAGATCCTCGGTGATACCGTATTTCTTCGCAGTCGACTCCGTGATCCCGGAGAGGTACTGCTGCGTATAATCGTTGACGTTCAGGAAATCGTCGGCCTCCAACTTGACGTTGAACTCCGGCGCCATGTGGCATACGAGCTTGATGTAGATCAGCTTCTCCAGAAGGCGCTCCTTCATGAGCTCCGAGTACGGCCGGTTCTCTCTCGTAAAACGAATGTCCCAGATCTCCGCCCCGTACAGGGCCTCAACCTCCTCGCGCATGCTGAGAAGATAAATGTTGGCCTCCGCGTAGCTCACGTCGACGCCGTCGATCCGCATCAGCACGTCGTTGGTAAAGCCCTCGCTGGTCGGCAGCTTCTTCTCTTCCTTCTCCTCCTTGCCGCAGCCAAAACAGCCCGCGACAAGAAGCAATGTCAGGATCAAAGCCAAGATCCGCCGTCCTCTCTCTCCCCGGATTCGCATGTAGCACCTCCTACAGCCTAGTAGTTCTTTTCGTAAAATGCGGGTCTCCCCGCCGGTTCTTCCATTCCGTTCGTTGCCGGCAAACGCTCACTCCGCGAGCGTCCCGAGCGCCGTCAGAACATTTTCCGCCTCACGGAACTCCGACTTCAGGTCGTCGCCCGCGTTCTTCCCTCCGGAAAATGCGTACGTAAACACCGGGTCCTTGCCCGCCTGCACGTGAAGACGGCTTCCGAACTGCGCCACGACGTCGGGCATCTCCTCGACGCGCAGGTTCGCGTTCGCAAACATCCGCATCACGAGGAATCCACCGCGGATCGTCAGCTTCTCGACGTAGGCCTTGTGGGCCAGCGCCTTGAGGTAAGCGACGCGCAGCAGCAGGTCCACGCACTCCGGCATGTCGCCGAAGCGGTCCGTCAGCTCGTCCTGGAGCTCCTCCAGGTCCTCCGCCGACTCGATGGACGCGATGCGCTTGTACATATCCAGCTTCTGTATCTCGTTGCGAATGTAGGTCGCGGGGATGTAGGCGTCGAGGTCCGCATCGATCTGCGTCTCGAACATTTCCCGAACCTCCGTGTCGCCCTTCATCGCACGTATGGCTTCGTTGAGCATCTTGCAGTACAGCTCGTACCCGACCGTCGCGATCTGGCCGTGCTGCTCCGCGCCGAGCAGGTTGCCGGCGCCGCGGATCTCGAGGTCGCGCAGCGAGATGCGGTAGCCCGCGCCGAGCTCCGTGTAGTCACGGATCGCCTTGAGACGCTTCTCCGCGGTCTCCGTCAGGATCTTGTCGCGGTGGTACATCAGGAACGCGTAGGCGATGCGGTTGGAACGGCCGACACGCCCGCGCAGCTGGTACATTTGCGACAGACCGAGGCGCTCTGCGCCGTCGATGATCATCGTGTTGACGTTGCTGATGTCCATGCCCGTCTCCACGATCGTCGTCGACACAAGCACGTCGATCTCGCGGTTGATGAACCGCGTCATGATCTTCTCGAGCTCGCGCTCGTTCATTTGCCCGTGCGCGTACGCCACGTTCGCATCGGGGCAGAGCTCCTGGATCTGCGCAGCCTTCTCCGAGATACCGTTCACTCTGTTGTAAATATAATACACTTGCCCTTCTCTTGCAAGTTCTCTGTTGATCGCCTCACGCGCGATCTCCGGGCTGAATTCCATGACGAAGGTCTGGATCGGCAGTCGGTCGAGCGGCGGCTCCTCGAGGATGCTCATGTCGCGAATGCCGATCAGACTCATGTGAAGCGTTCGCGGGATCGGCGTCGCAGTCAGCGTGAGCGCGTCCACGTCGTTGCGGAGCTGCTTGATCTTCTCCTTGTGCGTCACGCCGAAACGCTGCTCCTCGTCGACGATCAACAGTCCCAGATTCTTGAACTGCACGTCCTTCGAGAGAATGCGGTGCGTGCCGATGACGATGTCCACAAGGCCCTTGCGGATGTCCGCAACGGTCCGCTCCTGCTCGGTCTTCGAGCGGAAACGCGAGAGCATGTCAACGCGGCACGGAAAATCCATCAGCCGCTGCGAGAACGTGTTGTAATGCTGCTGTGCAAGGATGGTCGTCGGTACTAAGACAGCGACCTGTTTGCCGTCCAAAACGGCCTTGAACGCAGCGCGCAGCGCGATCTCGGTCTTGCCGTAACCCACGTCGCCGCAGATCAGGCGGTCCATGATGCGCTCGCTCTCCATGTCGCGCTTCGTGTCCGCGATGGCGCGCAGCTGGTCGTCGGTCTCCTCGAACGGAAACCGCTCCTCAAACTCGCGCTGCCACTCCTTGTCCTCGGAGTAGGCAAAACCCTTCCGGCTCTGGCGGATCGCGTACAGGTTGATCAGCTCCTGCGCGATGTTGTTCACGCTCTTCTGAACCTTCGCCTTGGTCTTCTTCCACTCCGTGCCGCCGAGGCGGCTCACCTTCGGTTTCTTATCGATGTCCGCGTCGGCGTACTTCTGCAGCACGTCGAGCCCCGTCGCAGGAACATAGCAGTTGCCGCCCTCGTACTCGACCTTGACGTAATCCTTCGTCACGCCGTCGGTCGTCATCTGTACAAGGCCCCGGTAAATGCCGACACCGTTGTTTTCATGAATGACGTAGTCGCCGTTCGCAAGCTCTCGGTAGTCGAGCGCCTTTCGGTTGCTCTTCTTCCTCTCCACCTTCGCGCGCTCGCGCCCGAAGATGTCGCTCTCCGTGATGACCACAAACTTCAGAAGCGGGTACTCGAAGCCGCACCGCAGCTTGCCGTACACGATCATGACCTCGCGAGCGCCGACAACGCGGTCCGGGTCCTCCGTGTAAAATGAGATCACCCCGTGCTCCTCGAGCTCCGCCACAAGGTTGCGCGCACGCGTGTGCGAGGGGCTCACCAGAAGCATCCGGTAGCCCTTCTTCTTGTACGCTGCAAGGTCCTTCGCCAGCGCCTCGAGGTTCTTGCCGTAGGACGAGATCGCCCGCACGCCGAGGTCGTACTGGTAGCGGTAATCGATCAGCGTGTCGCGCACGACAAACGTCGCCACCGCCACCGTCCGCATCGCCGCGAGCTCCGCGAAAACGCGACGGTCATCGTTGATGGCGCGCAGCTGCCCCGGCAGAAGGCTTCCCGCCGCCAGGCGCGCCTCCATGCTCTCGGTGTACTCCGCCTCGGCGGCTTCCGCATTTTCCGCCATATTGGTCGGCTCGTCGAGGAACACGACCGTCTCTTCCTTCGGAAAATACGAGAAGAACGAGGTTGTATTTTTCTTGAAATAGTCGATAAATGCGCCGAGGTTCACGCTTCCCGGCAGGTCGCGGATGTTGTCCGCAAGCTCCGAGCCCGTCACACGCAAATGGTGCGCCTCGTCGTACTTCTTCTCCTTGTCCAGCTTCGCGGCCGTCTTCTCGACATCGCGCGCCATGCGCGCAAGGCCATCCTCCCGCTCCGTCTCGCTCAGCACGAGCTCGACCGCGGGGTAGATCGTAACGCCGTCCACCGGCTCGATCGAGCGCTGGCTCGCCGCGTCAAACACCTTGATGTCGTCGATGCTGTCGCCCCAGAACTCAATGCGGTACGGGTTGGACTGCGAGATCGGGAACACATCGAGGATGCCGCCTCGGATCGCGTACTCGCCCGCCGTCTCGACCTGCTCGGTCCTGCGGTAGCTCATCTCCGCGAGACGCTTGCCGAGGTCCGTCGGGGAAATCTCCGTGTCGCGCGTGATCGCCATGCGCGCTTCGAGGATCTCCTCAAGCGGCTGCAACCGCTCCAGACCCGTGCGGATCGTCGTCACGACCGTCAGCCGGCCACCCTGCTCTTTCGTCTCCGCCATGCGGCGCAGCACTTCCATGCGCGCCCGAAGTGTCGCGTTGCCCTGCACGCCCGCGCTGAAGAAGATCAGGTCCTTGTCCGGCATGTAGACCGTCGCCGGGTCGAACTCGCGGTAATCCTCGTACAGAAGCTTCGCCTTGAGATCGTCCTCCGCGATGATCAGGCGGTAGCGAAACGGGGCTCCTGCGGCATACATAAACTGCGCCTTCTGCACAGGCGTACAACCCGTGACCAACACGGGCGTCTCCCCGCGCCGAAGGTGCTCTTCGACCGCTTCAAATTCTCTGGACGCCCGCATGGGCTCCGTATACGTCTTCATCCGATAACTCCCCTCAGCCGTTAAAGCGGTTCATCGCCGCCTCGACGCCGTCCGTCAGGATGCATTTGACGGCCTCCGTCGACCGCTTCAGCGCATCCCTCACCACAGGCTCCTCTTCCTTCGGAAAATGTGCCAGCACATGGTCGGCGAGCTCCCATCCTTCGGGCTTCTCCCCGACGCCGATGCGCAGTCTCGCAAAATCGCTCGTCCCGACGTGCTGGATGATGCTCTTCATCCCGTTGTGCCCGCCGGCGCTGCCCTTTGCGCGAATGCGCAACCGTCCCGTCGCGAGCGACACCTCGTCGCAGATGACGAGGATGTCCTCCTCCGAGACCTTGTAGAAATCCATGAGCGCGCGCACGCACTCACCGCTGTTGTTCATAAATGTCTGCGGCTGCACGAGCTTCACCTTCACACCGCCGATCATGCCGGTGCCGGTGATCCCCTTGCACTCCTTCGTCTTGAGCGCGATCCCGTTCGCATCCGCAAGCGCCGTCACCGCGTCCCAACCGATGTTGTGGCGCGTGCCCGCATATTTCGTCCCGGGGTTCCCGAGACCGATGATCATCTTCATAATTCCATCCGCACTTTCAAAATTGTCGCTGCCGTCCGACGCCCCACCGCCGCGAAACAGCCGTTTTATCCACGCGATACACATGTCTCTTCTCCTGTAACGACTTGGTTCTCGCTTAAACTCCGAAAACCTCTCTCGCGATGTCGACCGTCGCCTTCGCGTCGCGCCCGTAGTAGTCCGCGCCGATCTCCGCCGCGTACTCCGGCGTCAGCACCGCGCCGCCCACGACGACCTTGCACGGAAGGCCTGCCTCCCGGAGCGCAGCGATCGTGTCGCGCATGCTCGGCAGCGTCGTCGTCATCAGAGCGCTCAGCCCGACGAGCGGCGTGCCCGTCTCCCGCGCTGCCTTGACGACCGCCTCGATCTCGACGTCGCGCCCGAGATCCACCACGGTGAACCCGTAATTTTCCAACAACACCTTCACGATGTTCTTGCCGATATCGTGGATGTCGCCCTTGACGGTCGCGAGCACGATCGTGCCCTTGCTGACCGCCGCGGCGCCCGACTGCGTCATGAACGCTTTGATCTCGGCAAATGCACCCTGCACCACCGAGGCGGACAGGATCAGCTGGGGAAGGAAGATCCTTCCCTTCTCAAACCCGGCGCCGACCGTGTCGAGCGCGGGGATCAACACGCAGTTGACAATATCCATCGAGTCCATCGACCCGAGAAGGCTCTTCGTAAGCTCCGTGCCCTGTGCCGTGAGGCCTCTCACGACTGCCGCGTACAACGCCGCCGCACCGTCGCCGAGCTTCGCCGCGATGTCCGCAGCGACCGCGTCGCCCGAGGGGGCACTCACACCGGCTGAAACCGCAGCTCCTGCCGCTCCGGCAGCTCCGCCGGCTGCGCCTGCCGCAACGACCGCCGGCTGTGCCGGCTGCCAGTCGCGATACGCATCCATGTATGCGAGCGAGTTCTTGTCAATATTCATCAATACGCGATAGGCGCGAAGCGCACCCATCATCGCCTCGGAATTCGGGTTCATGATCGGCAGTGTCAGTCCGTTGTGCAGCGCCATCGTCAGAAACGCGGTGTTGATGACATCGCGGTTCGGAAGGCCGAAGCTCACGTTGGACACGCCGAGCACCGCGCCTAAGTGCAGTCGGTCATGCACCATCGCGACTGCCCTAAGCGTCTCCGCAACGCCCGCCTGCTCCGCGCTCGCCGTGAGCGTAAGGCAGTCGATCTGCAGGTTCTCGCGGCGGATGCCCATGGACTCCGCGCGCGCCACGATCTTCTCCGCCACCGCAAAACGCTCCTCCGCGGTCTTTCCGATCCCGTTCTCGTCGAGCGTCAGTCCGACCACGGCCGCACCGTACTTCTTCACGAGAGGAAGGATCGAGGAGAGGCTCTTCTCCTCGCCGTTGACACTGTTCACCAGCGGCTTGCCGCAGTAGATGCGCAGCGCCGCCTCCAGCACCTCGGGCTTGTTCGAGTCGATCTGCAGCGGCACATCGACAACCGCCTGCAGCTCGCGGATCACGCGAACCATCATCGCGGTCTCGTCGATGCCGGGCAGTCCGACGTTGACGTCCAAAATCTCGGCGCCCGCCTCCACCTGAGAGATCGCCTGACCGAGAATATAATCCATATCACCGTTCTGCAGCGCCTCCTTGAAACGCTTCTTGCCGGTCGGGTTGATGCGCTCACCGATGCAACGGGGCTCCGTGAACCACACGGTCTTGCTCGCCGACGCGATACCCGTCGGGCGCGTGTTGCGAAGCGTCGTGAGCTCCTCGTAGTCGTCCGGGTAGGTCGGATCCGCCTCCCACTCGCGCACGACACGCACAAGCTCGCGAATGTACTCGGGCGAGGTGCCGCAGCAGCCGCCGACCGCGCAGACGCCGTAAGGGAGCATCCGCCTCATGATCGAGCCGAACTCCTCAGGCGAAACATTGTAGAGATTCGTCGCCGGATCGGGCAGGCCCGCATTCGGCTTGACCACGAGCGGCAGCTTCGTGCAGGTGTAGAGCTCCTTCACCATCGGGAGCAGCTCCTCCGGCCCGAGCGAACAGTTCATGCCGATGCCGTCGATGCCCATGTCGGAAAATGTCAGTGCCATCGAGGCGATCGAGGTTCCCGTGAAGGTTCTCGAGTTGGCCTCGAAGCTCATCGTCACAAATACCGGAAGGTCTGTGTTCTCCTTCGCGGCGAGCACCGCGGCCTTCGTCTCACTCAGGTCGCTCATCGTCTCGATGACGATCATGTCGACGCCCTTCGCCGTGCGCATCTCCTCCGCGAAGATGTCGTATGCCTCGTCGAAGGACATGTCGCCAAGCGGCTCGATCAACCGGCCGATCGGGCCGACATCCATCGCGACCTTCACATCCGGCCTGCCCGCCTCAACAACCGCCGCGCGCGCGTTGCCGACCGCCGAGACGATCAGCGCCTGCAACGGGTAGCCGGCCTTCGCCATTTTCAGACGGTTCGCACCGAAAGTGTTCGTGTACACGACCTGCGAACCGGCCTCGATGTATCGGCGATGGATCGCCGTCACCTCCTCGGGGTGCTCAATGTTCCACACCTCGGGGATTCCGCCGAGCGGCAGTCCCGCTGCCTGAAGCTCGGTGCCCATCGCGCCGTCAAGTATCAGAATTTGCTTCTTTTCCATAGGGTGTCCTCTCAATCGACAGTTGTCTCATTTGCCGTTTTATCCTGCTTTGTAAGGCAGCTGTCGTGGTATGCGCAGCCCGCGCACGCGCCCGCAGCACAGGCGCCGACCGGAGCCGAAACCTCGTCTCCGTCCTCGGTCGAAACCTTGCGGAGCTCCTTCGTCATATCCTGTAAACCGATGATCGCCGTGACCGACTTGAGCGGCGTCAGCATGTGGCTGTCGGTCGTCATCAGGCCGATGCGCTTGTTCGCCTCGACCGCCGCGAGCAGCTCGTCCTGCATCGCGAGCGGCAGATCGCCGTAGCCCGGCGAGAAGCGCCAGGTCTGGCGGTAGAGCGGGAATTTGCCCTGAAGTTCGGTCTGGATGTCGTCGCAGATCTGCTCGATCGCGGCGCCCGCCATCGCGTCCGTCAGGAGCGCCTTGGGCATGTTCGTGAGCTGCAGCCTCCGCATCAGCGTGTCCACGCCGCTGCCGAGCGTCGCCGCCATCAGCACGACCTTCGTGCACCCCACGAGGTGCTTCACGATTTCCTTGCCCTTCAGCGTGAGCGCGCACTCCGCGAGCCGGACCTCGTCCTCGCTGCAGCACTCCATGTCAAACACTCCGACGCTGTACGCCGGGTGGCACGCCTCCATGAGCGGCGCCTCGCACTCCCTCATGAGGGCGAGGATCGTCTCGTCCGGCGTCGTGTCCCCGTACCCAAGGTACCGCGCGGCCTCATCCATTCGGATCGGTTTTAATTCTACCATCGAAAATCACTCCTCCCGGATCAGTCCCGGGTTGATCATCGGCGCAACCGCATCGGTGATGCGCTTCGCCACATAAGGATTGTTCATCGTATAGAGGTGGATGCCGTCCACGCCGCGCGACACAAGATCGATGATCTGGTCGATGGCGTAGGCGATGCCGCCCTCGCGTACCGAATCCGGATACGCCTCATAGCGCGCCATCATGCGCGCAAACTTCGACGGGATACTCGCGCCGCACATCGTGACCATGCGCTCGATCGACGCCTTGCTCGTGCAGGGCATGATGCCCGCCTCGATCGGCACGGTGATGCCTGCCGCGCGCGCCTTGTCAAGGAAGCGGAAGTACGCGTCGTTGTCAAAGAACAGCTGCGAGAGCAGATGATCCGCACCCGCGTCCACCTTCTTCTTCAGGTTCTCAATGTCCGCGTCGAGCGACGACGCCTCCATGTGGCCCTCGGGATAGCAGGCGCCCATGATGTGGAAATCGCCCTTCGTCTTGAGGTACGCGATCAGATCCGAAGCGTGCGCAAAATCCTTCTGCACCTCGCGCTCGGCATTCGGATTGCGGTCGCCGCGCAGCGCCAGGATGTTCTCGATCCCGCGCGCCTTCAGCTGCTCGCAGATCATGTCGATGTCCTCTTTCGAGTTGTACAGACATGTCAGGTGAACCGCTGACGCGATGCCGTACTTCTTCTCGATGATCTCCGCGATGTCCGCCGTCTTCGTGTCGGCAGCGCTTCCGCCGGCACCGTACGTCACGCTGATGAAATCCGGGTGCAGACCCTGCAGTCCGTCCAGCGTCTTGTAGATCGTCTCGATCGGCATATCCTTCTTCGGCGGGAAAATCTCGAACGTAAACGCCGTTCTGCCGTCCTTCATAATGTCCGTCAGTTTCATCTCGTATACACTCCTAAGTCTTGTATTTTCAGTCGTTTCACCCTCGGAAAATATATCCCGAACATGCCAAAACACGGGCAAGCCGGATGTATCCCACTTGCCCGTTCTGCACATATCCATGGCTGCGCAGTCTTGGCGTGCAGCCGATCAATCATTCATTTGCCGTATCCGGGACTACAGAAACTTCCGCAGCTCCTCGGTCTTGTCGGTGCGCTCCCACGGAAGATCCACATCCGTGCGCCCGAAGTGGCCGTACGCCGCGGTCTGCTTGTAGATCGGACGGCGAAGGTCGAGCATCTTGATGATGCCGCCCGGACGAAGGTCGAACACCTTGCGGACGATATCCGTCAGCTCGTTGTCCGAGAGCTTGCCGGTGCCGAACGTATCGATCATGACGGAGGTCGGCTCCGCTACGCCGATCGCGTAGGACAGCTGAACCTCGCAGCGGTCCGCAAGACCTGCCGCAACGACATTTTTCGCAACATAGCGAGCCGCATAGCTCGCGGAACGGTCAACCTTCGTGCAGTCCTTGCCGGAAAATGCTCCGCCGCCGTGGCGTGCGTATCCGCCGTAGGTATCCACGATGATCTTGCGTCCGGTCAGACCGGAGTCGCCGTTCGGGCCGCCGATCACGAAACGACCGGTCGGGTTGATATAGAAGATCGTATCGTCGTCGACCATCTCCGCCGGGAGAACCGGGTCGAGGACGTACTTGCGAACGTCAGCGTGCAACTGCTCCTGTGTGATATCCGGATCGTGCTGCGTCGAGAGAACCACCGCGTGCAGATGCACGGGCTTGCCGTTCTCGTCGTACTCCACGGTCACCTGGGACTTTCCGTCCGGACGAAGATACGGGAGCGTTCCGTTCTTGCGAACCTCGGAGAGCTTGCGCGTCAGCTTGTGCGCAAGGCTGATCGGGTACGGCATCAGCTCGGGCGTCTCGTTCGTCGCGTAACCGAACATCATACCCTGGTCGCCGGCGCCGACGTTGGTGTCCTCCATGCGGCTGCCCGCATCCGTGGAACCGTCCTGCTTCGCCTCGAGCGCCTTGTTGACGCCCATCGCGATGTCCGCCG
>JAFZMO010000148.1 GCA_017551165.1 Lachnospiraceae bacterium
CCAGACGGTGTAGATGCACATGACGAGCATTTTCGCCCAGTGCGGACCGTCGATGAAATCCACGCTCTCACCGCCGAAGAAATGGATCAGCAGGTTGATCATACCGTCCGAGTACTCGGTCTTCTTGAACAGCACCATGAATACCAGACCGACCGCGAGCGTGTTGGTCACATACGGCAGAAAGTAAACGGTCTGGAACAGGTTGCGGAGCGGTTTCACCGAGCTCAGGGCGAGGCTTATGAGAAGCGCAAGTCCCGTCGACACGGGCACGGTGATGATCACGAGCACGAACGTGTTTTTGAGCGCCTGCACGAAGTACGGATCGCGCAGGACATAGCGGTAGTTGTATAAGCCGGTGCCGGTCGAGGTCTGCGAGACGAAGTTGTAACCCTCCTCAAAGGAGTAGACCACAACGTCGATCAGCGGGTAGACCATGAACACACCGAGGAAAATGATGGCGGGCAGCAGGTAGAGCCACCCCTTGTATTTGCTCTGTTTCATGGTGGCCTCCTCAGCGTGCTTCGAACGTGATCGTCTCCTCGGTCTCATGGTCGAAGAGACATACCTTGGCGGGCTTTAAGCGGAAGCGCACCGTCTCGCCGGCGATGCCTGCGGCGTCCTCGGACGGGATGATGGAGCGCACGGTCGTTCCGACGAAGCTTGCGTGCTTCGAGACGACGCTCGTGTCGCGGCCCATGACCTCGATCTTCTGAAGCTCGCAGGAGAGAGGACCTTCCGCGTCGGGGATGAAGCCTTCGGGGCGGATACCGACCCAAACGGGGCGCTCGGCGCTGTCACCGGCGGCAGTATCCGTGCCGCTGCTCTGGTCATTGTTGCCCGTGAGCTTCACGTCGAGAACATTTTCCTCACCGATGAAGAGCTTACCGCCCTTGAGCGAGCCCTCGAAGACGTTAATCGGGGGCGTGCCGAGGAATTTGGCGACGAAGAGGTTGCACGGCTTGTCGTAGACCTCCTGCGGCTTGCCGATCTGGTGGATGACGCCGTCCTTCATCACGACGATGAGGTCGCTGATGCTCATCGCCTCCTCCTGATCGTGCGTGACGAAGATGGTCGTGATGCCGGTCTCGCGCTGGATGCGCGCAAGCTCCTCGCGCGTCTGCAGACGGAGACGGGCGTCGAGGTTCGAGAGCGGCTCGTCGAGAAGGAGAACGCTCGGCATCTTCACCAGGGCGCGCGCGATCGCGACACGCTGCTGCTGACCGCCGGAGAGCTCGCTCGGGCGGCGCTCCATGAGCTCGCTGATCTGCACGAGCTTCGCAGCCTCCATCGCCTTTTCGCGCATCTGCTCCTTCGTGAGCTTCGCCGCGCCGCGCAGGTTCCCCAGAGGGAACGTGATGTTATCGAGCACCGTGAGGTGCGGGTAGAGTGCATAGTTCTGGAACACCAGTCCGACGCCGCGGTTCTCCGCCGGCAGGTCGGTGACATCGGTGTCGCCGAAATAGATGCGTCCTGCGGACGGGGCCTCGAGGCCGCTGATGAGGTTGAGCGTCGTGCTCTTGCCGCATCCGGACGGGCCGAGCAGGCCGATCAGCTTGCCGTCGGGGATGTCAAACGTAAAATCGTTGACGGCGATGACGTCCTCGTGGATCTTCTTGTTGCGGTTCGGGAACCGCTTGGTGATGTGGTCGAGCTTGATGTTCATAGGGAATCCCATCCTTTCGTTTCATTTTCCGAATGAAATAGAAAAGGGCAGGCCGCATTCACGGTCTGCCCGACGTGTCTTATTCTTCGCCGTACACATCGGCGGCGCGCTTCCGCAACTGGTTCTTATAGAGGAAGAATCCGAAATACTCGAAGCTGTCTGCACAGCTTAAGCAGGTGTCCGCGTACCGGTAGTCGTGTGCGAGGTCCTTGCTGTCGAGAAGCTTGAACGCGGTGATCAGGTTGGTGTTGATCTCCTCCTCATCGTTCGTCGAAAGGCTGATGAGGTGCGCCAGATTGACGTGTGTCGTCGCCGTATCGAGGATGCAGGTCGGGTTGGCGAGCAGTACGGAGAGTGCTTCATCGTACTGTTCTCTGGCCTTCTCGTATTCGCCGATCGCGGTGAGCGCAAGGCCTAAGCTGTTGCAGGCGCTTGCGTAAGCGGGGCTCTTCGCGGTCTCCTCGTTCTCGCCGAGGATTGCCACGGCGGGCTCTAAGAAGCGAATCGCATCGCGGTAACGCTCCTCCAAGATCAGGGTGTCCGCGATGTTGGTGTAAATCTTGGCGCCGGTGGCGGAGGACTGCAGATTGAGCTGCGTCAGGACCTCCTGTGCGCGGTTGCAAAGTCCGTCGCACTCGTCGAACTCGCCGAGACGGCGCGCGAGAGCGATGCGCTCATGAAGAACCTGAAGCTGACCGGACAGATCGCCGTACGAAGCGGCCTCTCTGCCTGCCTCGGCCAAAACGGCCTTGGCGGTCACGTAATCTTTCTTCGCCATACAGTTTTCAACGGCCGTCCACACGGAATTCATCGGGATGCGTTTGATCCCGTTTTCGCCCGCGGCGGAACCGGTAGAAGTGGAATACTCGCCCATGCTGACCTCCGAAACGATGGTTTGGTGTGCCGGTGCACAATATCGCATTTATTATACTGATAAGTTCGAAAAAAGTAAATGACAACTTGAAAAATCATTGAAAAAAGGGTACACTTGGGGTATATTGATAGATTATGAAAAATGCCTTCCCGCAAGGGGAAGGCAAGCGAAAAGCAGATAACGGGAATCGAACCCGCCTCCTCAGCTTGGGAAGCTGATATACTACCGATGTACTATATCTGCATGTGCAGTCAGTATATCGCATTTTCGGGGGAAATGCAAGCATTTTTCGAGAGACGGGAGAGAGCCAAAGGAGAGAGAGACATGGCTACGCAGCATTCCGGGGGGACCGGAAAGAAGAAAATGACCAAGGCGCAGAGAGCGTACATCAAGCGGGTGAAGAGGATCAAGAGGATCATTCTCACCGTCGCCGTCGTACTGTTCCTCGCCATCATCGGCACGGCAACCTACGCCGCGCTTTTTTCGGGCAAAGGCGGAGAGGACGCCAAGAAGACGGTGACGCCGACACCGACGAACTCGCCGACGCCGAGCATCACACCGACGCCGACGATCACGCCGACGCCGACACCGGAGCCGACGCCCACCAACATTCCGACGCCGGAGCCGACACCGACACCGGACGGCCCGACGGGAACACCGACGCCGACGCCCGATGACGGTCGGAAAATGATCGCCTTCACCTTCGACGACGGTCCTTACAGCAAGCTGACGCTGAAGTTCATGGAGAAGCTTCTCGAGTACAACGGCAAGGCCACCTGGTTTGTGGTCGGCAACCGCATCAACGAGACGACCGGAGAGCAGCTGAAGACCCTTGTGGAGAACGGCATGGAAGTGGAGATCCACGCGTGGACGCACGACCATTACTATGACAACTGCTCCGACAAGATCTACAAAGAGGAGATCAACAAGACTTACGACAAGATCCTGGAGGCGACCGGAGTCGCACCCAAGATGATGCGTCCGCCGGGAGGCCGGATCAGCGACGAGCGCGTGAAGAAGAGCAACCTCTATGTCGTCAACTGGTCCGTGGACTCGTCCGACTGGAGACTGAAGGCCAGAACGACCGAGGCGGAGAAGCAGGAGAACATCAACAAGATCGTCAACAACGTGGTTTCGACCGCGGGACGCAACAAGATCGTCCTCATGCACGAGATCTATGACAACTCGTACGAGGCGTTCTGTATCATCATTGAGAAGCTCGCGGCCCAGGGCTACGAGTTCGTCACCGTCTCCGAGCTGCTCGGGGATGCACCGCTCGGAGTGAAGTACAACAAGCGCCCGTAAGACCGGCGCTTGCGAAGGAGATCCGAGGGATAACAGCGGTAAGTTGAGAGATATTGACACAGCGGGTTCGGAGAAGGGAGTCGCGTTATGTCGAAGAGGAGAAAGATTGTCGGAGTCATGATCTCCGATGCGCATCACAAATTTTTCAAACAATGTCTGTATACTGTGCAGCAGGAGTTGCTGAAGAACGACATCGATGTCGTGACGTTCACAACGCTCTGCAAGGCCGGCCTGGAGCCCGGGTACAGCGATGCGGAATGCTCGGTGTACGAGGTCATGGACCTGCGGGAACTCGACGGTCTGATCGTGTATCCCACGACATTTTACATGGCGAAGCAGTACGAGGTGCTGGAGAAGATCCGCAGGGAGTTCGGCAAGCCGGTAGTATGTCTGGAGCACGAGAACGAGTACGGTTTTCCGACGGTTCCGTTCGGCCGTGAGAACGGCATCGAGCTTTTGGTGGAGCACCTGGTGAAGGTGCACGGCGCGAAGAAGATCCGGTTTGTCGCCGGCCATCTCGGCGTCAACATCCCGTTCGACATCGCGATGCAGGAGGAGTTCCTCGGTGCGTGCGCGAGGTATGGGATCGAGGCGAAGGCGGAGGATTTCTTCGACGGCGGATTCTGGATACAGACGGGCGACGAGATCGCCGAGACTCTTTCGAAGGATCCGAACGGGTTGCCGGACGCTGTGATCTGCGTGTCCGACGAGGGCGCGGCTGCGTTGACGGCGGCGCTGGAGCAGCGTGGGATCCGTGTGCCGGAGGACATCATCATCGCCGGTTACGGCACCGGTACCGATCGCGAGTCGGGGGAGTTCCTCTCCGTGTACCGCGATCCGGAGGAGATGTCGACGAACGCTGTCCGGATGCTGGTTTCCCTCATGGATGGGAAGGAGCATTTTCTGCTCACGCACAGGAGCAGCTGCTGTAAGCTGATCCCGGGAGGCACGTGCGGGTGCGTCCGCAATTCGAGCGGAGCGTTCGCCGAGAATATGCTCGAGGAGATCCGTGACCTCAACGAGCGATTCCCGTCCGAGTTCAACTTCATGAGCGAGGAGATCACGGGAGCGACGGACTTCGCGGAATGCTTAAAGACCGTGGACCGGTTCAGCGGATATCTGGGGGACTATGAGGCGTTTTATCTGTGCCTAAATGAAAATGCTTTGCATGAACACGGGCCGATGACGCACATCACCGACAAGGTGGAGATGGCGATCGCCCATGAGAAGGACGCGTGCGTCTTCGCCGACGGCCGCAAATTCAGCCGGGAATTCATGATCCCCGCGCTGTACCGCGAGAGTGAGAAGCCGCGCGTGTTCTACGTTGCTTCGCTTCATTTTATGGATCGCGTGCTCGGCTATGTCGCGCTGTCTTACGGAAGCACCCCGGAGGTGTTCTCCCGCTGGCTGCGCGGATGGACGCGCAAGCTGGCGCACTGCTTAGAGGCACAGCGCCGCTGGTGCATGTACGATGATATGACCGTGCAGAACCAGGTGCGTGACGCGATGACCGGTCTGTACAACTACAAGGGCTACATCAATGCGCTGCAGGATATGTACCGCCATCTCGGCGGCGTTCCGACCAAGCTGCGCGTCATCGCCATCGACATCGAGAGATTTTCCACGATCAACGATGCGTACGGCCGCGACGAGGGCAACGAGGTGTTGCTCGCGCTCACGAAGATTATCCAGAACACGATGAACGACCGCGACATCTGTGCGCGGTTCGGCAACGATGAGTTCGTTGTGGCAGGATTTTACGAGACGAACAACGACGCGACGGGGCTTCTCTCGAACCTCAACGCGCGACTGCAGAACTACAACAACTTCAACAAGAAGTCATACAGCGTGAACTTAACGTACGCGAAGGTGTGCGAGGATGTCGCGGAGGAGGATGATCTCGCGACCATCACCGCGGACGCCATCGCGGCGAAGAAGACGCTCAAGGAGAACCGGAAGCGCCAGCTCGGCGGCGAGGAGGTCGTCGACGAGGCGGAGCGCGCGGAAGTCGTGCGCATTCTCGACGACAACCTGCTTACGTACCATTTCCAGCCGATCGTCAATGCAAAGACGGGCGAGATCTACTCGTACGAGGCGTTGATGCGCACGAAGACGGAGTCCGCGCTCGCGCCGGAGATCATCCTGCGGCACGCGGAGGCGATCAACCGGCTCTACGTTGTGGAGCGGCACACATTCTTCAACACGCTCGAACTGTTCAAGCAGAACCGTGACAAGCTTCACGGGCGCAAACTGTTCATCAACAGCATCCCGAAGGTGGTCATCAGCGACAAGGACTACGCGAAGCTCTCGGCCAACTACGCCGACATCTTACAGGATGTCGTCATCGAGTTCACCGAGCAGACGGAGGCGAGCCAGGAGCAGGTGCAGATCATCAAGGAGCGCTGCGCGCAGCATGGCATGCAACTCGCCATCGACGACTACGGCGCAGGCTACTCCAACATTTCCAACCTCTTGAACTACGAACCCGACTACGTCAAGATCGACCGCAGTCTGATCGCGCACATCGACGAGGACAACAAGAAGCAGTATTTTGTGTCCAACACCGTCGAGTTTGCGCATGAGAACGGCTTCCTGGCGCTCGCGGAGGGAGTGGAGACCAGAGAGGAACTCAACACCGTGATCCGTCTCGGCATCGACCTGGTGCAGGGCTATTTCACCGGGCGGCCGACCGAAGGGTTCACCGAGGAGATCCCGAAGGATCTGGTGGATGAGATCGTGCGGATGAACATCCGCAACATCGACACGCGACAGAAGAAGACGTACATCGTGGGCAACGAGAGCGAGGTTTTGCTCGTTCCGCTTGTGATGGACGGCTACACGGAGGTCGTGGTGCCGAAACCGGATTGCGTTCTCGTAGGCAATCCGAAGTATCAGACCGATATTGTGATCCATGTACCGGACAATACCATAAGCCGTATCCATCTGCGCGGCGCGCAGCTGGAGTCGTACCAGAGACGTCCCTGCCTCGAGATCGGCAACCGCAGCGATGTGACGCTCGTCGTCGAGGGCAACGTGACGATGCAGGACGCGGGCATCCGCGTTCCGGAGAGCTCGTCACTGACGATCGAGGGTACCGGCAAGCTTTACATCAACGTGAGCTCGGACCGCAGCTTCGCCATCGGCGGTGACTGCAACCAGTCCGTCGGCCGCATCACGGTCAATATGGACGGGGAACTGACGATCCACGGAGACGGCCGCGAGTGCATCGGCATCGGCGGCGGATATCTCCGTGACACCGGCGTGCGCATCGAGCGTGCCCGCAACGTCTACCTGACCATGACCGGAGAGCAGATCGTCGGCATCGGCTCGTCGAGCAGCACGGCGCATGTTCTGCTGCAGGACACGCGGCTTCTTGCGACCGTCAATTCGGACCGCGGCGTGGCTATCGGCTCCATCGCGGGAGAACCGATCGTCGAGCTGAACAAGGCTCATTTTGCGAATATTGCTTCCGGCGATACGCAGATCGGTATCGGCAGTCTTCAGAATGAAAAAGTAACAGTGCGCGTCACCGACTGCGAGGTGCAGACGGAGATGCGTGCGAAACGATGTGTGGGTATCGGCTGTCGCACGGGTGCGGCGGCGGTGCGTGTCATCAACTCCACCGTCAACATGCGGTGCGAGGGTTCGTCGGCGATCGGTATCGGTTCCGGCGACCGAAAGGGGCGCGGACAGTTCGAGATGTCCGGCCTGAACTTCCGACTCGCGTCGGCCTCGGGAATCGCGTTCGGATATGAGGAGGAAGCAATGAACTTCCTCAAGTGTAAAATCGTGGGAACGGAGGAATTCAGAAATTGAATAAGTATCTTACCGCAGCGGCACTCCTTGTGCTGCTGCTTGTATGCCTGTGCGCGTGCGGCAAGAAGTCGGACGACGAGGACATACACAAGTATAAGAAAGTCGGCAAATACGACGCCGACATCAACGATCAGGTGCCTACCGCAGGCGAGAGCGACCTCGAGCCGCCGGAGCAGAAGCCGGGCACAACGGCGACGCCGACAAACACGCCGAAGCCGAAACAGCAGTACGTGGTTGTGCTCGACCCCGGGCACGGCGGAAACCAGCCGGGTGCAAGTTATGACGGACGCGTCGAGAAGACACTCAACCTCAAGTTGGCGATGCTGGTGAGAGATTACCTAACAACGCACTACGACAACATCACCGTATACATGACGAGAGAAGAGGACATGAGACTCTCGAGCGATCTCGGCGAGGATCTCCGCAAGCGAGTGGAGATCGGCGTTGAGAAGAATGCGGACATCCTTGTGAGCCTGCACTTGAACGCTTCGGACGGCCATGACCAGCACGGATCTCTCGTGTGCGTCTCAAAACAGCCCAACGTCGCGGAGGGCTGCCGCCAGTTGGCGGAATGTATCCTCAAGCGCCTCGAGGGCCTCGGACTTGAAAACCATGGCACACTCAAGCGCAACAGCAACGATACCTTTGATGACAACGGCGTTCCGGTTGACTACTACGCGATCAACCGTCACGGCGCCGCCAACAACCTGATCGCGGTGATCGTGGAGACCTGCTATATCGACAACTCGACCGACGCAAAATATCTCCAGACCGACGATGCGCTGCAGCGGCTGGCCGCAGCAGAGGCAGAAGGTATCGTAGAGTTCCTGGACAAGTACTACAAGTCAAACAAGCAGTGAAAGTTTTGCAGTAAAATAAGGGCTTCCCGCCGGATGATCTGTCATCGGACGGGGAGCCTTTTTGCATGGCGGAACGGAAACTGCTGTACCACAAGATGTTGTGGTGCAGCTTGTTTCTGCAAATAATCTGTAATTCACCCCTATACTCACGAAACCCCTCAAAAATCGATGTACTAATGTTGTAGAAAAATATTAAAAATTTGTGAAAAAATTGTTGCAATTGTATATACACTTGGTTTATAATATTTGTGACATTGTTGCAATGGGAATCCATGCCCAGAATTCCCGAAAAAAATGCAAACACCGGAGGTATGTATGAAGAAAGGATTGAGAAGAGTTCTAAGCGTTTTCTTGGCACTCGCAATGGTCTTCTTAGGTTTGCCTGAATACGTGGCGCCGATGAAGACGGCGAAGGCGGCGGACATAAAAAAATTCTTGTATGTTCGCACCACAGAAATGAAGAATGATGGGAAATACTTGATTGTAGCGAGCGACAATGATGGACACTATGCGTTGTCCCACAATGGAACGTCCGCAACAGTAATCAACGTGACTGTTAATAATGCTTCTAGCGATGAAGATGCCAGTGATGCATACATTGTTCCAACGGATTCTGTTGATTCAGCTGCTTGGGAAACAAAGACAGAGAATGATTTGATGAAGCTAGTTAGTGGGGATTATTATCTTCAAATAACTGGCGGTAACAATGGATCCAACCGTAGACTTACTATTTCCCATGGGGAGTATGTCTCGCAATATAACGATTACGATAAAAGCTTCAATTGGACGTATGATAGTAGCGACAAGTACCTTAAAACAACATACCACACTCTGTGGAATGGATATGCTATGCCGGAAGTGACATCATATCTTGGATTTAATTCTACGGGTTCTTCAAAGTCCTTTGTTCCTTTAGGCTCGGGGTACACGATTGAAATCTATAAGTACACAGATTTTACAAAACATGAGTACAAATATCAAAGTACTGATTGGGTTTTTAATGCTGACAATTCTGCAGTTATAGAAGCTGTTGCACATTTTAAGTGTGACAATTGCGATGCGACTCATGACGTAATTATTGATACGACGAGCGTTGCAAAGGATCAGATAAATGAATGCTTAAAGGTTCCTCAGTGGTCGTATTCCGCAACGATCCCTGCAGATGAAAAGATAGGCATTCCCGAAACAGAAGTCAATAAAACTGTGAATAAGCAAGTCGTTGATGAAGAAAACTCGACAAAGCAAAAGGTCTACATTCTTACGAATGAGGTGAAGGCTGGCAACAACTATTTGATCGTGAGTTCGAATGTGGCTAGTGCAACGCAAGCGCATGCGCTAAGCAACGGAACTTCTTCGCAGTGGGATATGGTGTGCGCTGACCAAACAGTAGAGATTAAGAGTGGGAAGTTAACCATAAACGGTGTTACTTCTAGTGATGAGAAAGTGTACGTTAGCGAGCCAGGCAATAGAGCAGTCTGGAAAGTGACCACTAATGATAACGCACGCTATCCCGGGCTTTCGTTTAGCAATTCTGGATGGAACAATACTGAATTGAGGCTGTATCATTTAACAGAAAACGGGAGTTTTCGAAGAATTTATATGGCCAATAGTGGAGAAATGCGCTATTGCTCTTGGAACACTGATTCCAACACAATGTTTTTTAAGAATAGTACGACATCTGATAACATCTATTATTTACGTTGCAATGTTAGAGGAAACAATACTGCGACGTGGGGAGGCGAAGCAAACCCTGACGCAAATCAGATGCCGAAAGTATATTTCTATGTAGAAACTGAAATTGAAACGAATCTCGCATACAAAGATGCTCCGGCCAATGGGCATTTGGCTACTTTGAAATTCGAAGAAAAGGTTGAGGCAACCTGCGTAGATTCAGGACATGAAGAGGGCTACTATTGTAGCAAATGCCAAAAGTATTATACTACCAGCGAAGGAACCACTGTAGTTGAGAATTGGAAAATTGATGTAAACCCTGACGCACACGACTGGAAGTTTGTAGTTGCAAGTGAAGATAATGCTTTTGTTTGGAACACGGCGGGCGATACATACACTGCTGAAGCACTTTATACATGCCGGAACACGGAAAATGAAACTGATGAGTCTAAAAAACATAATACTTCAGTAGCGGCAACAGTTGCTGGCCCGGAATTGGTTGAAGGAAATTGGGTATACACGGCAACCATTGCTAAAGACGATGACCTCGAGACCGGTGAAAACCAAAAAGAGCGCATTGACTACTATCGCGTGCCGGCCGAGTACACTGTAACGTGGAACATTGAAGGTACCAAAACGACGGCGACGATCGGTTACAACGATACTCCGGCATATACCGGAACCCCGACGAAGGCTTCGAATGGAGAATATGAATATACATTCATCGGATGGAAGATCAATGGACAGGGTGACGCAACGCAGACTCTTCCGGCACCTTCCGAATGGAGCGAAGGTGCAACGGCAATCGAATTCGTAGCTGAGTTCAGCGAAACTGCTATTCCGTACACTGTATACTGGATAATCAATGAGGATGATAATGATCCTAAGTCTTCTGTAGGATACAATGAGACTCCGAAGTATCCGGAAGAAGGAACACCTTCCATCAATAATGATGATGAAAACGTACAGTATACATTCGAGGGTTGGAAAATTGAGGGCGATGAGACCGAAACTGTATATGGTGCTAATGACGACCTTCCTACTCCGAAGGAGTGGGCGGAATTGGTTGTTGACACCGCGGAGATTCGTTTCATAGCGGTCTTCACGACAAGCTATAAGATCACTTGGCTCGGCGATAATGATGTTGTGTTGAAATCGGAATTCGTTGAAGAAGGCGAAACTCCTGCGTACACGGATAACGATCCGAAACCGACCAAGGCAGCAACTAAGCAGTATACCTATACGTTTGACGGTTGGAATGAGACGATTGTAGCGGCAACTGAGCCTGCGACGTATACAGCGAAATTTGCGTCTACAATTAATAAGTATACGATTACCTGGCTCGATGGAAATGGCAATACCCTTAAAACCGAGCAGGTTGAGTATGGCGAGACTCCGAAGTATACGGGTGACACGCCTACCATGAAGGAAACAGCAGAGTGTACATATACGTTCAACGAAAAATGGACTCCTGAGATTGTTGCAGTAGATGGTGAAGCAACGTATAAGGCACTTTTCGATTCTACCACTAAGAAGTACACGGTTAAGTTTGTAAATGACGACGAAACTGTGCTGCAGTCCGGTGAAGTTGAGTACGGCGCAACGCCTAAGTACGATGGTAAGGAGCCTACGAAGGCCGCCGACAAGCAGTACACTTATACGTTTGATGAGTGGACTCCTGAGATCTCGACGGTAGAGAAGGAAATCACTTATACCGCAACTTACACAAAGGCTGTAAACAAGTACACGATCACCTGGAAGAACGGTGATACGACACTGAAGTCTGAGCAGGTTGAGTATGGCAAGACTCCGGCTTATGACGGTGCAGAGCCTACGAAGGCTAAGGATGACAAGTACGAGTACAAGTTCAATGGCTGGGAGCCGACGATCGCAGCGGTGAGCGGCGATGCTACTTACTCGGCTACGTTCACTCAGACCGAGATCAAGCAGGAAGAGACTCAACCGGAGGAGACGAAGCCGGAAGAGACCAAGCCGGAGGAGACCAAGCCGGAAGAGACTAAGCCGGAAGAGACCAAACCGGAAGAGACGAAACCGGAAGAGACCAAGCCGGAAGAGGCTAAGCCGGAAGAGACTAAGCCGGAAGAGACCAAGCCGGTAGTAAAGCTTATTTATAAGTACGTTGGTCCGGCAAACCCGAATCATGTTAAGGGATCCGGCGAGAGTCTTCCGCTTCACATCAAGTGTACTACAGATGACTCTGGGACGTACAATAAGTGTACCGGAGTTAAGGTTGGCAATAATCCGTTAAAAGAAAGCATTCATTACTTCAAGAAGTTCGGTAGCGTCATTATCGACCTGAAGCCGGAGTATCTTGAGACGCTTCCGGTCGGCAAGACGATCATCACGGTATCGTTTATCGATGGCGATGATGTAAATATCGAGATTGAGATCCTTCCTGCGAAGGAAGCTGAGACGAAGACGGACGAGAAGCCTGTTGGCCCGAAGACCGGCGACACGATCAACATGACCTTGCTCATGATTTTGATGGGCTTCGCATTGGCAACGGTAACGTTCGCGATCTGGAAAAAGCGTGAGCTTGAGGCACGTTGCGACAGATAATACGGTAAGCCCAAAGAACGGAATAACAACCTATGGCGGCGAGAGTGATCTCGCCGCCATTCTTATATGAATATGTGTCGTTTGTGAGGCTGAAGAATAGGAGAGGTGCTCTGAGAAAAAAGATTTAGACAAAAAGAAAAAGCTCTGCGCCCTCCGCCTTCGGCAGTGGGTGGAGCTCATCTTTACTATATAATAGCACAATTAGCCGGAATGTCAAAGACTATTTTCTTCTGAAAAGGATATGAGTGCGATCTTTTTTGATAACATATAGTTTCTTAATTGAAGATCTTTTATCAAACTGTAGCTTGGCTTGAGAAATACAAAAATCACTAGGGAGATTAGTCCTCTTTAAGTCTATAATGATGAATGGTGATTGAAGCAAGGCACGTTTTATATTCTTCTCAATTGTGCTTTTGCTCTTACCTTGTGGACATTTAATTTCCCATTCGACTCCATCCATTTTTATATCAGGAGTATGAACATCGGGGATATTGCTCGGTGCTATGAATTCAATATCATATCCAAGAGAAGAAAAGTACTTTGCAACATCAAGTTCATGTCGCTCAGGTGGTATTTTAAGTTTTGATATATTAATTATTCCGCTCATGTGTGAAGCTTACTACAAATGTTTGCGTGATGCAATGTAAAAAGAAAATGAATGCAAAATGCATCCTCGTACTCAGAACCATCCTCCGTTGAAGCCGATGATCTCGCCGGTGAGATAGCCGGGGGCCTGCATGAGCAGGTCAACCATATCCGCGACCTCGGTGGGAGAGGCGATGCGTCCTGCGGGGATTTCCTCGCGGAGCGCCTGGAGGTCCTCCTCGGAGAGGTGGGAGTTCATCTTGGTGTCGACCATGCCCGGAGCGAGGGCGTTGACGGCGATCCCGCTCGGCGCGAGCTCCTTGGCCATCGCCTTGGTGAGGGAGTCGAGTCCGCCCTTGGTGGCGGAGTAGGCCGCTTCAAATGAGGCGCCGCGCGTGCCCCAGACGGAAGAGATCATGAGAATGCGTCCGCTGTGCCGTGTGAGCATGGCGGGCGTCACGTGCTTGATGCAGAGGATCGCGGAGGTCAGGTTGGCGGATACGAGATTGTTCCACTCCTCGATCGTGAGGTCCCCGAGAAGTCCGGTCACCGACTGGCCGGCAACGTGCACGAGGCCATCGATCCGGTGGAATTCATCGGCAATCCGCTCGAACACTTCGCGCGCAAAAGCCTCGCTTCCGAGGTTGCCCGCATAGGTGCGGCAGAACGCGCCGAGGGCGGTTGCCTCCTCGGCTGTGTGCTCGAGCGCCTCAGCGTTGGAATGCCCGATGAGAGCGAGATTCACACCCCGTTTTGCAAGCTGCAGTGCGACGGCGGATCCGATATCTCCGCTGGCGCCTGTGACAACGATCGTTTCCATAAAACAATACCTCCCGCAGACAGTTTGGGGCGGAAGAGCAATGCCTCCGCCACACTGTCAGTGTAGCGCATCAATACGGAAAATGCAATTCCCGCGGCCCCGGAAACGGGCAAAACCGCCGAAAAAACAGCATTTTTCGAATGACACAGAAAAAACACACTTGATCGAAAAACGGCATTATGTACAAAGAAAATTGCATAAACAGGGGGTTTCGCGGTGTATAAGACCGTGCGTTTTGGTAAAAAATACTACAGTTGCAATGTGTTTTTTTGTTGTTATACAAATTAGACAAAAGTAGAAAACCTTATTTGTACATTTGCAACATAGTTTTTTCCGGTCGCTTGGTGTATTATACGCTTTAGGTACTTGCGCCGGCGGGCGCAGTGCGTCTGCTAACAAATAATAGGAGGCATTTCGTAATGGCAGGTTTGAAACTCATCAACATCAGTAAGACATATCCGAACGGATTCGTCGCAGTTAAGGACTTCAACCTTGATATCAAGGATAAGGAGTTCATCATCTTCGTAGGACCTTCCGGATGCGGTAAGTCTACGACCCTTCGTATGATTGCCGGTCTC
>JAFZMO010000149.1 GCA_017551165.1 Lachnospiraceae bacterium
GCAGTGCTCCATGACAGTCGCGCTGCCGATCCTGTCGGCGTCGGGAACCGAAACCTGTATTTTGCCGTCCGCGGTTCTTTCGAACCATACGGCCGGCTTCTCGGGATTCACATTCCGCGATCTCTCGGATGACATGCCTGCAATCAGCGCGCAGTGGAAGAAGGACAAGATCACGTTTGATGCCGTTTACACGGGGTACCTCGGAAGCATCAAGCAGATCGATTATGTCCGTGACATTTTCGCGAAGCATTGCAAGGGCCTTAAGATTGTCGATCCGGCGATGGCGGACAATGGTAAACTGTACGTCGGTTTTGACGCCGCGTACGCGAAGGCGATGGCAGATCTGTGCTTTGAGGCGGATATCACGCTGCCGAACATTACCGAGGCTTGTCTGATGACCGGTATGGAGTACCGCGAGAATTACGATCGCGCGTATATCGACGAGCTCCTCGACAAGATGGTGGAACTCGGCGCGAACACGATCATCCTCACGGGTGTTTCGTACCGCGAGGGCCGCACGGGCGTTGTCGTCAACAAGAACGGCGTCTCGACCTACTATGAGCATAAGAAGATCGCCGGCGGCTGTCACGGCACGGGCGACGTGTACGCGTCCGCATTTGTCGGCGCCCTCATGCAGGGCATCAACGAGCAGGAGGCTGCCCGGATCGCCGCGGACTACACGGTACTCTGTATCGAGAAGACGCAGGGAGACGCATCCCACTGGTACGGCGTCAAGTTTGAACTGGCGCTTCCGGAGTACATCTCGATGCTCGGACGGTGATCATTTTTCGAAAAATACGAACATTCACATAAGATCAGAAACGGAGAACACAATGGAAGATAAGTTTACTATGTACAATACGCTGACCCGGAGCGTGGAGCGGTTTGTTCCGAATGAGCCCGGCAAGGTGGCGATGTATACATGCGGTCCTACGGTGTACCATTACGCGCACATCGGTAACCTGCGCAGCTATCTCATGGAGGACGTTCTGGAGAAGACGCTCCGCTATATCGGTTACGACGTAAAGCGCGTGATGAACATCACCGACGTCGGCCACCTGTCCGACGACGGCGACAACGGCGAGGACAAGATGGTCAAGGGTGCGCAGCGCGAGCACAAGACCGTTATGGAGATCGCAAAGTTTTATACGGATGCATTTTTCGATGACTGCCGCAAGCTGAACATCAAGATGCCCGACGTGGTTGAGCCCGCGACGAACTGCATCCCCGAGTTCATCCACATGATCGAGGTGCTCCTCGAGAAGGGCTACGCATATCGGGCGGGCGAGAACGTGTATTTCGACACGTCGAAGCTCAAGGAGTACTACGTGCTCACAAACCACAGCGAGGAGTCGCTCCTCGAGGGCGTTCGCGACGACGTGGACGTGGACCCCAACAAGAAGAATAAGAACGACTTCGTGCTTTGGTTCACGAAGTCCAAGTTTGAGGATCAGGCGCTCAAGTGGGACAGCCCTTGGGGCGTCGGTTATCCCGGCTGGCACATCGAGTGTTCGTGCATCAGCATGAAGCATCTCGGCGATTTCATGGATATTCACTGCGGCGGCGTGGAC
>JAFZMO010000150.1 GCA_017551165.1 Lachnospiraceae bacterium
CGAGAACCGGCTTGTTAGTGTACGAAAAAAACGCAAGGGATTTCTATCACGATAGGAAAAACGATTTAAAAACGCAGAAGCAGGTCACCAAAGCGCTAAAGCCTGGTGACCTGCTCCTATTTCAGGACTTTTTTAACAGCCTCTTTTTGTCCGCTCTCGCGGTGTTAGGGTTGTTATACTATTTCCAAAGGTTTACACATAATGTCGTAATTATCGTCGAACAATCCTCTATTCCTGCCTGTCTGACAGATTGTTCTTCGCGTCCTCGTAGCTGCCGAGCGTGATGTCGAGCTCGAGGGTCTCATACTCGCCGTTCTTATTTCTTCTGGCTACCGTCACGCACACCTCCGTGCCCGCTCTCGTATAGCTCATGATCTCCTGCACATCGCCCATGCCGGTGATGATCTCTTTGTCGATTTTCGTGATGATATCTCCCGCATGCATGCCGCCGACATCCGCCGGCGAACCCTTGATGATCTCCTGCACGTACACACCCTGCGGCATGCCGAGCATCGCGGAGTAGTTGCCGGTCACATCCTGTGCTGCCGAAATTCCGATATATCCCTTCTCCGAATCCTCGAGGTGCTCGCGGTTGCTGAGGTCCTCGATGATCTCACGGACGTTGCTGATCGGGATCGCAAAACCCATGCCCTCGACCGAGTAGTCCGAGTATTTGACGGAGTTGATCGCGATCACTTCGCCGTTCATGTTCAGGAGCGCACCGCCGCTGTTGCCGGGGTTGATCGCCGCATCGGTCTGGATCAGCGTATATGTCACGTTGTCGATCGTGATCTGACGGTTCAAGGCGCTGATGTAGCCGACCGTCACGGACTGGCCGTAGCCGAGCGCATTGCCGATCGCGATCGCCAGCTGGCCGACGCGCACGCTGTCGGAATCTCCGATGCGCGCTACGCGAATCACATCGATCGTCTCACTCTTCAGTTCCGCAAACGGTACCGAAACCACTGCGAGGTCGGAGGACGACGCCTTGCCCTTGATCGTGGCTCCTGCCTTTGCATTGTCGCAAAATACGATCTCCACACGGTCGGCGCCCGACACCACATGATTGTTTGTCACGATCAGCACTTCACCGGAATTCTGTCCGATGATGATACCGGAACCGCTGCCGAGCAGCTGCTCCGAAGTGGTGCTCTGACCGCTCCAGAAATCGTACGTCGTGCGTGCGGAGTAACTGTTGATCGCCACAACCGCCGGCATAACGCTCGCCGCAACCTCGGAGACGTCCATCGCCGTGACTGAGGTCGCCTTGCCGTCGCCGATCGTTCCCGACTGTGCGATCTCGATTGCCTTCGTCGGCGCGAGCTCGCCCTTCTCGTGCTTGTTGCTGTCATCCACAGCCGGTTTCGACTGTTCCGTTTTCTTGTCTTTGTTCACCAGATAGTGATCGATGCCGTAGTATGCGCTGCCGGCACAAAGGCCCATGATCACGGCAAGGATCACAAAACCGAACGCCCGCAACACGAACGACTTCTTCGGCTTCTTCTCTTCCTCGCGCTCCCGCGCAATGCTATCGATGCGACGGATGTATGCATCTGTCATATATCCGTTGTCTGTCGTGCCTGATTGCACTCTCTCATCCCACTCTTCACTCATGCGTGTAAACCTCTTTCTCATACCAAGACATCGGAGTTCCCGCCTCCGACAGATACAAGGATACAATAGAAGTATGACGAAATTGTGTTATAACTTAGGCTTTTTGTGAATCTTTTCACGCAATTATCGGAAAATGAGCCGTCCCGCCGCATAGCAAAGCGCAGGCCCGAAAGCCTGCGCCGTAAGTCTTATTTCAATCCCTTGGACTCCTTGAGCGTGATTCCGTTCTCACCGAGCGGGATCGCATGGTCAAGTCCTACGAACTTGCCGTTCTCCTGCCACAGGACTTCCTTCACGAACTCGTATTTTTCGGAATCCCATGTCGTGAAGTCATCCAGCAGCAAGCCGCCGGTGTCGCCCGAGTTGGCGTTTAAGCACCAGAACGTGTGGTTCAGATGGTACGTCTTGATCAGCTGGCGCATCAGCTTCATCCAGCTGATGTTCGGCTCCGTCATGAAGCCGCCCCACTCGCCGATCAACAGCGGTGCGATCCCCTCCTCGTAGATGTAGAACCAGTTGTCGTGCCAGCAATCCTTCATCAGGCTGTCGTAGTCAAACGATCCGTTGAACCACGGCTGCTTGTATACGGTCGGGCCGTAGTCATGCGGCGAGTACACGAGCTTGTTCTGGTATTTGCCGAGGTCTACCGGGTAGTACTTCACGCCGCGCAGGTTGCCGCCCCACCAGTTGAAGTCATAGTCCTTCTCGTTCGTGGAGTGGAAATCCGCGTTGGTCGCAAGATCCTTGGGGAAGATCTCGGTACCCTCGACGAGGATCAGCACGTTCGGGTTCTTCGCGAGGATCTTCGCAGCCGCCGTCTCCGCCGTGTACTTCCAATTGTTCTTGTCCTTCGAATCGTTCCACACCGCGGCGCTCTTGCCCTCGTACGGCTTGCCGTGAGGCTCATTTTTCAGATCGTACGCGATGATGGTGTCATTGTCCTTGTAGCGCTCCGCCATCCACTCGAGCGCGTGGTAGTAATCCTCCACGCTGACGCGGTCCGTGTACCACAGGTTGACGTTGTGGCCGGACGCGTTCGTCTCGGCGCTGTGGATATCCGGCATAACCTTGATGCCGTTCGCCTCCGCCAGCTTCAGGAAATAGTCGAAGATCTCCAGGCTGTTCATGGAGTTCAGCTGCGCGTTGTATGCGTGATTGTAGTTGGCCGTCGGGTACTCTCCCCTCGACCACTGGTTGATCAGCTCTGCCGAGATCGGCACGCGGATCAGGTTGAAACCGTGATCGGCAATGCCCTTGACCGTCGGCTCCAGCTTCGAGTTCCAGAGTCCGTCGAAGAGGTTTGTGCCGGTGTTGTAACCGAACCAGTTCACGCCGGTGAGCCAGACCTCCTTGCCGTCCTTATCGAGGATGCGGGTTCCGTCCGTGTGGAGCCAGTCATCGCCCTGCACGGCGTTCTCCGCTCTCTTGAGCATCTCCGAGACATCCACGTCCTCGCCGCCGTTGTTCTGGTTATTGTTCTGATTGTTCTGCTTATTCTGATCGACAACGCCTGCGCGAAGCGTACATGCCACGCCGTTGAGCGTCGCCTTCTTGATCTTCAGTTCTCCTGCCTTGATGCCGAGGTTGCATCCCGTCACCTGCGTCGCACCGACCGCGATGTCCGCGTTGTAGCTTGCGTTCGTGATCGTGAGCGTGTCGCCCTTGACCTCATAGGTTCCGTTCCAGCCGCCTGCGCGGTCGAGTCCCTCGATCTCCAGCACCAGCTTCCAACCGCCGGTGATCGCTTCCTTCGAGTTGTTGCGGATGCCGAACTGAATGCCCATCATGTTGACGCTGCCGTCCACCCACACGTTGTCGGTCGAGTACTCGACAAGGTATCCGTCGATCTCCTCCGGCTTCGGCGTCGGCGTTGCGTTTACCGTCGGCGTTCCCGCAGCTGCGGTCGGCGTCGGCGTGTTGTTCTGCGCAGCCTCCGTCGGGGTCGGCGTGCCTTCCTGTGCAGCCTCTGTCGGCGTCGGTGTGCTGTCCTGTGCGGCCTCCGTCGGGGTCGGCTCCTCCGTTCCCGGCGTCGGCGTCGCGGTATTGACCGTCGGCACGGCCGTCACGTCATTGCTGTTGTCGCCGCCCTTATTTTTCTTGTTCGCCTGAACGAGCGCGATCACGAGCCCGACGATCACGATCGCCATGACTGCCACGGCGATGATGACCCATCGTCTCGCAAAATTCGTTCCCTGCGAAGCGTTTGTCTTGTTCTCTTCCATGTTATCCATAACCCCTCCGTTGGTACTCAGGTTTTCGGGAGGCGCGTCGCAGGCGCCTCCCGTCGTAACATTTTTCCTGTCTCGGATTATACCACAAAGCGCCCGCGGTTCATAGCCGCAGGCGCTCATTTTTTCGTACAAATCGATTTGCTGTAAAATACGTCAATACTCGTTCTTGCGAACGCCCGCCTCAACCAGCATGTTGAAGATCTCGGTCGGGGTCTTGCTCGTCGTCTTGTCGGTGACGCGGATCGGAACGTACACATCGCGGTAGTTGACACCGCGGTAGCTGCCCTCCATCCGGCCGATATGTACATGGTACTTGGACTGCGACAAATAATAGTAATGTCCGTTCACCATACCGATGTAGATGCCGACATGATTTCCTCTGGAGTACGGATCCTTCTTGGTCGCTACCAGATCGCCGGGTCTCGCCTCATCCCAGGAGATCACCTTGCCGTAGCTCATCTGGTCGGACACGCTGCGTCCGAGATCGATGCCGAGCACTTCCTTGTAGAGCACCTGCACGAAACCGCAGCAGTCTGCGGAGCTCCAGGTGTTGTTCGCTCTGTACGGGAGATCCTTGTGCTTCGCGCTCACCGTGAACAGATCGTAGATCAGGTCTCTCTGCTTCGTTACGGAGTTCGAGAGATAGCTCGCATAGATGAATCCGACCTTACCATCGTAATCCACGCGGTACCACTCGTTGTTGCGGTACGTCGTCTTGCCCGTGACATGGAACTCGGTTCCGAATTCCTTCACGATGCCGATCCGGTTCTTGTTGTCCGAGAGGACTTCCGGCGTCGAGCGGACGTTGATATTTTCCGCATTGAGATACATCGTCTTGTCCATCACCGTGATCGTGTAAGGTGCAGACGTCGGCTGTGCAGTCGGTGTCGGCGTTGCCGTACCGGCTTCTGCCGAAGGCGTCGGTGTCGCTGTCGCGGTATCCGACTGCTTCGGCAAATCGGTAGGCGTAGGAGTATTCGTCACTTGCGATGGCACTATCGTTGCCGTGGTTGTCGGTGTCGGTGTCGGCGTACTCGTCGGTGTTGCCGTGGGCGTCGGAGTATTCGTGGGCTTCGGCGTTGCCGTCGGCTTGGGCGTGTTCGTCGGCGTCGGGGTCTTCGTCGGCTTCGGCGTGTTCGTCGGTACCGGCGTGTTTGTCGGAGCAGGCGTCGGGGTCGGTGTGTTCGTCGGCGTCGGGGTGGGCGTCGGCGTCATGCCGTAGTTCTCGGGCTCGTCCATCGGGTTATACGGATCATCCGTGCCGTAGCCGGAATCCGTCAGATAATCTTCGTCATCGAGCTTTCCTTCGCTGTCCCCGCCGACCTTGTTCAGGTCCGGAAGGCCGCGCCCGTCGCGCGCTGCAGCGAGATCATTCTCTTCACTCTTCTTCCCATACACAAGCTGCTCTGCTTCCCAGGAACCAATTGCCTTGTTCGAAAGAGGCGCTGCGTTCGCGTTGGAGTCCGGGATCACGGTGCTTGGATTCGCATTGACGATCACAAGACCGGGGACATCCGCCGCATTGTCTGCATTTCCGCCGCTCGGATCAGCGGGCGACTGATGCATTTCGGCTAATTTCTGATGCTCTGCTGCTACCTGGTCTCCGTTCTTCCGATCCGCGGAAACCGAATTGAAAATGTTCGGTCCCAACGCGATACCGAGAGCGACCAGTACCGACGCTGCAAGCGCCAGAATTTTCCGCAACTGTTTGTTTGAAACCATAAAACTGACTGTCTCCTGTATTGGGGTTTTCTCTGCGTGAATCTATTTCAAAAATCTCCGATACGAAATTGTTAACTCTCAATTGTTACGCAAATGTTACATAAATGTTACATGCGCATCATATCACGCAACCATTCAAATGTCAACCCCCAATCGGAAAATGCGCTAAAACAGCGTAATTTTCCGTATTTTTTGTCGTTTGCCATCCATTTTTCTACGTTTCGTAATTGTTACATAATTCTCTTTATGTTTTCTACAGTCGTAGTCCAAATTGTTACATTCTGTGACAGAGGGACAGTTTTTGTCACCACGCAAAAAGGCGCCCGCGATCTCTCGCAGGCGCCCTGTCAGGCTTAGATCAATTCATGCAATTCTTCGGGTAGATCGGCACTCCGGCTTCCATAAGCGCATCGTAGATCTCCTGCGGTGATGCGCTGCTCGTGTTGGTCGCAACACGGATCACCTTGTACCGCTTGAGATACTCGTCCGTCAACGCGCTGACATGAACCTTGCCGTTTCTGGACTGCGACAGGTATGCATGCTTACCGTTGATGACGCCGATATAGATACCGCTGTGTCCGCCGCCGGTGTACGGATCCCTCGTGGTGCACACAAGGTCGCCCGGCTTCGCTTCGCTCCATGACACTTCATATCCATCCGACATCTGTGCCCCCGGCGAACGCTGCAGACTGATTCCGAACTTCGCATAGATCAGTTTGACAAATCCGGAGCAGTCCGTTCCGCTCGTAAGGCTGTTGCCGCCGCTGACATACTTGAGTCCGATGTATTTGCTGCACTCCATCAGCACGTCGCGCGCATTAATCTTGCGTGCATCAACCTCTTCCTTCGTCAAGGACGAGGCCTTCGGCGTCGTTGTCGGCGTATTCGTCACCTCCGGCTCATTCGGTGTCTCCGTCGGTTCAGCCGGCGGATTGTCCGGTCCATCCGGCTTCGGATCATCCTTGCCAGGTCCGTCCGGTTTGTCCGGTTCAGGCGGCTTCGGATCGTCAGGCTTGTCGTTCGGCACCGGTGTCGGTGTAGGTGTCGGCGTCGGTGTTGCCGTCGGCTGCGGTGTCGGAGTCGGCGTCGCCGTCGGCTGCGGCGTAGGCGTAGGTGTCGGCGTACTCGTAGGCTTCGGTGTCGGGCTCGGCGTCGGGGTCTTGGTAGGCTTCGGCGTCGGCGTCTTCGTCGGCTTCGGAGTAGGCGTCTTGGTAGGCTTCGGCGTCGGCGTATTCGTCGGCGTCGGAGTCGGTGTATTCGTAGGCGTCGGCGTGTTCGTCGGCGTCGGTGTATTGGTCGGGGTCGGCGAGATCGTCGGTGTCGGCGTTCCGACAAGCATCAGATCATCCGCAATATTGCGGTTCTTCTCGTTATTCTTCCCGTTCTTCTCATCGAGCAGCTTCTTCAGATCGACCGTCGCATAGTCGAAGCTCGTATCATCGAGCGGATTGTACGGATCGTCCGAATCGTATCCGGAGCCATTTCCCACGTCAGAGCCGTCGCTTCCGTCGGAACCGTCACTGCCGGCAAGCCCTGAATTGTCATCAGAACCGTCGTTGCCGTCCGGGGTGTCCCCGTCATTGGCATCGCTTCCATCCACAGTGTCGCCGTCGTTCGCAGTATCCCCATCGGGAATGTCTGCCGGATCGGAGCCGTCACCACCATCGGGATCGCCATCGCCGTCATTGCCGGCCACGGGCTGATCCTGCGAAAGACCGCCGTCCGGGCTATCGCTGCCGTCCGCACCGTCGTTGCCGGCCACGGCATCAGCACCCGAAGGATCGGTATCATCAATATCCGTTCCTGCATCGCGGTTGTCCACATACAGGTCGGGATCGTTATTCGCATCGGTAGTACCCTTGAGATCCGGAAGTCCGCGCCCGTCACGCGCCAGCGTGAGGTCGACCGTCACGGTCGGTTCTGGACGAAGCTGCGCAGTTTCCCAAGTCAGGATCTGATCTGCCGGAACGGAAACCGTCTCAGCAGGCTCATCCTCGCCGTCTCCTCTGCTATCCTGCGCCGGACTCGCTTCCACGATGATCAGGCCGGGAACATCGCTGACCGCCGGTACGATGGTCGGCTCCTCGCTCGGATTTGCTCCGAGTTGCATCTCCGCCAACTCCCGGTGCTCTGCCGCAACGTCCTCTCCCGTCTTCCTTTCAGCGGAAACCGACTGGAACAAATCAGGACCGAGTGCCACACCGAGTGCGACAAGTCCTGCCAGCAGCAATGCCATAAATTGTTTTAATGGTTTGCTCATAGTTTACTCCAGGGAAATCCGGTGAACCGACAACTTCTATCAACAGTAACGGAAAATGTTACATAAATGCTACGTAAATGTTACAAATAATGATACTACAAGAATCTCACAAAAACAACAGATTTTCCGTAAATTCCGCTAAAAACAAGGGGTTTTCGGCGTTTTTTGCCATTTTCCGCGTCAAATAACACGTCAAAAACAGCGCAGAATACCGCCGAATTCTTTCTACGGCCATAGAAATGAATGTAACAATTCGCGCAAAAATGCCCCGCTGCAAACGCCGCGGGGCATTCAAAAACTACTTCTCTTCACACACCTGGAAAATGAAAAATTTCAAATAATACGACTCATCCGCCGACCAAAGGATCGGATGGTCGGGCGCCGGCGTGCGGTACTCCACCTGGCGCAGCCTGCGGTGCACGCTCGTCGCCGCCTGTGCGATCGTCGTCGTGAACAGCTCCGGCGTCATAAAATGCGAGCAGGAGCAGGTCGCAAGATATCCCCCGTCCTTTACCAGTTTCAGCCCGCGCATGTTGATCTCGCGGTAGCCCTTGATCGCCTGCTTCGTCGCCGTGCGCGACTTCGTGAATGCCGGCGGGTCGAGGATCACGACGTCGAACCGACGCCCCTCCGCCTCGAGCTTCGGCAGCAGATCAAACACATCAGCCGCCGTAAAATGTACCGTCTCCGAGAGTCCGTTGAGCTCTGCGTTGCGCTCCGCCTGCCGCACGGCAAGCTCGGAGGCATCCACGCCGAGCACGTCCGACGCCCCCGCAATACCTGCGTTCAGCGCAAACGAACCGGTGTGCGTGAAGCAGTCCAGGACGCTCGCGCCCTTGCACAGCTTCTGGATCGCAAGGCGGTTGTATTTCTGGTCCAGGAAGAATCCTGTCTTCTGGCCGTCCGCAACGTTGACCTCGTAGCGGACACCATTTTCCGTAATCTCCACGATCGGATCGAACTCATCCCCGAGGAAACCCTTATACCGCTCCATGCCCTCGAGCTCGCGCACCTTCGCGTCGCTCCGCTCGTAGACGCCGCGAACCGGCATCCCGTCCTCCGCCAGGAACTCCCTGAGCGCATCGAGGATCACGTCCTTGAAGCGGTCCATGCCCAGCGACAGCGACTGGATCACGAGGATGTCCGAAAACTTGTCGACCACGATGCCGGGGATCCAGTCCGCCTCGCCGAAAATGATCCGGCACGAGGACGTGTCCACGGTCTTCTTGCGATACTCCCACGCAGCGCGCACACGCTCGCGCAGGAAATCCTCATTCACCTCGGTGTCCTTGCGCCTCGTGAGCATGCGAACGCGGATCGTCGAGTTCGCGTTGTATACGCCGATGCCCATCGGATAGCCGTCAAAATCCTTGACCGCCGCGAGCGCACCGTTCTCTCCCCCGCCGAGCACGGAGGCAATCTCATTGTCATAGACCCACAGGCCGCCCGCCTTGAGGCTTCGGCCCTCGCCCTTCTTCAGTGTCACTGTCCGCGTGACATCATACAGCGCATCCGCCATGGTTTCCTCCCGTATCACTGCTCTTCCGCCGCGGTCGCATCTGCTGCCTCGATGGCTTCCTCTGCGGGCTCCCCGCCACCTTCCGCTACCGCATCATTTTCCGTGGGTTCTGCCTTCTTGCGGAACACGAAGAGCTTGCTGAACACGTAGTTGAGGATGATCACGATAATGCTGGTGATCGCCTTGGCCCAGAAGCCCTCATACACGATATTCCTGCCGAACACCGTGACATCCAGCGGCTGCTTCAGTCCGAGCTTGACAAGCAAGGTCGGCAGCGTGATCTCGATCGCGCCGGTTGCCAGTCTCGCGCCGATAAACTTGCCCATCTCGGTAAAATACGCTTTTACTCCGACGGTCTTGCTCTCAAACACGTATTTTTTGTTCGTGAAGAACGCAAACAATACCGCAACGATCCATGCAACCGCATTGGTGATCGCAAACTCGATCCCCTCTCCGCTCAGCTTGAAGATCTTCTGCATCGCAAACGCCGTGACCCAGTTCACGAGCGTCGTCGCGACGCCGAAGATCAGGTACATGATGACCTCGCGGTATTTATTGAATAGTTTCTTGATCGTTTCCATGATTTTCCTTTCATCGGGTCTTTTTACGGAAGAAAACGAGCCGTCGCTGGGACGGCCCGTTTCATTCGTTTCAGGAATACTTTCGATTGCCCCAAAGATTCTTTTTCTTCAGCTCCAGGTACTCGTTGTAGGCTTTCTCCAGAATCTGCTTCTCGTTCGAGAATTTCAGCAGGTGATAAGCCTCATGATACTTGTAAAACCCGGAATCCGCAAAATACTCCTCGGTCTGTGGTTTGCTGTAATAGCTGTCCGCCATCATCAGGTACCAATGAACGTCCTTCTTGACCATGCCCTGCGGCGTCTTGAAGGTGTATTGGCTCTTCCCGACGTACTTGACGATCTGCGCATCGGCTCCGCTCTCTTCTTTGACCTCCCGAGTCGCTGTCTCGGGAAACTCTTCGCCTTCTTCCACGGTTCCCTTGGGAAGCACCCATCCCTCATACTTGTGCTTATAATTCTTGTAAAGCAACAGGATCTTCCCTCTGAAAATAACAACACCACCACAGCTAGTAGCCTCAACCATAAGCAAGACCCCCTGTCTATCGGTGTATTACATTGGGTTCAGTATACGC
>JAFZMO010000151.1 GCA_017551165.1 Lachnospiraceae bacterium
CGCCGGGCTCCGGCGCAGCAGGGGGCCTTGGATTTGCCTTCCGCGCGGTGCTGGGAGCAGAGCTGCTGCCGGGCTCGCAGCTTGTGATCGAAGAAACCAAGCTGGAGGAATACATCGCGGGAGCCGGCCTGGTCATCACCGGCGAGGGACGGCTCGACGCGCAGACCGCGATGGGCAAAGCGCCCGCGGCGGTGGCAGCGCTTGCGCAAGCGCACGGAGTACCTGTGATCGCGCTGGCGGGCAGCGTGGAGGCAGAGGAGAGCATACTGCGCAAAATGGGCCTGACCGCATGGTACGGAATCAACGACCGCACCGGCACAGACCTTGCAACCGCGATGCAGCCCGAGGTGGCACGCAGGAACATGGCTGAAACGGCCGCGATCGCGGTGCGGGAGATGGGGCTTTGGTAGGGCACATACGGATAGCACGGATGATTTGTAGGCAGCATTGCTTTTCGCATTGCGACAAGCTATCATTTATCAAATAATTCCGGCGTTGGCCGGATCATGGGGAAGGGGGCATAGTATGGAAGAACTACATAGTGTAGAAGTACAGGACAACACGTCGGCCGGTGAGGCACAGGGCGATGTACTTAGGAAAATCTGTGGCTGGTGCCGATCAGCCCTACTGTATGGCATACTGATCGTTGTGAGCGAGTATTTTCTGCAGCGCGATTACGAAGGATGGTTTGGGGATTATGGAGTGATCCTCTTCATTGCGCTTGTGGTCGTCTATGCGGCAGCGGTCGTCTTTGACATTGTGATGGAGAGGAAGCGCTACGGCAAATGCCGGGGAACCGCCGTAACCGCGACCACACCGCTTGACGACTTCTTCCGGCCGTTCGCGGAAATCATCGAGTCCCTGAAATGCATATTCACATTCTCCGAGCACACATGGGGCGAAATGGGCATAAGCTTCGTCAACTTCTTCGCATTTGGCGCGCTGGTGGCGGCGTTCGTGATCTTTGGCTTACAGCTTTTCTTCTACATCATTTTGATTGGACTTTAAACAATCGAACACGGAACTACGGAGGGCGCTCACTAAGGTGGGCGCTCTTTTTGTGGGGCGGAAAATTCAATTTCATCATCATATGCGTTCAATTATATCATTATATGCAAAAATGATCAAATTGAATTGACTTATGATGTAATTGGGACTATACTTCAATTATATCATAACGGCGCGAAATGATATAATTGAAAACAATAATGATGTAATTGAAAGAAATGAGGGAATGGCATGCGGACTATCGATTATCGCAGCGAATACAATAAACTTCTGACGCCTGAAATCATTGGGCTTTTGACAAGGATCCATGAACAGAAAGGACAGCAGTTGCTGTACACGGAGACACACAAGGACAGTTTGACGGAACTCCTTGATATTGCGAAGATTCAGAGTACAGAAGCGTCTAACCGTATTGAAGGTATTATTACGACTGAGGCTCGATTAAAGCAGTTGGTCATGGATAAGACAACGCCACAAAACAGGAATGAGCAGGAGATCATGGGCTATCGGGATGTACTCAACACGATCCACGAAAACTATGATTATATTCCGTTCCGGCCCAATATTTTATTGCAGCTACATCGAGACTTATACAAGTTTAACGGACCCTCGAGCGGAGGAACATTTAAGAATTCCGACAATGTGATCGCGGAGATTCAGCCGGATGGATCGCAATCCGTCCGCTTCCAACCGGTTTCGGCATGGGAGACGCCGGGAGCAATCGATACATTGTGCAACGTCGCAGGAGATGCGCTCCGCGACGAGACTATGGACCCGTTGCTGCTGATCCCGATGGTCATTTTAGACTTCTTGTGCATTCACCCGTTTAATGACGGGAATGGCCGAATGAGCAGACTTCTCACACTGCTTCTTCTGTATCAATCCGGTTATTTGGTCGGCAAATACATAAGTGTTGAGAAGGTCATAGCGGATACAAAAGAGAATTACTACGAAACCTTACAGATGAGTTCATCCGGTTGGCACGAAGGGACTAATGACTACCGGCCGTTTGTTCAGTACACGTTGGGAACCATAGTTGCTGCATATAGGGAATTCTTCTCCAGAGTTGATCTGCTGATCGATCGCGGACTGACAAAAACAGAAAGAGTGGCAGCTATCATAAAAGAGCATCTTGGGAAGATTACCAAAGCTGAAATCGTAGCGCAATGTCCTGATATCAGCGAGATAACTATTCAGCGAGCTCTTGCTGAATTGGTGAAAAATGATGATATCAAAAAGCATGGTGGCGGAAGATATACATACTATACCTGGAATGAGGAGAATCCCGGCTCGGAAAATAGGCCGCTGCTGGAAGTTCAAACGCTCCGAAATCGACGAGTGGGTAAAGAGCGGAAAAGCGCGATTGAGGAGTGAAACGTGATGTAGGCTTCAATCGCGGATTGCAAACGCGATTCCTAAACCCTGATTGTTTCATGGAGGAAGAATGAATGATTGTATATAGCGCAACCAAGCAAGATTTTAATGATGACGTGAATATGAATCGAATTTCGGATATCATCCTGCAAAATCTGAGGGAGAAAAATCTCGGCGGCGGACAACATGCGGAGTATGTTTCGTGGCAGAATTCTCTTCATTTCATGCGAGCGGTTATAGATGATCCGGCGATTCCCGGGGATGTGGAAGTAGCTATCGAGTATCAGATTCCGCGGACGTCAAAGCGAGTTGACTTTATGATCGCCGGGGATGATCAGGATGACCGCGGAAACGTTGTTGTGGTAGAGTTGAAACAGTGGGAAAAAGCGGAGAAGGTTGATGACATCATGCAACACAGCGTGAGGGCATTTACCGGTGGCGCAAATCGCATCGTGAATCACCCGTCCTATCAGGCATTTGCGTATGCAACGTTTATTAGGAATTCTTCGGAACTGGTGCAGGATGAAAACATAGGGGTTTGGCCTTGCGCATACCTGCACAATTGCAGTCCAGAGTATCGCGTTCCGCTTGATGATGACATATACAAGACGTGGTACGAGGAAGCACCGCTTTTTGACAAGAGTCAGACGTTACGTCTTCGCGAATACATCAAGAAATTCATCTCGAAGAGATCAGCGGATGGCGAACTGCTTTACAAGATTGACCACGGCAGAATTCGACCTTCCAAGGCGTTACAGGATTGTCTCGTGTCACTCATGAAGGGCAAAGAAGAGTTCATGCTTTTAGACGATCAGGCGGTTGTCTACGACATGTGTCTCAAGATTATGAATCAGTGCCAAAAGGACAGAAAGAAGCGCACCATTATCATTCAAGGTGGCCCCGGTACCGGTAAATCCGTCCTTGCGGTTAACCTTTTGAAAGACTTTACCTCGCAAGGATTGAACGCGAGTTATTGCACGAAAAACAGTGCGCCGCGTGAGGCGTATCTCAAGCTGCTTGCGAAAGCCGACTTGAAAGCGCAGGTAAATATCAAGCAGTTGTTCCGCTCTCCGTTTGGACTTAGTAATGCGGCGAGTAATTTCTATGACTGCTTGATTGTCGATGAAGCACATCGCCTTGTGGAGAAGATGTATGGCGATTGGAACGGGAAAAACCAGGTTAAGGAGTGCATTGCTGCCTCGCTTTTTACGGTGTTCTTGATTGATGAGGACCAGCGTATTACGACCAAAGATATCGGATCAATCGATGAGATCAAGAAGTGGGCGGCGTTTTTCGGCAGTCGCGTCATCATGAACGACGATACAGTGCTTCGATCACAATTCCGTTGTAACGGCAGTGACGAATACGTGCAACTCATCAACAATGTCCTTCAGGTTGGCGAACAGATTGATTTTAGTACTGACAAAATACAATATGATTTGCGGGTGTATGATGACCCTTGCGAGTTGCGTGTTGACCTTCGCAAACTGAACCAAATCAACAATAAGGCGCGTATGGTTGCCGGGTATTGTTTCGACTGGAACGTAAAATTTGGGCGTGGTGATGTTGACATTTTCCTCGAGAACGATTTTCAGGCAAAGTGGAACTTAAGTGGTGACAAAATCTGGGCAATTAATCCGAAGTCTTTCGAAGAAGTCGGCTGTATCCACACGGCACAGGGATTGGAATTTGATTACGTTGGCGTGCTGATTGGTAAGGACCTTCGCTATGATGAAGCGCTCGGGGCTGTCATTACTGACAAAACCAAGATATCTCCGGACGACAAATCCTCTGGCATTCGGTCTGCGAAAGACGACGTTGCTGAACGTTTGATCAAGAACACCTACAAAACCTTGATGACACGCGGGCAGAAAGGGTGCTTCCTTTACTGCGAAGACAAGCCTCTGGCGGAGCATATCCGCAGATTGATTGCGTATTGGGAAGGAAGACGGAGTCAAGTTGGTCTTTAGAATTCTTGGCAGAATATAGTTCCCGAGTTGATAAAAAAGTGAGTTGAAAAGCAGTCAAAATGGATGCTTGTTAAGGAAGTTATGGGGTTACATTTATTTAGAAAAACTAGAAACCAAGATGATATCTTTTCGCGAGATTTTTTTGAAGGAATAATGGCAAGGATAAAGGAGATTACCATGCAATTTGGAATGCCGACGTTGATTGAGTGCCGTACGCTGGAGGACAACCTTGCGTTGTGCCGCGAGTTGGGGCTTTCTTTCGTTGAGTTGAATATGAATTTTCCGGAGTACCAGGTGCAGTACCTGGAGTATACGGACGCGCTGAAGGAGTTTGCCGAGAAGGCGGGGGTCTATTTTACAATTCATCTAGACGAGCAGCTGAATATCGCGGACTTCAATCCGCTGGTGTCGAGCGCGTACATGGAGACGGTGCGGCGGACGATCGAGGTGGCGAAGAATTTGCTGCCGTTGCGGGATAAGTACGGGGATCCGAGCCAGCCGCTGACGCTCAATATGCATATGCACCACGGCATCTACATCACGCTGCCGGACCGGAAGGTGCAGATGTATGAGCGCGATTTTGCGACGTATATCGGTGCGTGGGAGTTCTTCCGCGATCATTGCGATGCGTGGATCGGGGACAGTGACGTCCGCATTGTGATCGAAAATACTGACGGTTTCAAGGAGTATGAGAAACGCGCCATCGAGCTCGCGCTGATGAGCCCGAAGTTCGGGCTGACGTGGGATATCGGCCACTCGAAGGGTGTTAAGGAGATCGATGTGCCGTTCATCCGCGCTTATGAGGATCGCCTGCTGCACATGCACGTGCACGATGCGACGGAGGAGGGAAGGAACCATTTGGCGCTCGGTGACGGCGAACTGGATCTGATGGAGCGGCTTGCGACTGCAGAGCGTCACAACGCACGCTGTGTGCTTGAGACGAAGACCGTAGAGGCGCTTCGGAATTCGGTGGCATGGCTGCGCGAGCGCGGGAAGATGTAGGATTTTAAGGAAAGAGGAAAGAGGCGCTTAAAGTACGGATTATTGGACGACAAGTATGTTCTAATTATGATGAGGACATAAAAGAAATGGGAAGATGTTGGTGAACAGGGGAGGCGAATATGGCAAGAACAATGCTTGTGATAGGAAATGGGTTTGATTTGAAGTGTGGATTGGAATCATCTTTTGCACAGTACTTGGATTCGGATTATTATAAGAGTTCATCCGATAAAGTTAAGAAAACATTTGAGTATGTTCGAGAAGAGTTGAATGGAACTGGCCAACATGTTGACAATCATCGTCAGTTGTATGATTTGTTTGAGGACAATGAAATCTCGTTTTGGGACTATTATTTTGCTATCCCACATATTTTTAAGTTCTCAAATATTGTGTTGTGGCACGATTTTGAAACTAAACTACACACCCTCATAAATAATGCTAGACATTGGACTAGTCTTCTTGGAGGATCGGGGGAGTATTATGATATTTCTTCCGCAGATTGGAAGAATTCAATGGCAATCATTTCGACGATAAATGAGATGAAAGTGGTTCGTAATTGTATATTGCATGAGTATATGCGACATTTTGGAATAGAGTTTAATGATGCCGCATTTGGATTGATGAAAGAATTAAAAGAATTTGAAAAAAAGTTTGGCAATTATATCGCAGAACAGCAGAGCGTTAATAAAGATTATGCAACTAAGGCAGAGTCGCTGATTAATACCTTGCTGGGTAAAGATCATCAGCTAGCATATGTAAGTACATTCAATTATTCTGATATAAAATGTATTGCACCATCTAACTGTGACATATGGCATGTGAATGGAAATACGGACCGGCCCATTTTTGGAATCGATCTATCCGAGTCGACTCCGGCTAGTAGCAAGTGGTATTCTTTTACTAAGACATATCGCAGACTCGAGCTTGAAGGGAATGCAGAGTTTCTACCGCAAAACAAAGAATATACTAGAGTAGTAGTTTTCGGCCATTCGCTTACGGAGCAAGATTATAGTTTCTTTTATGCGTTGTTTAATAGACTGAACCTAAGTGATAGCCGTCGATTGAAAAACGGAACTACCATAGAGTTTATGTATTCTGGGTACGAAGGAAAACCGGCAGATGAGGCGAGACATGATACGATAGAGAACGTGCTTAAATTACTACAAAGTTATAACAAGGATGTACTTGATGAAAAGAATTTTCATCTCATGGACATTTTGTATTGCAATGGTATATTGAGGGTTGTTGAAGTCCCGTAGACTACTCTTGCTGTATCCTTTGATAATTGATTGAGGTCTTTGTTTGCTAGAGGAGAGGAGTGAAAAGCGTATGTTATACAACGTTTATTGCGATGAAACCTGTCATTTGGAGCATGATGGAATCAATGACATGGTCATTGGTGCGATATGGTGTCCGCAGGACAAGTTACAGGAAATAAATCAGCGGATAAAAAGTATTAAGATGAGAAATGGAATATTGCCCACAACCGAGATGAAGTGGACAAAAATCAGTCCGGCAAAGGTGCAGGTGTATAAAGATTTGATCGATTATTTCTTCGATGATTATTCTTTACATTTTCGTGCAATTATTGTTCCGGACAAGTCAAAGCTAAATCACAGAGCATTTCATCAGACACATGATGATTGGTACTACAAGATGTATTTCGACATGCTTAAGGTGATCCTTTCTCCGATGGACAAGTATGAGATTTACATCGATATAAAGGATACGCATTCATATCAGAAGGCACAAAAGCTCAAAGAGGTTTGTTGTACTTCAATGTACGACTTTTCGCAATCGGTAATTCAGAGACTACAACCAGTTCGTTCAGATGAAATACAGATAATGCAATTAGTTGATATTCTAATTGGAGCAGTGGGATATCAGAACAGAGTTTTTCCTGTTGATTTCAAGAAGAGTCAGGCAAAGATTGAAATAGTGGAATTGATTAAGAAACGTTCAAATTATTCTCTTAAGCGAACCACGCTATTACGAGAGGACAAGTGCAACTTGTTCGTCTGGGATGCGAGGGATACGTTATGAGTGAGAAATGTTGGCTTCCGGGGCTGGAATTGTATGAGGATTACAATGATTGGTCCGCTTATGAAGAAACGCTGTACAGAATATTCAAAGCAGATTTCCTCGATTCGCATCCCCTTTTTCATGATGTTCGAGTTGCGGTGCGACACTATCCGAAAGACTATGGTAAGGAAGAAGCTTTTTTTCACACTACATGCAAAGATTATAAAGGGGATGGAACAAGGGACCCTGATTTCAGAAGATGTGAAAGAATTCGATGGATTCGGGCATTTATTGAGAATTATGATTGCGATGCGACAAAGTGTGATACGTGTGAAGGTGTTAAGGTTTGGAAAGAACCGTATAATAAAGGCAGAGTAAGAGTCCACTTGCTTTTGGAAGAGGAAAAATACATGGTGGTTTTGGAAAAACGAGACACCTATTATCTGCTGATTACATCATTCTATTTTGATTATGAACATTCGCTTGAAAAACAACTGAAACACTATGAAAAATACAAGGAAAAATGATAATGAGATCAGTGTGTGACAATATTCGTTGACAAATATAGTTTGTTGAGGCTATAATATACTTAGCTCATCTGCCAAGTGTAGAAGGAGTCTTCGAAGACGTTTTGCATCTGCAAAGCGTCTTTTGCTTTCCTCCCCCCTCCAATACTATCCAAAAGGATAATTGAATTATCTTCTCCCGGGCGGTATAATACCCGCCGTGTGAGAAAATCATGCGGACGCCGTAAGGCGTCCTGCGTAATTCAAGGAGGGTTAACCACATGAAGAAACTGTTGTTTGCAGGGCTTCTGGCCGTGATCATGATGCTCGCGGTTGTTGCCTGCGGTAAGGATGATGACGATTCCGACAACAAGGCGACTGCTACGCCGACGCAGGCGGAGCAGCCTAAGGATACACCTACGCCTACGACGGCTCCGACCGAAGAGCCTACGCCTACGCCGATCCCGGAGCTCACGAAGGAGCGCTACGACGCAATGTCGGCGGAGGAGCTGCTCGCTGAGGGCGGGATCACAGACTATGCGAATGTCACGGTCGATCAGTGCGTTTGGTTGATTGAGACGTTCCGTTTTGCGGATTTCCGCGATGACAAGGGCATCCTGACGGCTGCGAAGCTTGGTTCGAAGTGCCCGACGTCGGAGGCGATCAAGCTTGTGAGAAGCGGCTTCCCGAAGAAGGACGACTGGAACACCTGCATGGGTCGTTTCTTTGACAGCCAGTATGCAGGCGCGAGAGCGTACGGTTTCTACCGTTGCGCTACGATTAACGGTCTTTCCGAGGATAACCAGAAGAAGGTTCTCGATCTCATCGCCAAGGAAGAGGAGCCTGTCGTTATCCTTCAGGCAACGGAAGCGCTCAAGAACGATATGGCGAAAAATGAAATCATCCGCGATTTCATTTTACGTGCTTCGCACGCTGAGGATTACATGATCCGCAACAAGGCGGCAAATGCTCTCGGTTGCACCGCAAGCATCGGTGTTCCCGGTGTTGTGGAGCGCATCACCGAGATGATGAAGGATGAGCACAAGAACGTTCGTACCCTGGCTTGCACGAACTGCGGCCACCTTGCTGATCCGTCCCTCGTAGCTCCGCTCAAGGCTGTCCTTGACGATCCGAACGAGGATGCCGGTGTGAAGTCCGGTGCCATTGCAGGTCTCGCTTACCTCTGCTATGACTACCCGATGCATGAGAACGTGAATGAGGAAGCGTGGAACGTGCTGATCGAGTATTTTTCGAAGACTCCGAGAGGAAAGGATGCTCCGATCGGCTCCGGTTTTTCCTCGATCTCCCGCACGAGCGAGAAGACCTTCGCCGCTTGGAAGGAGAAGGCTACGTACTACAACGCTGAGCAGCTGTTCAACCTCATGGTTGACATCATCAAGGATGCCGACGCTGACTACCTGCTCCGCACGAACGCCGTCACCTGCGCTAAGACGCACGGCACGGCAGAGCAGTTCGCTTCGCTCGCTGAGGTTGTGAACGGTCTTACGGACAACATGGCCGAGCAGATCCAGAAGGCCTACAACGACGCGGTTGCAGGGAACTGATCGTGACGCCGGAAGAGCATTCTTTCGGAAAATGAAAAAAAGTTGTTGACAACGCGTTCGAAAAGCGTTACAATGCGGACAATTCAACAGAATAAAGCGTAAAAGCGATGACGAAGACAGTCCGATGTCGAAGCTTTCAGAGAGCCGGTGGTTGGTGTGAACCGGTAGCAGAACATCAAGTGACACATCCCTTCCGAGCTGAAGACCTGAAACCTGCAGTGCACTGCGGACAGTAAGGAATTCCGTGAAGCCGCGTAAGAGCAACGGACTTGATGGAGTCCATGAGTGGCGCGCAAGCGCAATTTGAGTGGTACCGCGGGTTATAATGGCTCGTCTCAAAGGCAACTTTGAGACGAGCCTTTCAGTTTCTGAAAGCAGTCTGGAGGTTGCGTCCATCACGAAGCAGGACCAAACAACACAGGCAGGAGGACAATCCCAATGAACGAGACAGTCGACAGCAAGTTGAAGGAAGTTGCAGCGCGTATCCGCGAGCTGCGCGAGATCGCCGGCATGAGCGTTGCTGAGGCAGCGGCTCTGACGGAAGTGAGCCGGGACCAGTACATTTCGTACGAGGACGGCAAGGAAGACCTTCCCTTCACCTTTATTCACAAGTGCACGCAGGCATTCCACGTAGAGCTTTCGGCGATCACCGAAGGTCACACTGCCAAGCTTTCGTCCTACACGGTGACGAGAAACGGCAAGGGCCAGGTTACGGCGGAGGAGCAGGGCATCCTGATCAAGAACCTCGCGCCGATGTTCAAGAACAAGCTCGCCGAGCCCTACTGGGTTCGCTACGAATACTCTGCTGAGCAGCAGAAGAAGCCGATCCACACGACGACGCACTCCGGCCAGGAGTTCGACCTCGTGCTCAAGGGCTGCATGAAGGTCCAGGTCGGCGACCATGTGGAGATCCTCCGCGAGGGTGACAGCATTTTCTACAAGAGCTCCACGCCTCACGGTATGATCGCCATCAACGAGCAGGACGTGACGTTCCTCGCCGTGGTCCTTCCGGATACGGACACCGCGGAGAAGGATGTGACCGACACGCTTGTCACCGGCCACACCGCGAAGCGCAGCTTCGTCAGCGACAAATTCGTCCGCTGCGAGGAGGACGACAAGGGCCGCCTCAAGAAGATCGACTTCGTCGACACCGACAAATTCAATTTTGCGTTTGATATCGTGGACGGCATCGCGCGCAAGAACCCCGAGAAGCTCGCGATGATCCACCTCGATGTCAACAAGGTGGAGCGCCGCTTCACGTTCGAGGATCTGCGTCGCAAGTCCAATCAGTGCGCGAACTACTTCAAGTCCCTCGGCATCAAGAAGGGCGACCGCGTCATGCTCGTTCTTCGCCGCCACTATCAGTTCTGGATCTCGATGCTCGCGCTGCATAAACTCGGCGCGATCGCGATCCCCGCGACGAACCAGCTTCTCGCGCATGACTTTGAATATCGTTTCCAGTCCGCAGGCGTCAAGGCGATCCTCTGCACCACGACGGGCACCACGGCGGAGCAGGCCGACATCGCCGCTCAGACGAGCCCGACGGTCGAGATCAAGATCGCTGTCAACGGCACCCGCGAGGGATGGAGAACATTTGACGACGAATACACGCTCTTCAGCTCGCACTTCGATCGCACGGAGGACAGCGCTCAGGGTCAGGATCCCATGGTCATGTTCTTCACGTCCGGCACGACCGGCTACCCGAAGATCGCAAGCCACAGCTACCTCTACGCGCTCGGCCACTATGTAACCGCCAAGTATTGGCATCAGGTTGACCCCGACGGTCTGCATCTGACCATCTCCGACACCGGCTGGGGCAAGGCTCTGTGGGGCAAGCTCTACGGCCAGTGGCTGTGCGAGGCGCCGATCTTCGTGTACGACTTCGACCGCTTCCACGCTGAGGACATCCTTCCGATGTTCGCGCAGTACCACATCACGACATTTTGCGCACCGCCCACGATGTACCGCATGCTGATCAAGGAGGACATCAGCAAATACGACCTGTCCTCGATCGTACATGCGACGACCGCAGGCGAGGCGCTCAACCCTGAGGTTTATAAAGTATTTAAGGAAAATAC
>JAFZMO010000152.1 GCA_017551165.1 Lachnospiraceae bacterium
CACACCGGTGATATAGTACGTCCCCTCGCCGTCGAAGAGGTAGTCGGAATCCGACTCCGCCGCCGCGTTGCCGACGGTCAGCAGAAGCGCCAGCAAAACACCCGCAAGTGCCGCCAGCGGTATATATAATATTCGTTTCACAAACAAGCTCCGGTTCACAAACCTGCCCTCCTTTCGCGAGGATACTCAATCGGTCTCTATTCAAGCACCGTCTCCTTAAACCGCGCAACGTCCTCCTCGGACAATCCGAGCGATTCCATGTAGTGCCCGTCCTCATCCATCACCTTCCATGCGCCTTCCAGATAGCCCCGTTCCGCGATAAATGCACGATACACGCTCTCCGCGACCTCGTCGCCGCGTTCCAGGCGGACACGCTCCCGAATGCCCATCGCCTTCGGGATGCTCACCTTGTTGGTCTTGAGGTAGTCCTCCATGATGGTTGTCCGGTCCACGCCGAGAAGCTCGAGGATCAGCGCCGTCGTCAGACCGCAGCGGTCCTTTCCCTCCGTGCAGTGCCACAGGACAGCCCCTTCGGAATAATCATGTCGCATGATCGCCGTGAGCACCTTCGCAAAGGAGTCCCTGTGCTCCCGCATCATCCAGATGTACAACGAGCCCATATCCGGCGGGCCTTTCCGCTCCGCCCTCCGCTCTGCCTCCCGCTCATGGCTGACACCCGAGCGGACATTATCGAAGATCGGGATTGCCTGCACCTCCCTGCCGCACAGAAGATCCGGGATCTCCTCCCGCTCCCCCTGCGTCCGCAGATCGATCACCTCGGTAATCCCCGCAAGGTCCTGTTCCTCCGCCTTCTCTAACTTCGCCGAGCGGACCAGGCAGCCCTGTCTTATCGTTTTCCCGTCGGCGGTGCGGATACCGCCGAGATCACGCATGTTAAGTATCATGTCTCCCCCTTATTGAACAACTGCCGGTATTCTCCCCGGTTATTTAGGAAAATTATACCATAGGAAAGCCGTTCTGTCACTCGGGTTCGGAAAAGCTTCCCGCAGCACGTCCTTCCGCCCCCCGAACGCGCAAATCCTTCATTGACGAAACACTGCCGTTGTTATACAATTAAGGACAGATTTCGGGCGGATAATGCCCGCAGAATAAAGGAGTACTGATTATGGAGAGAACATACATCCGCGACGTGGCCGCTAAGGCCGAGCAGGAAGTGCTTGTGCGCGGTTTTACGGAGAATTTCCGTGACGGCAAATCGATGGCATTCCTCGTCATCAAGGACATCACCGGCAAGGTGCAGGTGACGATTGAGAAGGAGCTGCATCCCGAGTGGGCGGACACGCTCGCACAGATCACGCAGGACACGGTCGTCTCCGTGACCGGTATCGTCAAGCTCAGCGAGTTCGTCAAATTAAACGGCATTGAGATCATCCCGACCTCGATCTCGATTGATTCCGTTGCGGCGCCGCTGCCGATCGCGCGCGACTACATCCCCGCAACGAAGAAGAAGGCTGCGGTGGAGCGCTCCTCCATCGACCAGCGCATCGACTACCGCTGGATCGACCTCCGCACGGATGCCAACCAGCTGATGTTCAAGGCACAGACCGCTTTAGTGCGCGCACTTCGCGACTTCGCCCTGGACCGCGACTTCATCGAGGTACACACCCCGAAGCTGATCGGCGCGGCTTCCGAGTCCGGTGCGGACGTGTTCCGTCTTGATTATTTTCCGAGTTATAACCTGCCGAACGCATACCTTGCGCAGAGCCCGCAGTTCTATAAGCAGATGGCCATGGCCAGCGGCTTCGAGCGTTACTTCGAGGTAGGCCCGGTGTTCCGTGCAGAGAAATCCTTCACGAGCAAGCACGCCACCGAGTTCACCTGCTTCGATATCGAGTTCAGCTACATCGACTCCTTCGAGGATGTGATGAAGTTTGAGGAGGAGCTCCTCACGAACGCTCTCGCCAAGGTCAAGGAAAAATACGGCGACAAGATCAAGGAGACATTTTCCACGGAGGACTTCGACGCGGAGATCATCGTTCCGACGACACCGTTCCCGCGTGTAAAGCTCGCCGATCTGTATGACGCCCTCGAGAAAGAGTACGGCTACACCGTTCCCGACGAGGAAAAGGGCGACCTCACCACCGAGGCGGAGCACCTCAGCTACGACTGGGTGAAGAAGCACTATGGCCACGAATTCCTGTTCATCACCGACTACAGCGCCGAGAAGCGCGCGTTCTACCACATGCGCGACGAGAACGGCGTGCCGCAGGGCTACGACCTGATCTGGCGCGGCGTGGAGATCACCACGGGCGCACAGCGTGAGCATCGCTATGAGGTGCTGAAGAAGCAGGCCGAAGAGAAGGGTCTCGGCAAGGACGTGGCGTTCTACCTTGAGTTCTTCAAGTACGGCTGCCCGCCTCACGGCGGCTTCGGCATCGGCGTTGACCGTCTCACGATGCTTCTTCTCGGTCTTCCGATCAAGGAGGCTATGTTCCTCTTCCGCGGACCTTCGAGACTGACACCGTAACACCGGCCGGTCCGGCAACAATTCATGAACTGCACCGGCGGGGTCTGCTCCGGCACCCCCGCCGGATCACAACTCTCTCCTGCGGGCGGCGCCCGCAAGAAAGGAGTCCTATGAACATCAGCACTACCAAGGAAAATCAGAAGCTGACCGTCATTCTGGAGGGTCGTCTGGACTACAACACCTCCCCGCAGCTTGACGGCGTGCTTCGCGACTCTCTGGACGGGATCACGGATCTGACCATCGATATGGACAGCATCACATACATCTCCTCCGCCGGCCTGCGTCTTTTGCTCTCCACCCAGAAGACGATGAAGAAGCAGGGCGTTATGCGCCTGATCAACGTGCGCCCGGAAATCATGGAGATTTTCGAGATCACCGGTTTCTCCGAAATCCTGAACATCGAGTGATCTCGCGCTGACGGAGGTTTCGACGATGCAGAAGCGAACCATTTCCGGCACCTTTCTTCGGTGGCTCTTCCTGATCGTGTCCGTGGCATTTGCCGTGTCCATGGTTTATTTATGGACGCTGCAGACGCGGCTGTCACAGCGGAACGCCGCCAATCTTCTGCGCCTCAATATCCAGGATGTGCGCCAGGATGTCATCGATGCGTCCGACGCCAACCTCCTGTCTCTCACCCGCACCATCGCCGCGGAGATCGACAACGGAGCCGCGACGGATGACGCAGGGCTTGCAAGCCTTCTGGCTCACTATGATGTCTCCGAGATCAATCTCGTAAATGCCGAAGGCATCATCTACGCGACCACTCACCTCGAGTTTCTGAATTTCGACATGCACTCCGGAAGACAGTCCGGCGAGTTTCTCGGCCTTCTGAACGGCAGCGCGACCGAGTACGTCCAGAAGTATCAGCCGACCACCTACGATCCCACTCTGTACCGCAAATATGCCGGCGTTTGTCTTGCGAACGGCGGCTTTGTTGAAGTCGCCTATGACGCGGACCGCTTCCAGGACGACATCGACCACATCGTTGTCGGTGCGACGCACAACCGCCACGTCGGCGAGAACGGCTGCATCATCATCGCGGACGAGGACTGGAACATTGTCAGCGACCGCAAGAACAACGAGGGGCAGAACCTGTCCGTGACCGGCATCTGGATTGACCGGCCCACGATGCCCGAGGAGGTCGTGTTCCATGCGACGGTGTACGGGGACGCGTGCTCCTGCATGTACGTATTTTCCGAAGGCTATTACATCGTGGCGGTTCTTCCGGAAAATGAGATCCTGCTCCAGAGGGACACCTCCGTCCGCCTCACGGCGGTCCTCGAGGTGCTTGTCTTCCTGACACTGTTCGCGGCGATCTACCTGCTGGTGCGCAAGCTCGTCGTCAACAACATCAACAAGGTCAACCACTCGCTCTCAAAGATCACGGACGGTGATCTGGAGGAGCGCGTCGATGTTCGCTCCAACACCGAGTTTGCCTCTCTGTCCGACGATATCAACGCGACCGTGAGCACCTTAAAACAGTACATCGCAGCCGCCGCGGCACGGATCGACCAGGAGCTCGCGTTCGCCAAAAACATCCAGCAGTCGGCTCTTCCGTCCGTGTTCCCGCCGTATCCGGACCGCACGGACTTCAGCCTGTACGCCACGATGGACACTGCGAAGGAGGTCGGCGGTGACTTCTACGATTTCTATCTCCTCGAGGACAACGAGCTTGCCTTCCTCGTCGCCGACGTGTCCGGCAAAGGAATTCCCGCCGCCATGTTCATGATGACCGGCAAGACTGTCCTCCGTGATTACGCCGAGCGCGGTGACGCTCCCGCGGACGTCGCGGTCAACGCGAACGACAAGCTCTGCGACGGAAATGACGCGGAGATGTTCATCACCGCCTGGACGGGCTTCCTGAACACGGACACCGGACTTGTCCGTTTCATCAACGCGGGACACAACCCGCCGGTGCTGATCCGGGACGGCAAGGCGTCGTTCATCACGCAGAAGACCAACCTCGCATTTGCCGCCATGGACGGCGTTCCGTACCGCGAGCAGTCGCTGCAGCTTGAGCCCGGCGATCTTCTGTTCCTCTACACCGACGGCGTGACGGAAGCCACGGACGCGTCGGAAGCGCTGTTCGGCAACGACCGTCTCCTC
>JAFZMO010000153.1 GCA_017551165.1 Lachnospiraceae bacterium
CGTCAGGCCGGATAAGGTGTGGAACCGCTACTCCGAGACGATGTTCCTGCCGCACCGCTACGAGCCGGCGACGGGCGTGTTTGCACCGATCCTCGACGGCGTGGTTGCGAGTCATTTCTACCAATTGCTCGAGCACAACACGTCGGGCGCGGATCGCGGCAACAAGGACAGCTGGGACCGCTTCTTCGACATGACGGAGGCGATGCACGAGAACGGGCTTGACGTGACGGAGCAGTGCAACCGCATGTGCAACATCATGATGACGCGCGACGAGCGGCTCCGCATCATGATCAAGGAGAATTTCAAGGCGGAGGACTACTTAAACGTCAAGAAGCGCATGCTCGGCACCGGCATGATCGGCGGCAAGGCGACCGGCATGCTCCTCGCCAGAAAGATCATCGAGAACAAGCGCCCCGACATTTTTGCGAATTTCGAGCCGCACGACTCATTTTTCATCGGATCCGATGTGTTTTATACCTTCATCGTGGAAAATCGATTCTGGGACATCAGAGTGCGTCAGAGGAGCAAGGAGGAGTACTTCACGCTGGCGGATGAGTTCGCCGCAAGGCTCCGCGCCGGCCAATTCTCCCGCGACATGGAGGAGGAGTTCGTCAAGCTCCTCGAATATTACGGCCAGGACCCGATCATCGTGCGCTCCAGCTCGATCCTCGAGGACGGCTTCGGCAACGCATTTGCCGGAAAATATGAGTCCGTCTTCTGCCCGAACGCGGGTGATATGGAGCACCGCCTTCAGGAGTTCGAGGACGCCGTGCGCACGGTCTACGCGAGCACGATGAGCAAGTCGGCGCTCGACTACCGCAGCCGCCGCGGCCTGCAGGCGCGAGACGAGCAGATGGCGCTTTTAGTGCAGCGCGTGTCGGGCTCCTACTACGGCGACTTCTACATGCCCTGCGCGGCCGGCGTCGGCTACTCCTACAGCCCGTACCGATTCCTCGAGAGTCTTGATCCCGCAGCGGGAATGCTGCGGCTTGTGATGGGTCTCGGAACGTCGGCGGTGGACCGCACGGAGGGGTCGTACCCGCGCCTCGTGAGCCTCGATCAGCCGAAAGCGACGGTGGCGCGCACAAGCGCCGAGAAGCATCAGTTTTCGCAGCGCAAGCTGGAGCTGATCAACCGTAGTGAGGGAAAACTCGAGCAGGTTTCACTCGATGTGATCGAACCGTACATGCCGTATTTCCTGAAGCGGCTTTTATTGGAGCATGATTTCGATGCGGAGCGGGCGTTCCGCGAGCGCGGGCAGAACCGCAACATCGAGTTTATCTCGTGCCAGGGCATCGTGAACCGCGAGATCATCATGCAGCAGATGAAGGACATTCTCGCCACGATCCAGGAGGCGTACCAATACCCGGTCGACACCGAGTTCACGATCAACCTCTCGGAAAACGGCGACTACGTCATCAACATCCTGCAGTGCCGCCCGCTGCAAGTGTTCCGCGATTCCGAGGAGACGTCGATGCCGGACGATGTCGCGCCGGATTCGGTGCTGTTCGAGTGCCGGAACTCGGCGATGGGCCTGTCCCGAACGGACAAGATCGACCTTGTCGTCTACATCGACCCGGTCAAGTATTACAACATGCCATACCGCGACAAATACCGCGTGGCGCGTGCCATCGGAACGGTCAACTGGACGATGCGCGGGCAGGATCGGAAAATGCTCCTGATGGTGCCGGGGCGGATCGGAACAACCTCGCCGGAGCTCGGTGTGCCGACGGCGTTTGCCGACATCAGCGAG
>JAFZMO010000154.1 GCA_017551165.1 Lachnospiraceae bacterium
AACAAGGGCGAGATGACCGAGATGATCATCGTTATGTGCTGCGGTATGACCCAGCTGATGGATCCCGCCGACAAGAGCCCGATGACCCGCATGGCGTTCCTCGATGTCCTTCTCAAGGACATTATTCCGTTCATCGAAGGCCGCTACAACGTCCTTACCGACAAATGGAACCGCGCTATGGCAGGTCTTTCCATGGGCAGCTTCCAGACCAGCATCACGACGCTCTCGAACCCCGATCTGTTCGGCTACGCAGGCCTCTTCAGCGGTTTCCTGCGCGCGCCTTGGGGCGATATGCCGCAGCCTTGGCTCGAGATCCTCGATGACGCTGAAAAATTCAAAGCGAACTTCCGCGTCTTCTACCGCGCTATGGGTACCGAGGACCAGTTCTTCAATTCCTTCGACGCTGACGACGCATTCCTGGCGGATAAGAACCTTAACATGATCCGTAACACCTTCCCCGGCGGCCACGACTGGACCGTCTGGAGACGTTGCATCCACGAGTTCCTTCCGCTGATCTTCCGCTGATCTTCAAGCCCGCGAGCTTACGCTCGCGGGCGTTTTTGATTCGTCCGGCGCATACGCCTCGTTATCCTCTAAAATCAGGGCGACAACTTAGCGGGGGAAGACACGACTTGTGCCTTTTTCATCGGCGACCACTTTGAGGACGAACGTGACTTGTGCCTCGTTTAGCGGCGACCGAGTACTAGGCAATTGTTTCGTGCTCATGGCAAGTGTCGCTGCTCCCGAACTCGCTTCGCTCAAACACCCTCGCAGCGACACTATTCACACTCACAATTGCCAAGGACTCGTCGCATGCTGCACTGCGGCATCAAGCACGTTCGTCCTATAAAAAGCGGTCGCCTGCTACGCTAAGGCACAAGTCGTGCGCCCCGCAATGAGAAGTTGTCGCCCTGCCTAATGGCAAGCGAGGCGTATGCGCCGGAACGAATGGTGCCCGCCGGGGAACTGCGGGGGCATCAAGTCGAGTTCGACGCAACTAAGAAAGTGATTGTCGCTGTTGTGTTGATTGTTGTGTATGTGGGTGTTATCAGGGGTGACATGTGAGTTTTGTGTGCATTATGACAAGTTATGTGACAGTGGCAACGAAGGTTTTCGTAGAGGCATACGAAAAGCGCGCCGGTGCATAAAAATTCTTGCCTTTGCAGGGGCGGTGTGTTAAAATCTCTTCAGCGGCTGTCCACAGGCGTTTTCTTTTGCGTGTTTTAATACGGAGAAGGAAGTTTTGTATGATGTTGGACGGAAGATGCGATCGTTTCCTGCTGATGCGATAGTGCGTATATGACAGCGTGAAGATGAGCGGTCGTTTCGGAACGATCTGTTCTTTCAGGAAGCGGGGGATCTGCATTTTCCGGGAAGAGATGAAAATGAGACCGTGGACGGCGAATAATACAGAGGAGGTCATAGATTTATGGCTAGAAAATGGGTATATGCATTTACCGAGGGCAATGCCGACATGAGAAATCTGCTCGGCGGCAAGGGTGCGAACCTGGCTGAGATGACGAACATCGGGCTCCCGGTACCGCAGGGCTTTACGATCACGACGGAGGCCTGCACGCAGTACTACGAAGATGGACGCAAGATTAACGATGAGATCATGGCTCAGGCTATGGAAGGCGTTAAGAAGATGGAGGAGATCAACGGCAAGAAGTTCGGCGATCTCAAGAACCCGCTCCTTGTATCGGTTCGTTCCGGTGCGAGAGCTTCCATGCCCGGTATGATGGACACGATCCTGAACCTCGGTCTGAACGACGAGGTAGTTGCAGCGATGATCGCCGGCAACCCGGATCCGAAGTTCGAGCGTTTCGTATATGACTCGTATCGCCGCTTCATTCAGATGTTCTCTGATGTCGTTATGGAAGTCGGCAAGAAGTATTTCGAGGCTCTGATCGACAAGATGAAGGAGGAGAAGGGCGTTAAGTTCGATATCGAGCTTGATGCGGCTGACCTCAAGAAGCTTGCTGAGCAGTTCAAGGCTGAGTACAAGAAACAGCTTGGTGAGGATTTCCCGTCCGATCCGGTTGTTCAGTTGAAGCTGGCCATCGAGGCTGTGTTCCGTTCCTGGGACAACCCTCGTGCCAACGTATATCGCCGTGACAACGATATCCCTTACAGCTGGGGTACCGCAGTCAACGTAATGCCGATGGTATTCGGTAACCTGAACGAGCAGTCCGGTACGGGTGTTGCATTTACCCGTGACCCTGCTACGGGCGAGAAGAAGCTCATGGGCGAGTTCCTCAAGAACGCTCAGGGCGAGGACGTCGTTGCCGGTGTCCGCACTCCTATGCCGATCACGCAGATGGAGCAGGAGTTCCCGGATGCATACGCTGAGTTCGTTAAGGTTTGCGACATCCTTGAGAACCATTATCATGACATGCAGGATATGGAGTTCACCGTTGAGAACCAGAAGCTCTACATGCTTCAGTGCCGTAACGGTAAGAGAACCGCACAGGCTGCTCTGCAGATCGCTTGCGACCTCGTAGACGAGGGCCACAAGACCGAGGCTGAGGCTGTTGCGATGATCGATCCGAGAAACCTCGACACGCTCCTTCATCCGCAGTTCGACGCTAAGGCTCTGAAGGCTGCTACGCCGATCGGCAAGGGTCTGGGCGCTTCGCCCGGAGCTGCATGCGGTAAGGTTGTATTTACCGCTGACGATGCTGAGGCTTGGAACGCAAGAGGCGAGAAGGTCGTTCTCGTTCGTCTTGAGACCTCTCCCGAGGACATCACCGGTATGAAGGCCGCTCAGGGTATCCTGACCGTCCGCGGCGGTATGACCAGCCACGCAGCCGTAGTTGCACGTGGTATGGGAACCTGCTGTGTATCCGG
>JAFZMO010000155.1 GCA_017551165.1 Lachnospiraceae bacterium
CACGAAGGAGTCGCCCGAGGCGCCGACCAACTTCGGTAACCTTGACCAGCAGGCGGGTATCAAGTGGGTTATCCGCAACATCAAGGCATTTGGCGGCGATCCGAAAAATATCACGATCGGCGGCCAGTCCGCAGGCGGCGGCAGCGTTATGAACCAGCTGACGAGCCCGCAGAGCATCGGCCTGTTCCAGAAGGCGATCGTGCACAGCGGCATGATCCGCAGCCCCTACATGCTGGACGGCTTCATCACCCCGAGAACGATCGAGGCCAACGAGCCGAACGGCGAGGCATTTTTCGAATTCCTCGGCGTGAAGACGCTCGAGGAGGCGAGAGCTTTGGACGCGACGTTCATCCGCGACAAATACGGCGAGTTCGCGCAGAAGCATCCTCGCTTTGCACCGACCATCGACCACAAGTTCATGATCGAGGATCCGTATGTGCTCTTCCTCAAGGGCGAGCATGCGAACGTTCCGATGATCTCCGGTAACACGGGCGATGAGTTCAAATCCTGCATCTTCGCGGACGATGAGGCGGACTTCCTCGAGAAGGCGAAGAAGGCTCTCGGCGACAAGTTCGACGAATTCATGACCTTCGACGAGGCGAAGACGCGCAACGGCAAGATGTTCGCTTCGATGGACGGTCTGGAGTGCGCGGTGAAGGCGGCATTTGCCCACAATGAGGCTCCGAGCTACTACTACAATTTCAATCCGGATATTCCCGGCTGGGACAACCCCGGCACCTTCCACTCGGTTGACTTGTGGTTCTTCTTCGAGACGCTTGCGGCTTGCTGGAGACCGTTCAAGGGCTATCATTTCGATCTGGCGCGCCAGATGTGTAACTATCTGACGAACTTCATCAAGAACGGCGACCCGAACGGCAAGGATGCCGACGGCACCGACATGCCTGTCTGGAGACCGTACGGAACGGGCTCGCACTGTGGCATGAACTTCCTCTCGAAGGGCTGCGTGCCGAGCTATGAGAACAAGCCGTTCAACGATTTCATGATCGGCGTTCTCACCGACCAGACGATCCCGGAGCGCAAGCAGGCGTACAACCCGTACCTGCCGAACTGGGAGTACATCCCGGACGGTGAGCCGTACGTGTTCGGCGATCGCGTCTACGTATACGGTTCGCACGATCAGTTCAACGGCTACGTGTTCTGCCAGGGAGACTACGTGTGCTGGTCCGCACCGATCAACAATCTGGGCGACTGGAGATACGAGGGCGTGACCTACAAGAAGACGCAGGATCCGGTCAACTCGCGCGGCAACATGGTTCTGTACGCGCCTGACGTGACCGTAGGTCCCGACGGCCGCTACTACCTCTACTACGTGCTTGACAAGGTCGGCATCGTTTCCGTCGCTGTCTGCGACACGCCTGCCGGCAAATACGAATTCTACGGCTATGTTCACTACGCTGACGGCACGAGACTCGGCGAGCGCGAGGGCGACGAGCCGCAGTTCGACCCGGGCGTACTGACCGAGGGCGACACGACGTACCTCTTCACCGGCTTCTGCGGCAGAGGCGACAAGAGCCGCCACGGCTCGCAGCTGACGGTTCTCGGACCGGACATGCTCACGATCGTGAAGGATCCGCGCATCGTCGTTCCGGGCTCCTGCTACAGCGAGGGCACCGGCTTTGAGAACCATGCGTTCTTCGAGGCTTCCTCGATCCGCAAGTTCGACGGAAAATACTATTTCATCTACTCGTCCGAGGTTATGCACGAGCTCTGCTACGCGACCTCCGACAGCCCCGAGGGTCCGTTCACGTACGGCGGTGTGATCGTAAGTAACAGTGACTTCCACATCGACTCCTACAAGGATGCGGAGACGCCTGCGGCATACGGCGCAAACAACCACGGCAGCCTGATCCAGATCGGCGACAAGCGGTACATTTTCTACCATCGCCAGACGAACGCGACGTGGTACTCCCGTCAGGGTTGCGCCGAGGAAGTTCAGTTCGCTGCGGATGGTTCCATCAAGCAGGTGGAGATCACCTCGTGCGGCCTTAACGGCGGTCCGCTTCGTGACACTGACGAGATCCCGGCGCACATCGCGTGCAATCTGTTCGACAAGGAGATCACGCAGCCGATGCACTGGCTTGTCGGTATCGGCAACCAGCCTCGCATCACGCAGGACGGCCGCGACGATGACAGGAATCCTTCGTACGTTGCCAACATTCACGACGGCACGACGATCGGTTTCAAGTACATCAACTTCAAGGGCGTCAAGGAGATCGAGCTGACGGTTCGCGGCTACATCCACGACAGCTTCGAGGTTCGCACCGAGCTCGGCGGTCCGGTCATCGGCACCGTCAAGGTGGACTCCTCCGACATTTGGGAGAAGTACCGCGCGGCCTGCCCGATCCCGGACGGCGTTTCGGCGCTGTACCTGACCAAGGTCGGCGGCGGCAACGGACACCTGCTGAGCGTGAAGTTTATTCACTGAGACTTATCAAGATAGGACTGACAAGTTGAGACTCTGATGCTTGATTTCGCCCCTCCCGTGGGACCACGGGAGGGGCGTTTTTTGTGCGGGTGTGGGGGCCTGGGGCATACCCACTGTTGCTTGGGGGCCTGTCCATTGTTGCTTGAGGGCTGATTGGATGCTGCATTGGGCCTGGTGAGCGGTTAATTAGCGGCCTGGGACCCACTGAATTGAAGAAAAGCAAGTTTAGTGGGAACGCTATGGCGAAAATTCACCCACTAGTTATCTTAGTAAAGCAACTTAGTGGGAACACTTTTGGGGAGTGTACCTACTGAACGGTTCAGAAAAGAAGTTTAGTAGGAACAGTAGGGGAAAAATTCACCCACTAAACGGATCAGAAAAGCAACTTAGTGGGAACACATTTCGGAAGTGCACCCACTAAACGGCTTGAAAAAGAAGTTTAGTAGGAACAGCAGGGAAAAAATTCACCCACTAAACGGCTCAGAAAAGCAACTTAGTGGGAACACCCTTCGGAAGTGTACCTACTAAACGGCTTGGAAAAGAAGTTTAGTAGGAACAGCAGGGAAAAAATACACCCACTAAACGGCTCAGAAAAGCAACTTAGTGGGAACACCCTCCGAAAGTGTACCTACTAAAAGGCGCCGAAAGGAAGTTTCGTGGGAACACTTTGGAAAAAGTGTTCCTACCAGATGACTAAAAGAGAAAACTAGTAGGAACACTCTGCGAAAGTGTACCCACTAAACGCGGCAGAAAAGAAGTTTAGTAGGAACTCCCCAGCGAAGTTGTCCCCCAGGCAACCCACCGAAACACGCAAAAGCAAAACGTAAGTACCATTGACGTATTTTGCGAATCATGATACAATAAACGGTAACAATACTGCGGAAGGCAGAGAGGGAGGTAAGGTCGATGATTTGTACCGGTTGCGGGCTGGATAATCCGGACTATGCGGTTGTTTGCGAGTTTTGCGGGACCTACCTGCCCAGAGAAGAGGCCCCGGGGACGAAGCGGGATAGCATCCTCGATCCGCTGGGGGCGAAGAGGATCCGTTGCGCGTACTGTTGGAGCCAGAACGAGGTGAGCAGTGACAACGATCTGAGCAACGCCGTGTGCAGCGTGTGCGGCATGCGGCTTGCGTATGTGCCGTACCCCGAGAGGGATGGCGATTACAGCGATATCCCGGAGCGCATTCGGGAGGAGATCAACGTTCCGGACAATGAGAATCCGATCGCTGCACCGCCGCCGATGGGCATGGTCCGCTGCAGAAATTGCTGGAAAGACAACCCGGAGTCCGCGTCAACTTGCGAGTTCTGCGGATATCAGCTGAGACGCCCCAATATGGGCAATTATCGGAAAATGAAGCGTCTGCGCCAGAATACGAACTATTCCGGACAGTATGGAAGGTATTCAAGAGATGCGCGGCTGGTCAATTCCTACCTGGTCACGAGAAGTGAAAAACGGGCTGAAGAAGAGGCGGCAAATGCGACTGCGGCCGGAAGGAAAGTCCGTTGCCTGCGTTGCTTTTTTGACAATCCGCCGGGAGTGACGCTCTGTCAGGGTTGCGGCAGCCTTCTCAGCAAGGCGCGTCGCCATGTGAGCGACGAGGTCGAGTTGAAGAAAGCGATCCGCATCAAGAGCGGCGATTTTTCGTTGGCTGAGCAAGAGAACGCCGAAAGCCCCGAGGTTGCCCCGACGAGCGCGCAGAACGCGGGAAGCCCTGAGATTGCTCCGGCGAGCGTACAGAACGCGGGAAGCCCTGAGATTGCCCCGACGTACGAACAGAACGTGGGAAACAGCAACCAAGTCTCCCGGGAGACCGGCCGGATCATTCCGAGATTCAGCAAGATCGGTCGCAGGATCTGCACCTGCGGTTATCAAAATCTTCCGGGGGTCACCGTCTGCCTGATGTGCGGCGGCCGGATCATGTCGGAGGAGGAGATCGCGCAGGGCGGGCCGAAGCTCTGCACCTGCGGATACAAAAACCTCCCCAAGGTTTCCATTTGCCTGATGTGCAAGGGCCTGGTCACGGAAAAATGCAGCCAATGCGGCTTTGAAAACCCGGCCAATGCGACGGTCTGCATGAACTGCAACGCGCAGCTCGAAGAGCCCTCGGCTGAGGATCTTGAGGAGACGGACGAGGAGGAGAAAACCAAGGAAGCAGAGGCCAATGCAGCTGCCACACCGGAAGTTCCCGAGGTGAAGGAAGTGAGTACGTCTCCGCTTTCGAGTGGACTCGTTCGCTGCCGGAACTGCTGGAAGGAAAATTCTCCCTACGCCACGACCTGCGCCTATTGCGGGTACCAGTTGAAGCGCACGAAGAACTCCGGCTACAGCACATTCAGGAAGCTTCGGGACCAGACGAATTTCGAGCTTCCGGATGCTTCCTCATCAAGAGAGGAGAAAACGCGCCCCGGCTTGATTGCGGGGACATTTTCCGCAATCCGCGAATCGCGCCGCCTGGACGAGCAGGAAACGCTGCTCCGGGCGAGCGAGGAAGAGGAGAGGATCGAGCGCTCAAAAACCAGCGGTTTTCGGAACGATCTGCAGGCGGGGAAGATCCGCTGCCGCAACTGCTGGTATGACAATCCAGCCGACGCGGTAGCCTGCCGGGAGTGCGGTGCCGCGCTGAGCAAGACGCAGACCCGCAGACGCTCGAGAATCCTCTTGGAGGATATCGTGAAGAACGGGGCGGAAGGCAAGAATGACGCAGACGGCAGTACGGACGGCGAGAGCGGCGAAGATTCCGAGTAGAAGATGAGGACGATATGTTCTGGAAAACCTGTGGAAAATGTGGCTTTGAAAATCAAAGCATTGCAGTTGTATGCGAGCAATGCGGTGCTCTCCTGCCCAGAGATGATGACGAAGATCTGACGTATGAACCCAAGCGGTTAGGCCTTCTGGATCCTCCGGGAAAGGGGAAGATCCGATGCTCGTACTGTTGGGAGATAAACAACGACGATGATTCATTTTGCATGAAATGCGGAATGCCGCTTGCCTTTGTGCCGAGCGAGAAGGGCGTTGTAACGGAGGAAGGACTGCCTGCGGAAGAAGAGATCTCTCCGGACGAGGCTCGCATCGTTTATGATGCACCCCTCGAAGGAAAGGTCCGCTGCAGAACATGTTGGACGGACAACCCCAAGGGTACGAGGTTTTGCGAACAATGCGGAGCGGTCTTGAAACGATGGCGAAGCGAAGATGCTGATTACGGGTATTTCAAGGAGTTGCGGAATTCTACAATCCGGTGCGAACACTGCGGAGCGGAGATCTCATGGGGAGTTTCAACATGCCCGAAATGCCATAGGGAACCTCGCAGTATCGAGTTCGGCCAGGAGGATTTTTATAATGTCAGCCTGACATCGGAAACCTCCATGGTGGATAAAAGAGCGTTGAAGAAAGCGGAGCAAAAGAAGATCGAGCGCTCACAGAATCGAAAGGGGCCGGTTCGGATCGTGTCGAAAATGATCCGTTGCGCGAGTTGCGGTAATCTGAATCAGATCGGTGAAACGAACTGCTATCTGTGCGGTGCGGATCTGGGCGAAGGCTTAGGAGAAGAGAACTCCGGAAATCAATGAGCAAAGCGAGCCGGTAACAAAAAAACAACGATGCCTGAGAGTTTTCAGAGGAGACAGCATGGAGTCGGACAAAACGTTCAGAGACAATTTGGAGCAGGCGCTTGCTTCGGACGGATTCGAAAAAAAGGAGACGTCCGTATATACGGACGCTTTGAAAATCGAGAATACGATGACAGAAGGCGAAGGCAAGATCGACGTCTTTCTGAGCTATTCCTCGAAAAATAAAAACGTCGCGGACGCCGTGGTCGCCGAGTTCGAGCAGCACGGGATCCGCTGCTGGTACGCGCCGCGCGATATCGTTCCCGGGCAGGAGTGGGTGTCGGCGATCCACGATGCGATCACGGCCTGCAGTCTGTTTGTTCTCATCTATACCGACAGCTCCAACGAGTCGCGGCAGGTCGCGAACGAGGTGGCGCTGGCGTTCAACTCGGGGAAGACGCTGATCCCGTTCCGGTTGACCGATGCGGAGATGAGCAGTGAACTGGAGTATTATTTGACGCGCGTGCACTGGCTGGATGCGGTGAATCCGCCGCTTCGGCAGAGCATGGAGAACCTTCGGGAGTACTCGGAGAGGATCCTTCGGGGTGAGGTCCCGAGGGAGGCGAAGCTTCGCAACGCAAATACGGCCGCGAGCGGCAGGAAGACCGGAGCGCGATGGCTCTACCCGGCACTGGCAGTGCTGGCGGTTGCGCTGGTGGCCGCTGTGGTTGTGCTGGTGAAGTCGCTTCTCGACAAGCCGGCCGGTGAGGGAGGTGCCGCAACGCCCACGGGGACGGCGGTCAGTGTCACCGAGGCGGAGGCGACTCGTTTTCCGAATGATCCGAAGGCGCTGTATGAGCAGGCCTACGGGCTGCAGATGGCGGACAAGGACAGGGCGGCGTACGATGCGGCCTACGAGTGCTACGTGAAGACGGGCGATGTGCAGACCGACGATGAGAAGATCATCGACGCCATGTATGCGCTGGCGTCGTACTATTACGAGGAGGGCTCGACGGAGGACGCAGCGAAGGGGCTTGCGCTCTACCGGAAGGCCGCCGCGTGCGGGAGCGTTAAGGCGAACAATTTTCTGGGGAACTATTACCTCGAGGTCGACAGGGATAACAAGAGTGAGTGCAGCAGGTGGACGACACTCAGCCCAACAAGTGAGGCGCTGATCTCGTGCGACCTCTGCGACGCTATCTCGTATTACACGGTTTCGGCGGAGAAGGGAGACGCCATTGCGCTGTACAGCCTCGGGCTCATCTTCGAAAATGAAAATGATTACTACACGATAACGCCGGACTACGGCAAGGCGCTTGCGTACTACGAGCAGGCGGAGAAGGCGGGCCATGCGAACGCGGCGAAGGCGCGCGAGCGGGTGCGGGAGAAGCTGCAGGACGCCGAGTGAGCGATCCGGATTTTCCGAAATCAAAGGGGGGAGACTATGATACGTTGTCCGAATTGCGGTTGTGAGAATCCGAGTTATGCGGTTGTGTGTGAACAGTGTGGGGAGTTCCTGCCCAAGGAGGATCTGACGGGGACGCGGAAGGAAGAAAGTGTTCCGGAGCCGTCGGAGACGGTGAAGGATGAGAGCATCCTGGACCCGTTGGGGGAGCGGAAGATCCGCTGCTCCAGCTGTTGGACGGAGAACAGTGCCGGCGCTGTGGTGTGCGTCAGATGCGGTATGCCGCTTAAGTATGTGCCCTTCCCGGAGAAGGAGGGCGAGTACGGGGATGTGCCGGAGCGCCCGAAACCGACGGTCCCGGAGAATGCCAACCCAGAAGCAACGCCGATCCCGGCGGGGATGATCCGCTGCCGCAATTGCTGGACGGACAATCCGCGGGAAGCGATACACTGCTCAAACTGCGGCAAGGCGCTGCACTCGGCGGAGACGCGCGCGAAAGCGGAGGCTGCTTTTGACACGATCATAAAGCAGAAGGACGCGAAGATCACCTGCGTCAACTGCGGCGCGACGCTTCCCTGGAACGCCATCACATGCAGCAGCTGCGGCAAGCCCCCGCGCGTGGAGAAGAAGGACTATGTCGAATACGATGATGAGGGCTTTACGCTGCTCGGCGAGATCATTAAGGCTGCGGTTACTCCCCGGGCTTCGACGAGGGAGTTCCGGGCTTCGGACTACGTGATCCGGGAGGCTCCGGAGGACAGCGAGTGGGTAAATTATTCTACAGCCGGCAAGGTTCGCTGCAGAACGTGTTGGGAGTTCAATCCGCCCGGAACCAAGGTGTGCCAGACGTGCGGGGCTCATTTGTCGTCGAAATCAAGAATACAGGCCAGCGGTCGGAAGCTCTGCACCTGCGGGTACAAGAACCTTCCGAAGGTCACGGTCTGCCTGAAGTGCGGCGGAAGGATCGTCGATGAGGAGGTTGTGCAGCCGCAGGAGCACAAGGTCTGCACCTGCGGATATCAGAACCTTCCGGGCGTGACGATCTGCCTGAAATGCGGTGGCAGGATCCTGAAGAAATGCAGCCGGTGCGGATACGAAAACCCTGCCAACGTGACAATTTGCGGAAAATGCAAAAAGAAGATTTAAGGGGAGAGAACCTATGCGTTGCACAAATTGCGGCTGTGAAAATCCGGACTACGCCGTCGTCTGCGAGCAATGCGGCGCGTATCTGACGAAGGAAGAGCCGGCCTCCGAGAAGAAGGACAGCATTCTGGATCCGATCAAGGCGAAACTGATCCGATGCTCGTACTGCTGGGGCCAGAACAGGGCGTGTGATGAGCTGTGCAGATTTTGCGGCATGCCTCTTTGCTACGTGCCGTACCCGGAGGAAGAGGGAATGTACGGCGATGTTCCGGAGCGCCCGATACCGACCGTTGTGGAGACCGAGGACCCGAGCGCGCCGCCTGTGCCGGAAGGCATGGTCCGCTGCCGGAACTGCTGGAAGGACAGCCCGGATACCGCGGTAACGTGCGAGTTTTGCGGGTACCAGCTGGTGAGCTCGAAAAATGGGGATAATCATTATCAGAAGCTCCGTATGACGCGGAACCAGACGCGATATTTGCCGCCGGGCGGGAACAACGCCTATGCAGACAAAAAACCGTCAGCCAAAGACATGGTCGGTGAGGCTATTTCACTCATGTGGAGGGAACGCAGCCTGAACCTTAAGGAGTTGAAGCGGCAGGAAGAGGAAGAGCAGCGCAGGATCCGGCGCTCAAAGCTCGTCAACAAGGTGAACTACTCGGTTCCCGGAACGAAGCGCTGTCGGTCATGCTGGTTTGACAATCCACCCGACGCGGTCATCTGCGAACAGTGCGGAAGCAAGCTTGGCAACGTCAGCACGGACGGCGCCGCGCGTGTACGGACAGGCGCGGGAAGTGCTAAGGGATATGATGCTTTCGGTCGAAGGATCTGCACGTGCGGGTATATTAATCTTCCGAGGGTTACGGTCTGCTTGAAATGCAACGGCAGGATCGTGGCGGAGGATGAGCTCGAGGACGACAGACCGAGGATCTGCACCTGCGGTTATCAGAACCTTCCGGGCGTGACGATCTGCCTGATGTGCAAAGGTACAGTGCTGAAGCAGTGTGCCAAATGCGGTTACGAGAGCATGCCGAACGTGACGATCTGCGCGAACTGCGGCACGAGGTTTGAATAGGGTTCATTTTCCGAATGATACGAAAAGGACAACAGCAGGTCTGCCGAAATCCGGCGGGCCTGTTTTTGGGTGTTGACAGCGTGCGGGAGGCGTGGTATAGTTCCTGTCAGGCGAAACACAAACATTATCAAATACATAAACTTCGTTTCGCAAAAGGAGATATTGCGAAAATCGTTTCACGCTTTTCGCAGTTGCCCGGTCGCGCTTCGCGCAACCGACCTCCTTTCGCTTCAACTACGTTTCGCAAAAGGAGATATTGCGAAAATCGTTTCACGCTTTTCGCAGTTGCCCGGTCGCGCTTCGCGCAACCGACCTCCTTTTGCTTCCACTTCGTTTCGCAAAAGGAGGTAATAAAAATGTACGGCATGAATACTGCGAACAAGCTGAACAAAACCTTATTACCTCGGGAATCGGAGTCATAACGGAAATCGTCTGTCCATTTTGATACGTTTCACTTAGTCCCCGTGGCAGGTTTGTCGCGGGTATTTTTATGCCCAAAAGGTGACAAGGAGAATCCCGGGTCGGTATTACGATTTGATTTGAAAGCACGCTTTCGAAATCAAATCGTGATGCCGACAAAGGGCGGCGACGAAAGTCACCGCCCCGTTACATGAGCAAAAAAGCGGTGTCCCTGTGGA
>JAFZMO010000013.1 GCA_017551165.1 Lachnospiraceae bacterium
CCTCAACCGCCACGCCGAGCTGCGTCGACCACAGCTCCATCGCGTCATGCTCCACCCAGCCTGCCTGCGGATAGTACTGCGTGATCTCCTTCTGCGCCACGCTCACGATCTCGCTTTTGTGATTGAATATGATCGCTCTCTCCGACGTCGTTCCCGCGTCGAAGGAAAGTATGTATCGCTCCATTCTGCCAACCCCGTCATTATCGTATTCTTGCAACAACAATCGCATTCCTCTGCCGAGCCATCTGCCGCGGCGTTCCTCAGCTCTGCAGAAACGCCAGAATGTCCGCCCAGACCTTCGCCTTCTCCGGCTCTCGCAGGATCTCGTGGCGCATGCCAGGGTATATTTTCCCCTTCGTGTTCTTATAGCCCTGCTTCCGCAACAGCTTGATCGCCTCGCCGAGTTTCTCCTTCGAGATCGCGCACGGATCGTTCGCGCCCGAGTAGAATCGGATCGGCAGTTCGGGCTTGTTCATCGCGTAGCCGCCGTCGGTGTATGCGAGCATCATCATGCGGATCAGGTTCTCGTACCCGTTCAAAGTAAACCTGTAGCCGCACAGCGGATCCTCGTTGAAGATGCGTACCTCCTCCGGGTCGGAGTTCGTCCACGCGTTCGGCGTCTTCTCCGAAGCAAACGCCTTTTCAAACCCGCCGCCTACGATGTAATCGACAACCTTCGATCGCGCGCGGCCGCCCTGCGTCGCGATCAGGCCGCGCACAAGCTGAAGCCCCGGCCACATTCCCGTCGCCTTCGACGGGCAGCCGAGAAGCACAAGCTTATCGAGCTCCGCGTCATGCATGCGAATGTAACAGCGGGCACATAACGTTCCCATACTGTGCGCGATCATATAAAACGGAAGACCGGTCCGCCCCGTGCGGTCCTTCGCGTACTCCCTCGCCTCAAGCACCATCTCGTGAATGTCCGCGAGCAGCGCCTCGTAGCCGCCCTCGTACATATAGCCGAGGTCGCCGGGATCACGCACGCTCTCCCCGTGCCCGCGCAGGTCGAAGCTCGTCACGACATAGCCCTGCCCCGCCAGGAAATTCACGAACGGCTCGTAGCGCCCCTTGTGCTCGCACATTCCGTGCACGATCAAAACCGAGCCGCGGATGTTCGTGCCGTCCTCCGGCTCCGTTCTCAGAGCCGCGAGCGCCAGCCCGTCCGTTTCCGATGTATGCTGATACTTTGTAACTTTGATATCCATGGAACCCCTCCGTTTCTCCACACAGCCACGCACGCGCAAGACCTCCGGCATGTATTGCCTCACCCGCGCAACACCGCTCCCGCGCGCACGTATTCAATAAGAAAAGTATACCACAACGCACACATTTTCGGTAGTATCGGTGCTTCGGAAAATGCACCCGCGCCGCCGCATTTGCCAACCGACATTGCATATTTCGCGGTATTTTCCGACGCGGAAAATCCTCATTTTCCGAAGAATCAAAAGACAATAAAAAAATATTTCATTTTCCTCTTGACAACGAATGTTACAATCGTTAAAATTGTATACATAAGAGTTATACAATTTGATCGATCAAAACAAGCAACTCAACCTGCGCATAACGGAAGTATCCGACACGGAGGAAAACGTATGACAATTACAATCAGCAGTTCAAGCGGGGATCCGATCTATCTGCAGATCGTTGAGCAGATCAAATCGCAGATTCTCGACGGCACACTGGCCGCGGGGGAGCCTCTCCCGTCGATGCGAAATCTCGCTACGGACCTGCGGATCAGTTTTATGACAACAAAACGTGCCTATGAGGAGCTGGAGCGCGAAGGCTTTATCGAGTCATTCACCGGCAAGGGCTCCTTCGTCAAGGCACAGAATATGCAGCTGTTTCGGGAGGAGCAGCTTCGCAGAATGGAGCAGTCGCTCGCGGATGTGTGCGAGGCTGCTCGCAAAGCGGGGGTTTCTATACAAGAGCTTCATGAAATGCTCGACTACATCAACGGGGGTGATTTTGAATGAGTGAATACGCGTTTCGTTTTGACAACGTTACCAAGCGTAAGCACGGGTTTCTTCAGAAGGTGAGCTTCGCTCTTCCGACAGGAACCATCATGGCGCTGATCGGACCGAACGGCGCCGGCAAGACAACAACGATCCGGAC
>JAFZMO010000156.1 GCA_017551165.1 Lachnospiraceae bacterium
CATCGAGAACAGAGAAGCATTGATCGACGTTTCCAATGTGATGCTCGTACACAACGGAAAGCCTACGAGAGTCGGATTCAAGACGGTTGCGGACAAGGACAAGACCAAGAAGGTCCGTTTCGCAAAGTCCACCGGCGAAGTAATTGATTAATTCGGAAGGAGGCTACTACGTTGACTAGATTAAAGGAAACCTATTTGAACGAGATTGCGGGCGCTATGCAGAAGAAGTTCGGTTACAAGAACGTTATGCAGATCCCGAAGCTCGACAAGATTGTTATCAACATGGGTGTCGGCGAGGCGAAAGAGAATGCGAAAGCACTCGAGTCCGCCTGCAAGGACATTGAGATTATTTGCGGTCAGAAGCCGATCATTACCAAGGCTAAGAAGTCGGTCGCAAACTTCAAGATCCGTGAGGGTCAGAACATCGGATGCAAGGTTACGCTCCGCGGCGACAAGATGTATGAGTTCGCTGATCGTCTGATCAATCTTGCTCTGCCCCGCGTGCGCGACTTCCGCGGTGTTAACCCCAACGCTTTTGACGGCCGCGGCAACTACGCCATCGGCATCAAGGAGCAGTTGATTTTCCCGGAAATTGAGTATGACAAGGTGGACAAGGTCCGCGGTATGGATGTTATCTTCGTAACGACGGCGAAGACGGACGAGGAGGCTCGTGAGCTTCTCAGAATGTTCGGTATGCCGTTCGCCAAGTGATAGGGAGGTACAGGATACATGGCTAAGTTATCGATGAAACTGAAGCAGCAGCGCACTCCGAAGTTCTCGACCAGAGCATACACCCGCTGCAGACTCTGCGGCCGCCCTCATGCGGTTCTGAGAAAGTACGGCGTATGCCGTGTCTGCTTCCGTGAGCTGGCTTACAAGGGTCAGATTCCGGGCGTTAAGAAAGCAAGCTGGTAAGGCTTAACGGATAATAGGAGGTAAATCATATGACTATGAGCGATCCGATTGCAGATATGCTTACGAGAATCCGTAACGCCAATACTGCAAAGCACGATACGGTAGACGTTCCCGCTTCGAAGATGAAGGTTGCCATCGCAGACATCCTTGTGAAGGAAGGCTTCATCAACGGTTATAAGATGGTTGATGTCGGGAACTTCAAGGACATTCAGATCTCGCTTAAGTACGGCAAGGATAAGAATGTCAAGGCTATCACCGGAATTAAGAGAATCTCGAAGCCCGGTCTTCGCGTTTACGCGAACAAGGAAGATCTTCCCCGCGTTCTCGGCGGTCTCGGTGTAGCGATCATTTCCACGAACAAGGGTATCATCACGGACAAGGAAGCACGTCAGCTCAATGTGGGCGGTGAAGTGCTTGCTTACGTCTGGTAATCAGTCTAAGGAGGTACGGGCATGTCACGTATAGGAAAAATGCCAATCGCCATTCCGGCCGGTGTTACGGTCGAGGTGGCAGAAAATAATAAAGTGACGGTTAAGGGTCCCAAGGGAACCCTTGAGAGAGTACTCGCTCCCGAGCTTACCATCAAGATGGAAGACGGGCATATCGTTGTCGAGAGACCGAACGATCTGAAGAGAATCAAGTCGCTGCACGGTCTCACGAGAACGCTTCTGAACAACATGGTTGTGGGCGTTACGAACGGTTATGAGAAGGTTCTTGAAGTGAACGGTGTCGGTTACCGTGCAGCTAAGCAGGGCAAGACGCTTGCGCTTACGCTCGGTTATTCCCATCCGGTCAACATGGATGATCCTGAAGGTATCGAGACGGTAGTCGACGGCCAGAACAAGATCATCGTCAAGGGCATCGACAAGGAAAAAGTCGGACAGTACGCTGCCGAAATCAGAGACAAGAGAAGACCTGA
>JAFZMO010000157.1 GCA_017551165.1 Lachnospiraceae bacterium
ATGATGACGATGATGATGACTACAGAAAGCCCACGGAGCAGACGACGCCGGATCCGGGTGGAAACGGCACGACGCAGGATCCGCCGGGCGGAAACAGCACGACACAGGATCCTCCGGGCAATCCGTCCGAGGCGCTCCTGAAGGTCGGAGAGTATGTTTATCTGGCGCTGCCGGATCTGAACGTGAACCGGATCGGCGTATCGGCGCCGAAGCAGCTTGCCATCACGCAGATCAAGGGTGCTTCCAACAACATGATCGCGACGATGGACTCCAAGCAGATCGACGAGGTCGTGAAGGCGTTTGCGAAGCTGAAGGTAACCTCGTATGACGGCGTGAGCTCGTCAAGCAAACAGAGCTCCGTGACATTTGTCTGGAGCGACGGCTCGCAGTCGACCGTGCTGTTCGAGGGCAGCAAGCTCGCGTACAACACCGGCAAGGAAGTGCAGCTGTACTCACTTGAGGGCGGCGATGAATTCTGGACGACGGCGATGGGCTCCGGCGGCAGCGGCGGCGATACGGAGGACCTCAAGACCGTGACCTGCACGGAAGAGAAGTTCGAGACGCAGGTTCCGGAGGAATGCCCGACGCTGTACAAGTCCGGCGACGGCTTCTACATCGGTGCCAACGGCGCGGACGTGGACGCGAACATCATCCCTTACGTGCTTGTCGCACGGTGGAGCGGACTTGGTGTTTCGGCGCAGGACTACCTGTCCGAGGTGGCGACGCCGGCGTTCCGCAACACGTACGGCGACAACCTGCTCCAGATCAGTGAGCAGGAGAAACTGGATGTCCAGTTTGCGGACGGTGTGACGCGCACGATGTACGGTATGGCGTTCCGCTACAACGCTTCCGGCAACAGCCTCTGGATGTACCGCGTGGTCGGCGAGTTCGGCGGCGATCTCGTGACATTTACCGCAAAATACATCGACGGCGAGGCGTGGTCGGAGAACCAGGCAATGAGTCTTCTCGAGTACGCGGTCGTTTATTTCCGGCTGACGGACGCGAAGCAGGTGGACAACAAGCCGACGCCGACCCCGAAGCCGGGCGGCAACAACAATTCGGGCGACTTCCGTGTCGTGGCGAGCGATTCCGCATCGGTAAAGTACACAAAATATGACAACGGACTTTTCTCTGCGGACGTTCCCGAGGGCTGGGTAGTCAACGTGCATGAGCTGGCGGACTACCTGCACTACACGTTCCAGATCTACGACCCGAAGAATCCGGACCGGAGAGTGTACTACAACATCCGGCTGGAGGGCCTGTTCGCCTCCGAGGCGGACTACAAGTTCTTCAAGAACGCGTATCCGACTTCGGTGCTGGCGCAGATGCCGTGGGTGGATCCGCACAACACGGAGGAGTTCTTCAAGAAGTTCAACGAGGTCATGGAGCCGAACTACACGGCGAACTTCCGCTGCCAGACGATGAAGAATTTCAGGAAGATCGAACAGATTGGGACGGATATGTTCGGCGGCGACATCATCCGCGGAACATTTAAGAACGATTCCGGCGAGGATATCGGAGGCGTGTTCTCGGTGTCCTATCTGGTGGCATCCCTCTACTACGTGAACGTGATGTACACGTACAACACATACAGCCTGACGGCGCCTGAGAGCGAGCTGACGTCCTGGATGCCGGTGCTGGAGCACATCTTCGGATCGATCCAGTTCAGCAACGAGTTTGTGAAGGGCGTGAACCAGGAGCTGACCACGGTTTCCCAGGGAATCCGCAACGTCGCCAAGATCTGCTCGGAGACGACCGACATTGTCATCAGCGGTTGGGAGTCGCGGCAGGCATCGTACGACCGGATCTCACAGAAGCAGAGCGATGCGACGCTCGGTTATGAGCGTGTCTATGACACAGAGAAGGATATGATCTACAGAGCGCCTCTGGATTTCTTTGACAACTATTCCGGAGATCGCTATCAGGCCGTGACGGACAACCAGTATCTGTTGCCGGTCGACGGTTACATTGAGTGGAAGTAAGAGGTTGAACAATGACGAAGGTGATCGTGGGGATGTCGGGAGGCGTGGACAGCGCCGTGGCCGCATACCTGCTCAAACAACAGGGCTATGACGTTGTCGGCGTGACGCTCCGCATGTGGGAGGGCGAGGAGAACCGCTGCTGCGAGATCGATGACGCGCGGCGGGTCGCGATGAAGATCGGGATCCCGTTCTATCCGCTGAACTGCTCGGAGGTGTTCCGCGACTGCGTGGAACGGCCGTTTGTGCGGGAGTATCTGCGCGGCATGACGCCCAACCCCTGCATCGAATGCAATCGCTTCGTCAAATGGGACCGGATGCTGCAGGCGGCGAAAGCCCTGCACGCGGACGCGATCGCAACCGGTCACTATGCGTCCGTCGAGAAGCTTCCGAACGGAAGATACACCGTGCACAAGGCGCTTCACACCGAGAAGGACCAGGCGTACATGCTCTATAAACTGACACAGGAGCAGCTCGCCGCGACGGTCATGCCGCTCGGCGGACTCACCAAGGAGGACGTGCGCCGCATCGCAGCGGAGGCCGGACTTCCGGTCGCCGACAAGGCGGACTCACAGGAGATCTGCTTCGTGCCGGACGGTCATTACTCAGACTACGTCGCGGAGCACGCGGAGACGCCGGTGCCGGGCGAGGGCAACTTCGTCGATGAGGACGGGAAGGTTCTCGGAAGGCACAAGGGCATCGTCCACTACACCGTAGGGCAGCGCAAGGGACTCGGCATCGCGCTCGGGCATCCGGCGTATGTCAAGGAGATCCGCGTGGACACCGACGAGGTCGTCATCGCGGACGAGCCGGCGCTGTACAGTCGGAAAATGATCTGCCGCGACGTGAATTTTATGAGCATTCCCGAGCCGGAGAGCGGCGCGACGCTGCGGGCTTCGGTGAAGGTTCGCTACCACCATGCGGGCCAGAATGCGACACTTACGATGCTCCCGGACGGCCGCGTGTCGGTCCGGTTCGACGAGCCGGTGCGAGCCATCGCACCCGGACAGTCCTCGGTGTGGTACGACGAGAACGACTGTGTGGTCGGCGGCGGTATCATTGAGTCGGCGGAGTAAACTCCGGGTCGGGCTCGAGCACGGAATTCCAAAGAACACGTAAGAAAGAACACGAAATACAGAACAGAACATAACAAAAAGCAGGGGCGCGGAAGGATCTCTTCCGTGCCCCTTGCTTGTTTTCAGTATTGCGGGCGAAGCATTTTCCGAAGAAAAGTTCAGTTGAACAGCGCGTTGCCGAGCTTGTCGGAGAGGTGCCATACGCTGCCGAGAGGTTTCTGCGTGAGGGTGCCGCCGACAGGGCCGTACTCCACCGGGATCTGTTCGGTGTAGAAGAGGTAGCCATTGTGGTAGGTGACCTCGGCGTACACCTTGAGGTCGACGAGATCCTCCGCGTACATGAATGCGATCTCCGTGTCGGGGATTTCCCAATGGGTCTCCTCCGAGGTGAATACCAGCGTCTTTAGAACCATGTTATCCTTGGTCATCACGACAATCTTTCCCTCGTCGACCCAGCCCTTTTTGAGCGGATCGTGGATCGTGCCGGAGAGGATCGTGCGCTGTTCACGGTTGTCCGATACGATGCGGATCTTCGAGCGGCTGAAGTCGATGGGCTGCGCAATATGTGCATCGTCCATCGGGAGTTCGTAGCGATACTCGTTGCCGTTATAAGACAGATCCAGGTACGGAGTGTTTTTCACGATGTCCGGATGGCAATCCGATTCGATTCGGAAGTGGAAGATCGTGACATCCTCGTGGTACTCCTCATAGGAATTCATCTGTACGATCTCGCCGTATTTGTTTCGGAACGTCAGGAGTCCCCATTGCGCGTGCGGACCGGCCGTTTCATCCACGATCACCGAGAGGTCGATCGCAAATCCCGACGCTACGTTAACGGCATCGGTGAAATCAACCGTGTACTGATAACTCTCTATGTACGGTGCCAGGTACAGCGCGGTGTCCAAGACCGAATCGGAGCGACACACACCGATCGGCGTACTCTTGGAAGCGATGTCGCTGTATTTGAACTCCACAACCGTCTTCTCGAGCGACGAGATCCGACGGGACATGGCGTCGATATCGTTTTCGTAGTCCCAACGGAAATCACTCAGAGAGGCTTTCAGGCTGTTGACCTTACCGATGCTGTCCTCCAGATCTTCGCGGAGCTGCGAGTTTTTTATGCACAGAAAAATGCATATGCCAACCAGCAGCACGAGAAGACCCAATGTCCACCGGTTGTACTTCTTGTCGGAACCGTTGGTTCCCTGTTCGTTTTCATTCATTATAATTTCCCCCGTAAATCAAAGATCGTACCATTCGGTAACGCAATGCAGTATATCACCGTGCACCTTCGGAATCAAGATTTCTTCACGGAAAATGCTCTCCGAAAACGGTAGAATGCGCCCGTACAGAGTTGAACGGACTCTGCGGGGCGCATTCTGCCAATAGGATATGATTAAGTTGGTTGACGGCTATCTCTTACGGTCCCTATGATAAACCATTGCGTGTCCCATAATCGGGACTCCGGGCGCTTTTTGCAAGCTGTTTGCAACATTTTTCGAGCTTTTTGAACTTTTTCAGCGGATTTTGGAAGAGAGTTGGAGCGTATTTGGAATCTGGTTGGAATTTGTCGTAAGAAACGGTGAAGACCGTTGCGGGATCGGCCGAAGTGTGGTGTGATGAACGCGTAAGAGGGAGGAAACGAAATGGGAGAGTGGTTTCGAAAATGCAGATTCGGCGTTGTGACGGCGATCGTGATCACGCTGTTCACGGCGTACGCGCTGATGGACGTGTTCGTGATCCCGCACGAGTACCGCGGCGAGGAAACCGCGGCGGAGGACGACGAGCTCCGTGTGGCTAAGGTGACAGGCACCGACGGGAAGAATACGGCCGACGGAAAGAATACGGTTGAAAACAGCGTCGCCGGAAGCGGCGACGATAACCATACAAACAACAACGACACAGACAACAACGACACAGACAACAATGATGCAGGGACACCGGGCGAGCCTGTCATCACCGACAACTCGTACCGCGATGACAACATCTCGGTGACCATCACGGAGTACCGCGTCAACGACACAAGCGTGTACGTGGCGGACGTGATCGTCTCCTCGCCGGAATACCTGACAGCGGCGTTTGCCAAGGGAAAATACGGGCGCAACGTGAAGGAGGCGACCTCGACGATCGCCGAGCGCACGGGCGCGATCCTCGCGATCAACGGGGATTTCTACGGAGCCCGCAACGCCGGTTATGTCATCCGAAACGGCGTGTTGTACCGGTCCGGCGGATCGGACAACGAGGACCTCGTCGTGTACGGGGACGGAAGCTTTGCGATTGTGCAGGAGTCGGAGGTGAGCGCCGCGCAGCTGTTAGCGGACGGTGCGACCCAGGTGTGGTCGTTCGGCCCCGGCCTTTTGGAAAATGGGGAGATTACAGTCTCCGCGAGACAGGAGGTCGGCAGGGCAATGGCTTCGAATCCGCGTACGGCGATCGCGTACGTGGAGGAAAACCATTATCTCTTCGTTGTGGGAGACGGGCGCACCGGCGTAAGCGACGGGCTGACACTGTATGAGCTGGCGTCGTTTCTGAAGACGCTCGGCGCACAGACCGCATACAACCTCGACGGCGGCGGATCCTCGACGATGGTGTTCCTCGGGGAGGTTGTCAACAATCCCACGACGGGAGGCAACAAGATATCGGAGAGGAGCGTGAGCGACATTGTATGCATCGGGTACTGATCGGGACAACCGCACGGGCATGGGATTCGTTCGCGCGGCGTTAGTGTACACTGCGGTCGCCGTCTCGGTTGCGATGTTCGGCGCCGTGTATGAGAGCTTCAGCTTCGGCGTGTATTCGTACTGGATGATCTACGCATTTGCCGTGCCGCTCGTGCTCGGCACCATACCGGCGCTGTGGCTTGCCGCCTCGGGCGCACGCATCCGGATACCGCTTCTGTCGCGGAAACTGTGGCACGCGGGCATCGCGGTGTGGACCGTAGGAGCGCTTTTTACCGGAGTTCTCGCCATCTACGGAACCGGCAGCAACTGGTCGTACGCGTATGCGGCGGCCGGCTGGATCCTTCTTGTATCGGCGGTCTTCGGGGTTCTCCCGGGGCTGTTTCGCCGGAATGCGGAGAAACAGCAACAACAATAAGCAGACAAGACACTTAGATACATTTTTTCCAATCCCTTCTTTACACAGCAAAAATGCCGTAACAGCGATGTTGCGGCATTTTTGCGTTGAGGAATATGAAGAAAATGTTGTAGTCGTCGTTGCAAAAGATCGGCTTAGCGTCCTGCGACCGGCGAGCGGTTGCCGTCCTTGAGAGCTTCGATCTGCGCGGAAACCGCCTGCGAAGCGCGGGAGAGGATGCCTTCCCCGTTGAGCTCGCGGTCCTTGCCGAGGAAGAACAGGGCGATCGTGTCGGGACCGACATGGCTGCCGGTGCAGAAGTCGTAGGTCGTATCGATGAACCCGCGCACCTTGATGCGGCGGGTGATCTCATTCATGATGTAGATTGACTCCTCGTAGGCGTCTGCGTGAGCGATGCCGAGGAGCTGGTTCTCCGGGTCGACGACGTTGTCGCAGACGAGGGAGATGAGAGCGTTGAGTGCAGCCTTGCGGCCGTGGCACTTCTTGTACTGTACGATGTGACCGTCCTTGTCGCCGCGCAGGATCGGCTTGATGCTCAGCAGGTTGCCGATCAAGGCCTTCGAGCCGGTCAGACGGCCGGTCTTCGCGAGATAGCGGAGGTCGCCGACGGTAAATACGCCGTTGATGCGGGGCACCATCACCTCGATCGCCGGAGCCACCTCGTCGATCTCCTTGCCCTCGGCGCGCATCTCACTCGCGTAGATCGCGAGGATGCCGGTCGCGAGAGAAGCGTTCTTCGTGTCGATCAGGCGGACGCAGCGCCCGTTGGGAGCGTCGTCCATGATCGATTCCGCTGCGATGCGGGCGGAGTTGAAGGTGCCGCTGATACCGCTGCTGATCGTGAGACAGAGCACATCATCGCCGTTCTCCATGATCTCGCGGAACGCCTCTTCGAACTCGCCGCAGCCGATCAGTCCGGTCTGGACCTTCATGCCGCCGCGGATCGCGTCGTAATATTCCTTGCCCTTCGCGCGCTCCTCCTCGATCGTAAGGTCGGGATTGAAGCACACGAGCGGCTTGCCGTCGGTAATATTCACAAAGGAAAGAACCCGGATGTCGTAGTGCCGAACGAGTTCGGCGGGGATGTTCGCACCGGAGTCCACAATAATCTGAAACATGAATGTCCTCCAAACAGGATTTTTGTTTACGAGTCAATTATATATGGTTTTTAAAACTATGTCAAGAGTTTCTTTTGTCTGTTTTTCTTTGACATCAAAGTCCGAAAACGCGCTATCCCACAGGCGGCTGCGGGTCATTTTTCGCAAAATAAGCCCTTGCGTGCCATAAAATTTTACATTATTGCGGAAAATGAAAACCACGTGCTTTTTCCGATTGAATCGCATAATCGTATCGTCTATACTGAACCTAGGAGCCCGGCCGGAGGGCCGGAGAACGAGAGAAGCAGGAGGTAGCCTTATGAAATTGAAGAAGTCCGTATTGATCCGGTTGATCGTGTGCGTTGTTCTGTTGATGGCCGTGCTGGGGATCGGTTCCGCCACCGACGGATTCGGGTTTGACGATCTGGGAGATGCGATCTCCGAGGTGCACTGGGGCCGCGTGCTGCGGCTGTTTGTGATGATCTTCGGCGTGATCGCGTTCACGACGCTGCTCGAGTTTTTCTTAGGGCTGTTCCAGCCGGAAAATCATCGCATCCGCTCGATCCTCTCGATCATTTCCAGCTTGATCAAGTACGTTGCGGCGATCGTGATCCTGTGCTGGGGACTCTCGATCCTCGGCGTCAACGTTTCGACGATCGTGGCCAGCGTAGGAATCCTGGCACTGATCATCGGTTTCAGCGCGGAGAGTTTGATCGCGGACGTCGTGACCGGAACCTTCATGCTGTTTGAGAATCAGTACAACGTCGGCGACATCGTGGAGATTGACGGGTTCCGCGGGACCGTCACGAGCATCGGCATCCGCACGACGTGCGTCACCGACATGGGTGGCAATGTGAAGATCGTCAACAACTCTGCGATGCAAAATGTCTTAAACCGCTCCGACATGCCTTCGCGCAGCGTGAGCGATATTGCGATCCCGTACGGGACCGACCTGTTGAAGCTGGAGGAGGGGATCCCCGGACTGATGGAGGAGATCCTCGCGGCTCATCCCGATGTCATGAAGGAGGCACCGAAGTATCTCGGTGTGCAGGAGCTCGCGGACAGCGCGGTTGTTCTTCGCTTCGTCGTCAATGTCGACGAGAAGGACATCTACAGCGGAGCGCGTGTTCTGAACCACGACCTGCTTCTCGGATTCCGCAAGCTCGGTGTCGAGTGCCCGTTCCCGCAGATGGATGTTCACCTCGACCGGTGATCCGTGAGGCGGTAAGGCGCAGCAGGCGCTGCGTCCGGGTAGGAATGTCGAAGGAGGTCACAGGGTATGGAGCACAATCGCTTGCCGGATGAATACAAGATGCCGGCGGAGATCTGCAAAGTTCCCGCCGAGATCGCAAAGCCCGCGCCGGAGTACCCGGCCATGACGCCGGAGACGAAGAGCGCGCCGCCGGAGTTTCCGTCGGAGCGCGCTTTGCGCGGATATAACCGAATGACAGACGGCAGCCGAGGTGATGCGATTGACAGAACCGGGGCAGCCGCACGGACGGGAGAGGAGCACCGCGAGTGCAACCGGCGTAGGTTACTCCGCACGGTGATGATGCCGATCGCGGCGACGGTCGCAACGGTCGCCGTCGTGTTTGCCTCGTTCCGTTACGATCCGCTCGGCAACGATTACCTGCGCGCGGGAGAACTGCGAAACACGCAGATATCTCAGGTCACGGGGACGATCGAGAAACCGGGCAACAGCACGCCGGCGGCAACGCCGACGAACACGCCGACACCGACAACGGGAGCAACACCGACGCCCACACCGAAGCTGATCAATCAGCCGGAGGGCTCGATCGCTTCCGCGGTCCCGAAAACCTGGACGATGTACCACGTGGAGGGAGCGAACGACGAGACGTTTGAGACGACGCTCTCCGAGGGCGATCCGATGGATGAGGTCAAGGCATGGCTCAAGACGTGGGGCGGAAGTACCGATCTGATGGAGCAGAACCGCGTGCGCGTGTTCTTAGGGTACGAGTTCAGTGAAGACGCCATCCCGATCGGTGATATCGATGACTGGGACAATATCTATCTGGCGCAGGGAACCATCTACGCCGTATACCGCGAGGACGTATACTACTATGCGTTCCTGCAGAGTTATGGCCCGGGATACTTCGAGGAGGCGGAGGATGAAGATTGGCCGACGCTGCCGAACCTTGAACCGGATTTTGCCGGCACATATGCGTGGTCGAACTACGGCACGGAGGAGTTCGTGAGAATGGTGGTCGACGGAGAGTCGCGCTACCTGGAGATCGGTTCCGTGTGGACGGCGCGGGGCGACACGCTCGGGGAGGTTCCCGGGGCGACGTACGATGCGAACTCGAACACGCTGAAGCTTGAGAACTGTACGGCGGACCGGCTGGAGATCAACCTGATGGGCAACAGCTTCCGCATTGAGGTGGTCGGAGAGAACCATATCGGAGAGGTTGTGCTCTGGGGCGCAGGATACTCCGGAAGCGCTGTGATCACCGGAACGGGAGAACTCTACATCAATGAAGAGGAAAACGCGTCGGTCGGCCTGATGGTCGAAGCCGAATGGGGGCCTGCCGCACTGCTTGTCGACGAGCGTGTCGACGTGGAGATCCACGGAACCGATGCAGCGATCCTCATCAGCGGCACGAGCATTGAGAAGGCGATCTGCATGCGCAGCGGAATGCTGATGACCGGCGGCGTGCGCGCAAGCGGCGAGTTTTTGCAGTACACGACGATGGTACAGGACGAGAACGGCAACTACACTTCGGTGCCGATCACGCTCGCAGAGATCTCCGCGGCTGAGGGAATTCAGTTTTATGATTATTCCGTCGTTACGCCGGAGGGAGACTTCGCGAAGGTGGTCCGCTTCGTCGGTCGAACGGACTGAATCCTTTGTGAAAAATATTGCGCAGACGGCTCATGTGTGGTAAAGTAAATACATTGTGGTGAGATGCGGGACAGGAGCTCATCCTGTCCCGTATTTTGCACAGACGAAGGAGGAGTGTATCTATGGACTATTTGATGAGAGAGTGGGCGGGAATGCTGATGCTGTTCATCGGAGCCGTGGTGCTGGCATTCACGTTCCAGTTCCGCCAGTGCAGACTTGAGCGTGACGGAGAGTCCGCAAGCCCGGGATGGTATCGGATCATTCAGATCGGCGGTCTGATCGTTTCGATCGTGCTGATCGTCGCCAACCTCGGAAGGCTTGTCGGTTTTCTGTCGAACTTCCTGACGCTTCAGGGCAATGCGATCGCGGGAACGCTCGCCTACGCGTTTGTCACGGCAGCTGCGTTTATCGGAGCCGCGAAATTCGGTGCGAACCTGGCGTCGTTAGGACAGCGCACGGAGGTGGACAAGAAGTTTGACAACGATCAGGTGGTTCAGTATCTTGTGAAGGATGCCGATGCGGGTGCGAAGGAGATCCTGATCTTCCGCGACCGTCTGGAGGGACGCCGCAGCTATACGTTCGATGTGGACGGCTACAACCACGCAGCATTTTCCGAATACGGATGCAAGGAGCTTGCAGGGTACGTGATGCGTCACACGGAGACGAAATATAAGAAGACGATCTGTCGCGGACTTGCCGGCCCCAGCGGCCCGCACATCAACAGCAACTCTGCGGGCGAGGGCGCGCAGTACAAGTTCTCGCACGTGCTTCTGACGAAGCAGGATTGATTGCGCGTGGGGAGCGCGACCGGGCACATCGAGTGCCTGTGATATCGTAATACGGGGGATTTACGATGAACGACAAACGCGAATGAACAAAAAGGAAACCATCAGCGGTATTGCGCGAAGCGTGATCCCGCCGGTGGTTTTTGCGTTTGGGAGAGGAGTTTATCATGAGGATGCAGCGAAAGAAGGCGATCGGGCTGATCATCGGGATCTGTGCGGTGGCACTGGTAGCCTGGGTCGTGTTGATGGTCACCGTGTTCCGCGACAAGGAGGAAGAGAAGAAACCGTTCGTGACGCCGACACCGTATCAGCTTCCGGAGGTGCCGGAGGGCAGCGTGTTAGTGTGGCGCCTCTTAGAAGTGTATGACGTTCCGGAGAAGGGGGCCGGGTATTATTCCTATCGGTACACGTACGATGACAAGGGCAGGTGCATCTCCGCCCTGTACTATGACGAGCCGGATCACGTTGATAAGGAATTTATGCTCTCGTACGACGAGACGACGGGGCGGACGACAGTGACAAGGCTGGAATCCTCGTATGGCACACCGGATGCGTTCAGCACGAAATATGTCACCGTTTATGATGCACAGGGACGCGCGGTGAGCAAGGAACATTCGGAACTCGAGAACGGTGTGTATGTGCCGAGTTCCAAAGATGAGATCGATTTCGACGATCAGGGGAGACCGACTGCCAGAAGAGTGTACGACTCTTTCTTTACAGGGCAACTGATCCTTTGCACGGAGAGGACATATGACCCGCTTGGGTATGTGCTGTCGGAGTACGACAGGTACCGGGGGAAGATCGATAACTATACACGGGATCCCTACGGGCACGTTATCGAGCATTGGACGGAGTGGCCGACGGAAGAACCGAGCAGAGGGAGAATCGTGGACGGAGAATCCGAGCTGGATGACGAGGGAAGAGTGGTCCTTCGGAGAGAACCATGGTGGGTCGAGGGCGCTGACGGAGAATATGTAGAGGCATATCTGGAATACCGGTATACGTATTCTGATGACGGTACGTGGCGGAATGAATGGTATTCCGAAGACGGGCGTCTCCGTGAGGTGCAGGAATTCGACGTGTACGGAAAAATAACCTTGGAAAAGGAGTTCTACGAGGACGGGACGGTCTCCGGATGGGAGAGCGTGTTTCAGCCGAGGTTCAACGGACGTGTCCTGCAGAGATCCAAATACAAGGAGGACGGCTCGTTCGAGTACACCTATCGATTCGAGTACGATGATTTCGGAAACTGTGTCCGCGCATATACTCTGGAAGACGGAAAATGGGAACTGCTGTACGAGGATTCCTACGATGCGGAGGGCAGGAGAACCGGGATCCAACGCGACTATCATTCCGTCGATTACCGGTATGATGAGTACGGAAACTGTGTGGAGACCGTCTATCACGTGAAGGACGGAGGGGATAGTGTCGAGTACTATACCTACGTTCCGTTCGTGATCACAAAGGAACAGGCGGAGCAGCCGGACAGCTTTTCGCTGCCGGAACTTTACCTTTACCCCGGCCTGTTGGAGCCGGAGAGCAAGAACGCGGGCGTGGATTACTTTCTCGGTAGCTGGGAGAGGTATCACTGAGTGCACAGAAAGGTGACAGGGGGAGTAAGGATCAGGTGAACAGACGAAGAAAAAGCAAGGTGCCGTATTGGATCGCCGGAGTGTGCGCGCTCGCGCTTGTGGCGTGGGTCGTGCTGATGGTGGTCATATTTCGGGACGATGACTCGAAGAATAACAAGAACAATACGGACAACAAGACAAAGCATGAAAACGATATCACGGAGACTCCGGGGGCGACACCGACGATCGCGGTCCCGGAGGGTAGCATCTTGGTGTGGCGCGTGACGGAGTGCATGAACCGGCGCGATGGCGATGAGTACGGCACGCGGACGGAGTACGAGTACAACGAGCTCGGGCAGTGTATGTCGGCGACCCGGTACGACCGGACCGGCGCCGTTTGGGAAATCTGGCGGTTTGCGTACTCGATGACGAAGTCAAGGGCGACGGGCGAGGATGTTCCGCAGACGGTCGTCACGATGGTGCAGAATCCGGACAGTGGTGAGGAAACGCCCAAATATGCGATGATCAACACGTACGAAGGCGATCGCCCGGTGACCGAGATGACGGGAGAGACGACCGACGCGAAGAATCTGGAGGACTTCCGTGCGACGAGTCGGGTCGATTATGAGTATGACGAGAACGGTGAGTGCAAGGACATCCGAACGTACATCGCGCTGACCCCGGGCAAGCTGCGTCTTACGAAACGAGAGTTTGCCGTCGTCCGCGATACCACGCCGGAGATCAGCGAATGGTGGGTGGAGCGGTACATGGACGACGTCGTGTATGAACGGCAGATCACATTTTCCGACTCCTGCGGCGCATTTCTGACTCACGGCAGCAGCAAATTCAACGACGAGGGGTGCTTTGAGTTCGGACTCACGAAGCAGGTGATCAACGAGAACACCGTGCTCTATTCCCTGGTCGAGCTGGGCAACGCCTACATCGGCGGGGACAGAGTGGCGGAGACCGTCGAGGTGAACGAACGCGCCAACGGGTCCCGGATGTACACCTACATGCACTACTATTTTGACAATACGTCCGAGCTCGAGCGCGTGGAGGAATGCGACGAGAACGGGCGGCGGATCCTGGCGGAGGGCTATGACCGTTCCTTTGTGTCGCAGCATCGATGGGAGTATGACGATGCGGGACGGTTGACAAAGTGGTATATCTACAGCGTGACGCTGGAGTTCTATGAGTGCGGATGTGAGCTTGAGTTTGATTCTGAGGGCCGCGTCATCTCAAAGAAGAAGGTCGATGGCAACGGCGTGTGGAAGACGGTGTACGACGCGGTGTACGACTATGAAGGCAAATTGACACAGCGGACTACTACGGAGGGAACGGAGACATTTTCCTACGAGTTCGATGAGTTCGGAAACTGTACGGAGTTCCGGTACAAGACTCCGGACGGAAACTTCCGCGAGGACATGAAGTATACTCCGATGGTGATCACCGGGGAACAGGCGAAGGAGGCCGGCAAGTACTTCTTCCCGTCGTGCGATGCGCTTCCGAAGGTTATGCAGGAGCGCGAGGAACCCGAGATGGAGCTTTATTAGGAGAGAAGAGAGAAGACTATGCGAATGAATCGAAAGAAGGCGAAGATCCTGATCGTCGGAATCTGCGCAGTGGCACTGGTGACGTGGATCATTCTGATGGTGACGATATTTCGCGACCCCGAGGAGAAGAAACCGGAGAAGGAACCGACGCCGATGATCCTGCCGGAGGTCCCGGAGGGCAGCGTTCTCGTGTGGGTGTGGACGGAGACGCGGGAAATGAGAGAGGGGGAGCCGGGGGAGACGATTACGGAAAAGTTGAAATACGATGAGTACGGGCGCTGTATTGAGTATGAGCACCATTTTTCCGTCCCTTCCTCGGATATTCAAACAAAGTTTGAGTATATCGAGGGGGATCACCGCACGGTCATGATCGAACGGACCTATGGTTCGGATGGCGAAAGGGGTGGTGTGTATACTCATGAGTATGATGCCGAGGGACATGAGGTACGCCTGAAGGAGGAATTTCCGGATGCTTCATCCAAAACGACCGATCGTAGATATGATGAGAACGGGATCCTGCGCTCATTGGATGTGACCAGGTATTCCCCTGACGGAGGCATTTATGCAAACTCTTCCAGTCGGATTACCTATGATATCTGCGGACATGTTTCCGGCAGGATGGATTCAACTGACGGAGCGAACTGGGATACGATCGGCGTAGGGGAGTATGACGAGCAGGGAAGGATCGTCCTATATGAAGAGTGGGACAGCGATGGCGATATCACACTTCGGGAGAGCTACGAGTACCAACCGGACGGCGGATTCACGTATCAGAAGTTGGATCACTACGGACTGAAAGTATGCCGATTCAATGCGGAGGGGTATATCCTGTCGTTTGAGCAGAATCCACCGGAAGGATCGGAGTCGGAATACAAAGGGAGTTTCTTTGAGTACTTCGTGGATGAGGACAGGATCACGGCGAAGGTAACCCGGGCATCAACGAAGGGAGGAGCACTTTCGCTGTACTATTGGGATGTGTACACCCCGGATCAGAGGCGGCTGGAGTACGGAGCTGTCATGGATGACGGTTCCAATCAGATCCTGCGCACGTATGAGTACGATGCGGCGGGGCGTCTGGTGAAATATGTCTACGGGGATAATGATATGGTGACGGAATACGAGTATGACGCGTACGGGAATCTCGTGAAGGAGAGTGTATCCTATCCCGACGATTCCTATTCGGATGTGGTAACTACCTATGAGTACACGCCGATGGTCATCACCAAGGAGCAGAAGGAGTATTCCGAAGGATTTTATCTCCCGGAGCAGACTCCCATGAGCAATACGAGAGCGTTTGAGACAAGATACGGCGCAGAGAGCTGGATAAACTGATCGACAGCGAAAGCGTGAGCAAAAAACGGAGGCGTGCATTACACGCCTCCGAAAGTTTTATTTGCTGAATATTCAGCCGAGCACGGCCGGGATGCGGATGGTATCGGATTCCTCGGCAAACGGGCCGGGCAGCGCGCTCACGCCGCGGTGGCTTCCGAAGAAGTCCGTGTCGAACACGATCGTGGTCCCGTCGGGATCCTCAAAGCGCTGCTCGGGCTCAAACGCACAGCCGAGCGTGTCGCTGTCGACGATCGCATCGCGGAAACCGTCGAGGATCGGGTAGATGTTGGTCTCGAGAACGTAGCTACCGTCCGCCTGTTCCACAGCCCGTGCGTACGCGCCTGCGTCGCTTGTGAAGCCGTCCTTCTCATGCTCCCAGGCCTTCGCTCCCGCGAGGTATGCGTTGCCGCGGCTCCATACGGGAAGGTGCGCAAAATGATACTGCGCCATCTTGCCCATGTTCGCAGGCCGGTCGAGCTCGAACCACGAGATCCACTCATCGTACGTCGGATAGCCGTCGAAGATCGCGGTGCCCACGGTCGTGTTGTCGCCGCGCTCGTAGCCGAGACGAACCTTCTCGTCATCGTCGTCCGCCTGGTACGTCTGAAGGAAAATGTTGTTGTAGAAGCGGTTGTCGCCGTGCAGGATGCTCATGAAGCCCGCAACCTCGGTGCGGTGACGGATGTGGTACGGCGTGTAGCGCGGCTGGTTCTTGCCGTTCACGATGTTGTCCGTGCCTTCGCCGACGGAGGTGAAGGAGCCGGCGATCAGGTTGTGCACGCAGGCGATGCCCTCGGTCGCGATGCGGATGCCCGCGCGGGAGAGCAGGATGTTGTTGTCGATGAGCGTCGGGCCGTGGCCGACCTCGACGAAGATGTCCTGGCACATCATTGATCCCGGAGCGCGGGGCGTACCCTCGGGCGCGTGGTTGTCGTGCAGGAAATTCTGCGTGATGCGCGTGCCCTGTGCCTGCCAGTCGCACCAGATGCCCATCGTCGAGTGGTGGATGTGGTTGCGGCGGAAGACAACGTCGATCGCCGCGTGGAACTTGATGCCGGAGATCTCGGCGCCGCCGAGCTCCTGCATGTTGTTGATGTGGTGGATGTGGTTGTCCTCGATCAGGCTGAAGACACAGCCCATGCGGCCGACGATGCCGGCCTGCTCGCAGTCGTGGATGTGGCAGCGGCGCACGATGTGGCTGCCAACCTTCTCCTTGAGCCAGCCGTGGTACTGACCGCGGCACACCGCGTCGCGCTCCATCTGCGTGGGGCTCTTGACGCGCTTGTAGATGAAGTAGTGATCATTTTCCTCATCGTAGTACTTGCCGAGCGAGATACCGCAGCACTTGCTCGCGTACACCTCGCAGTCCTCGATGATCCAGCCCTTCGACCAGTGCGGGCCGATCATGCCGTCCTGGAACGCGGCGGGCGGAGCCCAGGTCGTTGCGGCCTTGGACACCTTGAATCCGGAAAATGTGATGTATCCGATGCCGGTCTCCGAGGGGAAGAAGCAGTTGCGGCGGACGTTGATCTCAACGGTCTCCTTGTTCGGGTCGAGCTCCTGAAAATTCGCGTAGATCACGGTCTCATCGCCTTCAACTTCGGCATACCACTGGTACACCGACTCCTCGGGCTTCCAGGAGGGCTTGTAGACCTCTGCCTTGATGCAGTCCTCGAGGGTTTCCGCCTCGTAGAGAGCGCGCTCATTGACATACACGCAGCCGGTGTGGCGGATCGCGGAACCGAAGTACCAGTCGCCGTACACGCGCGTCGTGTAAGGGTTGTAGCTTCCGAAGACGCCGTTCCGAACGCGGGCAACCCAGACCGTGCCCTGATAGGGCTTCCAGCCGGTCAGGACCTCAGCGCCGGTGATGTGGGCGCCGAGAGGCTCCGCGGAGCGGTAGGTGATGCGGGCGTCCTCCGTGCCCGCGCAGCGCGGGTTTACGTACTCGCGGTAAATGCCCGGCGCAACGATGACTTCGTCCCCGGGACGGGCGACTTTCGCGGCCTCATTGATGCGGCGGAACGGCATTGCCTTGCTGCCGTTTCCCTCGCGGCCGGCCTTCGCGTCAACATAGTAGATCATGTATTATAAACCTCCTCCGTGACCGGCCCGTTTCCGGGACCGGTGATTTCCCAACATTTTAGCATGTTTTATCCCTTTTTGAAATGGATTTTGTCAGCCTGTGAAGCCGCATTTGAGAAAGAAAAAACGGTTTACTTTCAACCGTGCACATGATATTATCAAGATAGGCGTTTTCTATGCTTTTTTAAGGCATGTTTCGACGGTGTTCGAACGGGAAAACGCAGGGTAGTGAGAGGAGAGCCGCCGGGGATCCCGGCGGGAGAAAGGAGAACCCCATGGATGGATTGAATGTCAACGCTGCTCAGTTTGAGAAACTGCTTACGGGAGACAAGCCGGTGCTTGTCGATTTCTGGGCTTCCTGGTGCGGTCCGTGCCGCATGATGGGACCGATCGTCGAGGAGATCGCGAAGGAACACACGGAGATCGCGGTTGCGAAGATCAACGTGGATGAGGAGCCCGAGGTAGCACAGAAGTATAAGATCATGAACATTCCGACACTTCTGTTGTTCCGCGGCGGAGATATCATCAAGCGCCAGATCGGCGCGATCAGCAAGAGTCGTCTCGAGGAGATGATCTCGGATCTGTAGGATTATAGGATAGGAGGATACCCCCTTGATCTCGAAAGATATCGTTTATGTCGGCGTCAATGACCATGCGGTCGACCTGTTTGAAGGTCAGTACGACGTGCCCAACGGCATGGCGTACAACTCGTACTGCATCCTCGATGAGAAGGTTGCAGTCATGGACACCGTGGACAGGAATTTTACGCATGAGTGGCTGGACAACCTGGCCAATGCGCTCGGCGGGAGAACGCCGGACTACCTTGTCGTTCAGCACATGGAGCCCGACCACTCCGCCAACATCGTCAACTTCATGAAGACGTACCCGACCGCGACGGTAGTGTCGTCGCAGAAGGCGTTTGTCATGATGAAGAATTTCTTCGGGCAGGAGTTTGAGGACCGCCGCGTCGTGATCGGCGACGGCGACACCCTAACGCTCGGCCGCCACACGCTCACGTTCGTGGCTGCGCCGATGGTGCACTGGCCGGAGGTTGTGATGACCTATGACGCCTGCGACAAGGTGTTATTTTCCGCGGACGGATTCGGCAAGTTCGGAGCGCTGGACGTGGAGGAGGACTGGGCGTGTGAGGCGCGCCGGTACTACTTCGGCATCGTCGGCAAATACGGTGCTCAGGTCCAGGCGGTCTTAAAGAAGGCGGCAGGTCTTGAGATCGAGACGATCTGCCCGCTCCACGGACCGATCCTCACGGAGAACCTCGGGTACTACCTCGGACTGTACAACACCTGGTCGTCGTACACGGCGGAGACGGACGGCATCGTTGTGTGCTACACCTCCGTCTACGGCAACACGAAGCAGGCGGCGCTGCTTCTCGCGGACAAGCTGAAGGCATACGGCGCGCCGAAGGTGGCCGTGAACGACCTCGCCCGCTGCGACATGGCCGAGGCTGTCGAGGACGCGTTCCGCTACAGCAAGCTGGTGCTCGCTACGACAACATACAATGCGGACATTTTCCCCTTCATGAAGGAGTTTATCAACCACCTGACGGAGAGAGGGTACCGCAACCGCACGATCGGTATCATCGAGAACGGTTCCTGGGCGCCGCAGGCGGCGAAGACGATCCGCTCGATGTTCGAGGGCAGCAAGAATCTGACGTTCTGCGACACGACCGTGAAGATCATGTCGGCGCTCAACGACGAGTCGAAGGAGCAGGTGGATGCTCTGGCGAAGGAGCTGTGCGCGGAGTACATCGCGATGCAGGGCGAGTCCTCGGTGAAAAATGACATGACGGCGCTGTTCCGCATCGGCTACGGCCTCTATGTGGTCACGTCGAACGACGGGAAGAAGGACAACGGCCTGATCGTCAACACGGTGACGCAGGTCACAAACTCGCCGAACCGCGTTGCTGTCTGCATCAACAAGCAGAATTATTCGCATCACGTCATCAAGCAGACCGGTGTGATGAACGTCAACTGCCTCTCGGTGGAGGCGCCGTTTTCGGTGTTCGAGGATTTCGGCTTCCGCAGCGGACGCACGGTTGACAAGTTTGAAGGCGTGGAGACGATGCGCTCGGAGAACGGGCTGATCGTGCTGCCGCGCTATGTGAATGCGTTCCTCTCGCTCAAGGTGGAGCAGTACTTGGACCTCGACACGCACGGCATGTTCCTGTGTACCGTGACCGAGGCCCGCGTGCTTTCCGACCGCGAGACGATGACATATACCTACTACCAGGATAATGTGAAGCCGAAGCCGCAGACCGAGGGCAAGAAGGGCTGGGTCTGCAAGGTGTGCGGCTACGTCTACGAGGGTGAGGAGCTGCCCGACGACATCGTATGTCCTTTGTGCAAGCACGGGGCGGCCGATTTCGAGAAGATCGAGTGACGGGGTTTACACGCAAAGGAGAATTGGTATGAGTATGGAGAGAAGGACCATGCCTACGACGGGCACGGAGAACTCGCTGCTCGGGTTCGGATGCATGCGTTTTCCGACGAAGGACGGCAAGATCGACTATGAGCGCTCGGCGAAGATGATCGACATGGCGTACAACGCCGGCGTGACGTACTACGATGTGGCGTATCCGTATCACGGCGGTGAGGCGGAGCCGGTACTCGGCAAGATCTTGAAGAAGTATGACCGCAGCACGTTCCATTTGGCGACGAAGCTGCCGTGCTGGGAGGTTCACAGCCTCGATGACGCGAAGCGTCTGTTCGCATACCAGCTGGAGCGTCTGCAGGTAGACTATGTGGATTACTACCTTCTGCACGCGCTGGACATCAACCGCTTCCGCGAGATGGTTTCCTACGGCGTGCCGGAGTATTTGGCGGAGCTCAAGGAGCAGGGCAAGATCCGCAACCTCGGATTCTCGTTCCACGACAAATACGAGTCGTTCGTTGAGATCATTAACTACCGCGACTGGGATTTCTGCCAGATCCAGTACAACTATATGGACCGCGATGAACAGGCCGGCGACAAGGGCGTAGAGCTCGCGACCGAGAAGGGCATCCCGCTCGTCATCATGGAGCCGATCAAGGGCGGCACGCTCGCGACGCTGCCGGAGGCCGTGACGGGACCGTTCCGCGCGCTTCGTCCGGATGCTTCCGCCGCTTCCTGGGCACTTCGTTTTGTGGCGAGCCATCCGATCATCAAGGTCATCCTGAGCGGCATGTCTGCCGAGGAGCAGGTTGAGGACAACCTGAACACATTTATCAACTACGAGCCCATGACCGACGAGGAACTCGCGGCGGTCGATGAGGTTGCCGCCAATATCCGCGCACGCGTTCGCGTGGGCTGCACCGGCTGCCGGTATTGCATGCCCTGCCCGAACGGCGTGGACATCCCGCGAAACTTCTCCGTGTGGAATCAGTACGGTATGTACGAGAACGCCGGGAGCACGAAGTGGAACTGGGATCGCATGGACGAGGACAAGAAGGCGAAGAACTGTGTCGGCTGCGGCGCCTGCGAGGACGCCTGCCCGCAGCACCTTCCGATCCGCGAGAAGCTCGCGCAGCTTCAGAAGGAGCTCGATGCCGTGGCTAACGGCTGAACGGGTTCAATAACGCCGGTCCGCCGGCGATCTGACGGAGAACACGATTGAGTATCAAAGCAGTGATTTTTGACCTGGACGGTACCCTGGTCGACACCGAGAAACTGTACCGGATGTATTGGCCGAAGGCGCTCGCGCACTTCGGCTATGACCTTCCGGATGAGCGGGCGCTTAAGCTCCGTTCCCTCGGCAGGCCGTATGCGCCGCAGCAGTTTCGCGAGTGGTACGGGGAATCGTTCGACTATCCTGCGGTGCGTGCGTACCGCAAGGAGATCATTGAGGAGCATATCGCAAAGCACGGGATCGAAGCCAAGCCGGGCGCAAGAGAGCTCGTCGAGGCGCTGACGCAACAGGGCGTCACGGTCTGCATCGCGACGGCGACGGACCCGGAGAGGACGGAGCGCTACCTGGCGCTCGCAGGACTTGCGGGGCTGTTCCCGACCATCATCAGCGCGACGATGGTCGAGCATGGCAAGCCGGCGCCGGATATCTACCGATATGCCTGTGAGAGATTGGGATTCGCATCGGAGGAGTGCATTGCCGTGGAGGATGCGCCCAACGGCGTGATCAGCGCGTACAGAGCCGGCTGCCGGGTCGTGATGATCCCCGACCAGACGGAGCCGGATGAGGAGATCATACCGATGTTGTATGCAAGGGCGGACTCCCTCGCGGAGGTCGCCGACATCGCGATACAAGGCGTGTAAACGCCCGGAGGTGACGATGGAGCATATGGAAGAGCGGCCCGTCAGGGTCGATGAAACCGAGTCCGCGCGAAGTGCGGTAGCGCACATGAAGCTCGGGTGGAATCTCGGCAATACGTTTGACTGTCACGGACGGTGGTTCGAGAATTTTCGGATCGAGACGTCCTGGGGCAACCCGATCACCTCGAAGGAGTTGATCTCTCTGGTTGCCGGATCGGGGTTTGACGCGATCCGCGTCCCCGTCACATGGTACCCTCACATGGACGAGAAGGGCGTCATCGAGGAGGACTGGCTTCGCCGTGTCCGCCGCGTGGTGCGCATGACACTGGGCGAGGGCATGTACTGCATCATCAATTGTCACCACGACACCGGTGACATGCGGAGTTACGGAGGCGGCTGGATCCGGGCGGATCGGGAGAACTACATGACGAACCGCGACCGCGCTGCGTATATGTGGGAGCAGATCGCAGAGTATTTTGCAAATGAGTCCGACAAGCTTATTTTGGAAGGCTTCAACGAGATCCTGAACGAGGACTGCGAGTGGGATATGCCGTCCGCGGAGGAGATTGAGGTCGTCAACGAGTGGAATCAGCTGTTCGTGGACACGGTCCGCGCGACCGGCGGTTCCAACGCGACGCGCAACCTGATCGTGAGTCCTTATGCAGCCGGTGCCAACGATTACACGCTTCGGGGCTTTCAGGTGCCGAAGGACAGTGCGGAGGGACATCTGATCGCGGGGGTTCACTCGTACGCGCCGCTCGGATTTACCTCGCGCGCGGCCACCTGGGCGAGGCAGACGATCGAGTTCGACTGCCTGTGCGAGGAGGAGCTGGAGCGGTTGTTCGACACGATCGACCGGGGGTTTGAGGGGACGGACATCCCCGTTGTGCTCAGTGAGTTCGGCGCGATGGATCGCAACAACACGCCGGAGCGCGCCAAATACGTATCGCTCGTCGTGTCCCTGGCGAGAATGCGGGGTATCCCGTGTTTCTACTGGGACGACGGCACGAAATATGAGGTTCTTTCCAGAGGAGACGCGTCCGTGCGGCATCCCGAGATCGTTCGGGCGATGACGCGTGCGGCGGGGATCCTGTGAGGGACCGAAGGGGATTACATTAAGACAGGAGGAAGGTAACGTGAACAAGAGGGAGTTGTTGGACAACATGCGGGGTCGGGTCGCCGACATCCGCGACGGCATGAGCAAGGTTGAGGAGAATCTTTATGTAATCTCCGACTGTATCGACGAGAAGAAATTTCTCTCCCCGGAGACGACCGGCAGCGTGCGCGAGAATCTCGAGAAGATCGAGGAGGCGAGTGCGTTCTGCCGTGATCAGTATGAGCAGCTGAGCGGAGACCCGTTTGAGTTCGACCGTCTCAATGACCTTGAGACGAGTCTGGACCGGATGGAGGTTGTTCTCAGCAACCGCGAGACTGTTTATCAGGCAAAGCGGTTCCTCGCCCTCACCTGTGCGGATGAGGAGGCGGTGCCGGCGCTTGAGGAGGCGCAGGGCGCACTTAATGGTATCGTGGGTGATGCGGACACTCTGACGCTTGCGAAGGACGACAATGCGCTCGCCGGCATGAAGAAGTACTCACTGTTCATGAAGGCGTATGACGAGGAGCACATGATCAACGTGCTCGACTACATCCCGAAGCTCCGCGAGAATTTTGCGGATTCGCTTGTGGCGGCACTGTTGGACAAGAAGATCGACTGTCCGGTGGAGCTGAAGAGTCTCGATGAGGACGCTCCGGCTGTGGAGATCCCGGTCGAGGAGGAAGCGGCAGAGCCGGAGACCGAGATCCCGGTGGACGTAGAGGAAGCCGAGGAGCCTGCGGTTCCGGTGGACGTAGAGGAAGTTGAGGAGCCTGCGGTTCCCGTAGACGTGGAAGAGGCAGAGGCGCCTGAAGCGGAGATCCCGGTGGATGTGGATGAGCCTGAGGAGCCTGCGGTTCCCGTGGACGTGGAAGAGGTTGAGGCACCCGAGGCGGAGATCCCGGTGGACGTGGATGAGCCCGAGGAGCCTGCGGTTCCCGTAGATGTGGAAGAGGCTGAGGCAGAGATCCCGGTTGCTGTGGAGGATTCCGAGGAGCCGGAGATCCCGACGGACATCGAGGAGCCCGAGGAGGAGATCACGATCCCTGTGAATGTCGAGGAGGGCGAGGAGCCTGATGCCGACTTTCCGATCGAGGCAGTCGCGGAGGAGCCTGAGGCTGAGATACCGACGGTTTCGGAGGACGAGCCTGAGGAGCCCGAGATCGCGCTTCCTGCGGATGCGGAGGAGCCGGTTGAGGCTGCGATCGAGATCCCGATCGACGGAGATGAGATTATCGAGGCAGTTGCGGATGATGTTGCAGAGGTTGCGGAGGATGTTGCCGAGGCTGCAGATGACATTGCCGAAGTTGCAGCGGATGCAGCAGAAGAAGCAGCGCCCGTAGAGCCGGAGAAAGAGGCTGACGCGGAGAAGACGCCGGAGAAGAAGGAAGGCGGATTCTTCAGCCGTTGGTTCTGATCGTTCTAATGATACAAGCAACGATGATTTCGTTGATCTGATTTGGTTTTGATGTAATGCAGCGGGGAAACCGGATCCGTCATGATCCGCGTTTCCCCTGTGCGTTTTGTTACTCCACTCCATCAGGAGAAAGAGGGTCTGCCATTGGCAGAAATGTCATACAGGAGCGTCTTTATGGCAAAAAGAAAACGAGACAACTCCAAGACAAATGAAAAAATGTATCGGACCCGCTTCTTCCGGGAGACCGCATTTTTCATAGTTTTGTTGAGTTGTATACTGATCGGCAGCTTTGCAGTTGCAACGAAGGCAAAGCCGCCGAATGAGACAACGGCACAAGCGCCCGCACGGGAGGCAACCGACGGAAAGACAGTTGAACTCTCCGGCGGGGACGGCGACCGATCCTCGGAAGCCAACCTGAGTTCCAAGATCATGAGAGTACTGAACCGGCTTGTGGACATTGCCGGCGGGGACGGTGACCGATCCTCGGAAGCCAACCTGAGTTCCAAGATCATGAGAGAATTGAACCGGCTTGTGGACATTGCCGGCGGGGACGGTGACCGATCGTCGGAAGCCAATGTAAGTTCGAAGATCCGGAGCAGACGGAACCGGCTTATCGACCTTGCAGGAGGAGACGGTGACCGATCATCGGAAGCCAACCTGAGTTCCAAGATCATGAGAGAACTGAACCGGCTTGTGGATCTCGCCGGCGGGGACTGTGATCAGTCGTCAGAAGCAGGAATCACAATACGATTAGTGAATATAATTGACATACCGAGGGTGGACCTGCTCGGCGGAGACGGCGATCATGCTTCGGGGGCAAACATAAGCATCCGTACGGAAAATACACTCTCTCTGACAGAGAGCCTTACCGTAACGGTGATCGAGAGCAGCAAACCGAAAAACGGACAATGGTATGCTCTCGGCGAGACGATCATGTACAAGATTTTGGTGAGCAACGACGGCAAAGCGACCCTCACGGACATTATCGTGACAGATCTCCTGAGCGGTTTAACGTATACCGTGGGGACGCTGAGACCCGAGGAAAGCAGCGAGCCGATCTTGGTACAACACGGTGTGACGGAATCGGATGTAACAGCGGGAAAAGTAGTCTGCGTGGCAACCGCCGTAGGCAGAGGGCCGTCCGGCGGAGAAGTCGACGGGCAATCGCAGGAAGCCGAGATGCCTGTCGGAGAGGAGCAGACGGATTCGCCGGATATTTCACCGAAGGTTTCCCCGGACGTATCGCCGAAGGTATCGCCGGACGTATCGCCGAAGGTATCACCGGACGTATCACCGGAAGTATCGCCGAAGGTATCACCGGAAGTATCGCCGAAGGTATCACCGGACGTATCGCCGAAGGTATCACCGGACGTATCGCCGAAGGTATCACCGGACGTATCGCCGGACGTATCGCCGAAGGTATCACCGGACGTATCGCCGGACGTATCGCCGAAGGTATCACCGGACGTATCGCCGAAGGTATCGCCGGACGTATCGCCGAAGGTATCACCGGAAGTATCACCTGAGGTTTCGCCGGAAGCTTCGTCGGAAGCTTCACCCGAAGCCTCTCCGGAGGTTACGCCTGAGGCATCCCCGAAGATCACGCCGGAGCTCACATCGGAACTGACAGGTTCCCCCGGGAATTCGGATGCATCGGAAAGCGGGCAGACGCCCGAAAAAACCGGAGATGCTTTCCATACAAAATACTATCTGCTGTTGATACTTTCTTGCGCTGTCTGCGGCATTCTGATCGTTCGCAGGTGCAGCAAAAAGAGTCGATGAGATCATGATTGGAGGATTGTATATGCAAAACCAAAAGAGATCAATTTGGAGTGTTCTTGCGGTAAGTGCGTTTCTGATGTTGCTTGCAGCATCGGTGATCATTTTGGGGAAAATGAGCGCTGCACAACGGGAAAATGCGAAGCCGGCAGCGGCCGGTACCAGTGCTTCCGCTAACTTTTCCGGTATTTCTGAATCGCTTCCGCAGGGAACGACGAAGTATTTTTCAATCCGGTGCGAAATGTCCGAATCCTCGGAATGTACAAGGTTTCTGAAAGTTGTGAAAGAAGGGGACGGGAGTCATTCACTGCGTGTTTATGAAGCAGAATCATTAAATGCGGTCCAAGTGTCGACAACTCTATCGATGAATCTTGGCGGAAATTGGGAGTATGATGCGGGGGGCGCGTCTGAAACCTGGACAATATCCGTTACAGGGTCCGGATACAGATCTGTAGACTCACCCAAACAGTTACTCAGTGATCTTCAGTCATGGGACGTCGTTCTGCCGTTGGGTGCGACAAACTATTATGAGATCAGTTGCAAAGCATTTGACGGTCAGATTGTGAAAAAGTACATAAAAGCAGAGAAGAACGAAGACGGACTTGTCCTGTATGATGCAGATAAATTGGCGGAAGTCAAAAGCGCCGGAACGAAAAATGGATTTTTCGGAACCGGTGTCGTGACGGAAGAGACGGAAACCTGGTACTTGACCGACATTGGAAACTACAGTAAAATCATGACAGTGAATCCGATTGACACGATAATAAACGCAGCCCAAGTCTGGAATGGACAAGAAAAGGGGGATTATGTTGATGTTGCCAATGGTACTGTAGTACGGTATGCCCTGTATGCGTCCGGGACAGAGGATCCGGTCGGCGAGTTCTATGTCAAGAAGAATACCGAAGGAATCCTGCAGGTGTCTGAGACAGGGGATATCTATACCAACGGCTGCTGTGTAGTGAACGACGGACAAACGATACATGCAAAACTGAAGGCAGCCGTGAATTCGAACGGAGTCAGATCGGCGGAAGAGTGGCGCATCACGATCACGGGGTACGAAAGAGAAGACGGGCAAGGCAAACTGATCGAATATACGGTTAAGGAGAAGGATATCAGCGGCAGCCAAATGTGGATCCATAATTCCACGGAAATGGTCCATACATTTGACGGAGTTGAGAAGCACGAGGCATATAATGTTGTGTACACGCTGGTGTTGAGAGGAAACGTACGCGAGAATGAAAATCTGACCGACACACTAAATGTGTTTGATGTGTTAAGGATTACTAAGACAGTTGTGGATGGAAATGTCGTCGAAGTAACAGTGCAAGGATTAGAGGGAAAGATTTCCGTTAGCACCACAGAAAGTTTTATGTTCACGACGGTCGAAGGAGCAACTCTGGGGGGGAAGACGATGGACTCTTCGCAAGGAATAATCACTTTTGTACGTGATTCAGCCATAATGCTAAACGATATTCAGAACAGTGCCGGGGGCGTTACCGTGGCATTCCAAACCGGTGTAGATAACGGCGTTGCTTACCTGCAGCTGCAATTGACTGAATCGGGAAAACTGTCGTATCATTTTACCGGATTGCCGGCCGATGTTTTCATAGCAGATCCGGGAAACATTGAGATTAACGTGGAGTCCTACATGGTAGAGACAACGATGGTGAGCAATTAACTATGTCTTTACTTTTTTCACAGCTGTGATAGAATGTTCGAGGAACCGTCGCCTGCGGTTCCTCGAATTGTATATTTGGGAGGAATTCATGATCACACTGTTGTCCTTTTGGGAAAGCTACATCACGAATCCGACGCTTTTGCGGATCGTGACCAATCCATATCTGTTGTTTGCCATCGGCCTTGTGCTGCTGATCAAGGGCGGCGACTGGTTCGTCGACGGCGCCTCGGGCGTCGCGAAGAGATACCACGTGCCGGAGCTGCTGATCGGCGCGACGGTCGTCTCCATCGGCACGACGCTGCCGGAGGTTATGGTGTCCTCGGGCGCCGCACTCAAGGGCGTTGGTGACATCGCGTACGGCAACGCCATCGGCTCCATCATCTGCAACACATCGCTGATCGCGGCGATCACGATCGCGATCAAGCCCTCGCGCGCAGACCGCAAATCCCTGATCGTTCCGGTCGTGAGCTTCTTCCTTGCGGCCGCCGTATATCTCGTGGTAGCTTACGGCACCGGCAAATTCACGCGCGGCGTCGGTATCCTTCTGCTCGCCATGTTTGTCGTGTACGTAGCGCTTACGGTGCGCCAGGCGATCGCAGGCATCCGCGCCGGCAAGGACGGCGCAGCGGGCGAAGCGCCCGCGGAGAAAGCGACTTCCGCGAGCGGTGCTGTGACGGCAGCGGAAGAGCAGTCTTCGGAAAATGTTCCCGCAGAGGAGAAGAAGGATGAGAAGCCGGAGAAGGAGCGCTCCGTACTGTTCCTGCTCGGCCTGATCGTCATCGGTGCTGCGTTCATCGCGTTCGGTGCGGACCTTCTGGTCGACAACGCGACGATCATCGCGAAGAACTTCGGCGTCTCGGAGGCAGTGATCGGCCTCACGGTGATCGCGCTCGGAACGTCGCTTCCGGAGCTCGTCACGGCGATCACGTCCCTCGCGAAGGGACACGGCGCACTGTCGCTCGGCAACATCATCGGCGCGAACCTCTTCAATCTGGTCCTCGTGTGCGGTATGGCCATCACGATCAGCCCGTTCAACCTTCCGTCCGGCAAGACGATCGCAGGGATCAACTCGTCTCTGGTCATCGACCTTCCGGTCATGCTGTTCGTCATGGGCCTTCTGACGATCCCGACGATCGTGCGCGGCAAGCTGTCGCGCGTGCAGGGCATCGTGCTTCTGGCAACCTACGTGTCGTTCACCGCATTCCAGATCGTATTCTCGCTGTGCTTCTGAAGCACGCTCAAACAATAAGGTGACAAGGGGACGGTTCTTCTGTCGCGTCGCTTGCGATGTGACGGGAGACCGTCCCTTTTTGCCGCGTTTGAATTTTTCGTGAAAAATCGCGTGAATTATGCAATATTTAACTGCATATGTGAAAATGCACTTTTCTTTTAGGGAGGTATTTGGTATAATGCTATCGATTGTAACTATGCCCTCAAATCGGACGGGGGCGACATTAGTTTTTCGGAGGTTGAACAATGAGCAATAAGGATACGAGAGAGCCCGTATACGAGGCTGAGATTGAGATTGAGGGCACGGAGGGCCAGGCGGTTGTCTCGGACGACGTCATCGCTACCGTGGTCGGCCTCGCTGCCGCAGAGGTGGAGGGCGTGGCGCATCTCCCGGGCAATATGACGAAGGAATTGATCGGTCGGAACGGCATTAAGAACAACAGCAAGGGCGTGAAGATCAGCCTGATCGACGGCCGTGTCGCAACCGAGCTTTCGATCTGTGTACAGTACGGCTACAGTGTTCCGCGCGTCGCGAGAACCGTTCAGGAGAAGGTTCGCTCCGCGATCGAGAGCATGCTCGGATTCGATTCCGACAAGGTGACGCTTCACGTAGTCGGCGTGGACCTCGACAGAAAGTAATTGCTCCGGAGGAATCAAGATGCAGGACATCAGCAATCCGATCACATCGGAGGAACAGGACCGCGCAGGCGCGGCCGACAATCGAAAGAAGACCGTCCGTGAACGGCGCGAATTCCGCGAGCAGGTGTTCATCCTGATGTTCCTCACGGGATTTTACGAGAAGGCGGAGCGCGAGCCGCAGGCGAGACTCTACCTGGAGGACGTGACCACGATCCCCGAGGAGGAGAAGGAGAGCGTCATCGAGCGCTACAAGGCGGTCGCATCGCACATCGGACAGATCGACCCGATGATCTCGAAGGCATCCCAGGGATGGAATCTTCACCGCATCGGCAAGGCGGAGCTCAACATTCTCCGCGTCGCCGTGTACGAGATGTATTTCGACGAGGAAGTCCCCGTGAAGGTAGCCATCAACGAGGCGGTCGAGCTGGGACGCAAGTACGGCGGAGACCAGTCGCACGCCTTCGTCAACGGCATCCTGTCCGCCGTTTTGAAAAATAATCCCGCGTAGGACAGCTGTGCGGGAATGAGGCAGAGGAGTTCGGTATGCCTTACACCGTCAGTGGAATCACCACATACATCCGCAATGTCTTGGAGGGATCTCCGACGCTGCGCGCGCTGGAGGTCGAGGGCGAGGTCTCGGAGAGCCGCCTGTCGGGACAGTTGTATTTTACGATCAAGGACGCGACGGCGTCGCTTTCGTGCGTCATGTTTGCATCCGACATGCGGTACGGCCTCAGGCAGCCGCTTGAGATCGGCATGCAGGTGCGCGTGACCGGACGGATCACGGTATACCCGAAACAGGGTAAATACCAGCTCGTCGCCACGCGCGTCGAACTGACCGGAGCCGGCCAGATCAACGAGCAGCTGCTGCAGCTTCGCAACCGACTGCGCAGCGAGGGCCTGTTTGATCCGGCGCACAAGAAGCCGCTCCCGCTGTATCCGAAGCGGGTCGGCATTGTGACGTCCGGCAACGCCGCGGCACTCGCGGATATGCGAAGGTCGTTCCGGGAGAGAAATCCGTACATCCAGCTCGTGCTGGCGCCGTGCCGCGTGCAGGGCGTCGAGGCTCCGAGAGAGCTGTGCAGGGCGATCCGCAGGGTGGCCCGCGCGAACGTGGATGTGATCATCGTCGGGCGAGGCGGAGGAGGCAGCGACGATCTGTTGACATTTTGCGACGAGGGACTGGTGCGCACTGTGTATGAGTGCGAGATCCCCGTTGTTTCGGCCGTAGGGCATGAGATCAACCATCCGTTCCTGGAGGACGTCGCGGACGTGCAGGTGCAGACGCCGACGGCTGCTGCGGACCTGGTCGCATTTTCCATATGGGACTTCGACCGGACGCTCGTGGACGCGCACAGCGCGATGGTAAGGGCGATGATGGGCGCCATTGAGAGCGCGCGGGAGCAGGTGTCGGGATACCGCAGGCTGCTTCGGTACGCAAGTCCCTCCTCGCAGCTTGCGAGAAGACGCGAGACGCTCATCGCGAGCGAGGAGACGATGCGCCGCGTTGCGCACACGGCGCTTGAGGACGCCCGGGAGGAGACCGCAGAGGCACGCGCGGACATGCGCAGGAGCATGCGCGAGGCGCTCCGGGCACAGCGAAGCCGGCTGGACATCCTGGAGACGGGACTGCGGGCCATGTCGCCGTACCGGCTGCTCGAGCAGGGGTACGCGTATGTGACCGTGGACGGAAGACCGGTGAAGGGCGTTGACGACCTTCCCGCAGGTGCCGAGATCAAGGGCTATCTGGCGGACGGCTCGTTTGCCGCAGAGGTTCGCTCGACGCAGAAGCGGACGGAAGACTGAGGAGATTTGGTATGGCAGACAACAAGGATAACAAGACGGTCGACTCCGAGATGACGCTCGAGGAGTCGATGCAGGAGCTTTCGGAGATCGTGGCGCAGATGGAGCGCGGGGGACTTCCGCTCGAGGAGACGTTCGCGCTGTACAAAAACGGGCGCGCGCTCTTAAAGCAGTGCAAGGACGCCATCGACCGCGTCGAGAAGGAAATGGAAATCCTGGAGAGTGACGAAGACGATGAAGACGGTGAATGAAGAAATGCGAATTCTCGCGGATGAGATCACGGAGCGTATCAGCCGCTTCCTGCCGGAGGCGGAGGGCTACCGAGCGACGATCGAGGACGCGATGACATACAGTGTGTTGAACGGCGGCAAGCGGGTTCGCCCGATCTTACTGCTGCTCACGTACCGTGCGCTCGGCGGCCCCGCGGCGGAGGAGACCACGCTGGTCGACCCGTTCATGGCGGCCCTCGAGATGATCCACAGCTATTCCCTCGTGCACGATGACCTTCCCGCGATGGACAACGACCGGTTCCGCCGCGGCAAGCTTACGACGCACGCCAAATTCGGCCACGCCATGGGCATCCTTGCCGGCGACGGCCTCTTGAACCGCGCGTTTGAGACGGCGGTCAGCGCCACGGAGTCGGAGGAGACGAAGGGACGCATCCTTCCCGCACTGCGCGTGCTGGCGGAGCGGTCCGGCGTGGACGGCATGGTCGGCGGTCAGGCGGTCGACGTGGAGAAAACCGGCGTCGCCATGACGGCGGAGGAACTGGATTTTGTGTACCGGCTGAAGACCGGAGCGCTGCTGCAGGCGGCGATGCAGGTGGGAGCGATCCTTGCCGGCGCGTCCGCGGAGACGGTGGAGACGATGGGCGAGATCGCGCTTCGCGTGGGCCTTGCGTTCCAGATCCAGGACGACATCCTCGATGTCGCGAGCACGACCGAGACGCTCGGCAAGCCCGTCGGCAGCGATGAGAAGAACAACAAGACGACTTACGTTACACTATACGGCATGCGTGCGTCGAAGGAGGCGGTGGAGAACCTCTCCGCTGAGGCGCTCGACATGCTGGCACAATTCCCCGGCGGACAGCGCGGCGAACCGCTTGCCGAGCTGATTGCATCGCTGGTCGGACGGATCGTTTAGGAGAGTGACACATCATGACCGAGTTGTTATCTTTGATCAATCAACCGAATGATGTCAAGGCGATCCCCGAGGAGAAGCTGCCGCGTCTGGCGGCGGAGATCCGCAAGGAAATCCTGCTCACGGTGAGCAAGAACGGCGGCCATCTGGCCTCCAATCTCGGCGCCGTGGAGCTTACCATCGCACTGCACCGGTTCCTCACATTTCCCGAGGACAAGCTCATCTGGGACGTGGGACACCAGTGCTACACGCACAAGCTGCTGACCGGCCGCAGGGACGTGTTTGACACGCTCCGCAGGGAGGGCGGCATCAGCGGTTTCCCGAAGCGCGAGGAGAGCGAGTGCGACGCGTTTGACACGGGGCACAGCTCGACGTCGCTGTCGGTCGCCGCAGGCATGGCGAAGGCGCGCGACCTAAAGGGCGAGAAGAACCGTATCGTTGCCGTGATCGGCGACGGTTCGCTCTCGGGCGGCATGGCCTACGAGGCGCTCAACAACATCGGCCGGTTCCGCACGAACGTGATCGTGGTGCTCAACGACAATGAGATGTCGATCTCGAAAAATGTCGGCGGCATCGCGAACTATCTCGGACACCTGCGCATGTCGCAGGGCTACCTGAACCTAAAGGACAGCGTGGAGCGCACGCTCAACCGCACCAACATCGGTGAGGTGCTCGCCAAGGGTATCAAGAAGACCAAGGATTCCATCCGGCAGATTATGATCCCCGGGGACTTCTTTGAGGAGATGGGCCTGACCTATTTCGGACCCGTCGACGGACATAACATAGGCGACGTTACAACGGCGCTGCAGGCGGCTGCGAAGGTGCGCGGCGGCGTGTTGATCCACGTGATCACCAAGAAGGGCAAGGGCTACTCCTTCGCTGAGGCGGAGCCGAGCCGGTACCACGGCATCGGACCGTTCCGTCTTGCGACCGGACTGCCGCGTGAGCAGTCGAAGGTTCCCTCCTACACGGAGGTGTTCGGATCGGAGATCACGAAGCTTGCGGAGACCAACCGCAGCATTGTGTGCATCACGGCCGCCATGGCGGACGGCACCGGACTGAACGAGTTCGCATTCCGATTCCGCAAGCGCTGCTTCGACGTGGGGATCGCGGAGGAGCACGCGGTGACATTTGCCGCGGGAATGGCGGCGAGCGGGCTTCGCCCGGTCGTGTGCATCTATTCGACGTTCCTGCAGAGAGCGTACGACCAGATCCTGCACGATGTATGTCTGCAAAAACTTCCCGTCGTCTTCGCGATTGACCGTGCCGGCATCGTGCCGCACGACGGCGAGACGCACCAGGGATTGTTTGATATCGCTTTTCTTCGCACGATGCCCGGCATGACCGTGCTGGCGCCGTCCTGTGGGGAGGAGCTTCGGAAAATGCTCGCCTACGCATTGACGGTGGACGGCCCCGTGGCGGTCCGCTACCCGAAGGGTACGCCGGACAGTGCGCTCGCGGGAAGCGATGCGCCGATCGAGAGCGGACGGTGCGCAGAGCTTGTCCGCGGTTCCAAGGTTGCCGTGAGCTTCCTGGGAACGCTTCGTTCCGCAGTGGAGACGGCGGCGGAGGAGCTTGCGAAGGACGGCATCACGCCCACGATCGCGGATGCGCGGTTCGCAGCACCGTTTGACAAGGACTGGATCCGCGGCCTTGTCGGAACGCACGACGTGCTCGTCACGGTTGAGGAGGGCGTCGGAGAGGGCGGATACGGCGCGGCGGTTGCGGCCTGGGTCGAGGAGGAACAGCTTCCTCTTCGCGTCGTCACGATCGCGGCACCGGATGCATTTCTCACACACGGGTCCCGGGAGGCCCTGGTCCGCAAATGCGGCCTCGACGCGGCTTCCGTCGCGGACAGAATTCGAGGCGCTCTGTGAAGGTACGGTTGGATGTGTGCATGGTGAGCCGGGAGATGACCGCATCCCGGGAGAAGGCGCGCGAGAAGATCCAATCCGGCCTTGTGTCGGTGGATGGAGTCACGCAGACCAAGCCCGGCACGATGATCGCGGAGGACGCGGTGATCACGGTCGCGGAGGACGGCGAGGAGTTCGTCGGGCGCGGCGGTCGGAAAATGGAGAAGCTCCTCTCGCTGTACAAGCCATCGCTTGACGGGCTTCGCTGTATCGACGTCGGTGCTTCGACCGGAGGGTTCACCGAGGCGATGCTTCGACGCGGGGCGGAGAGAGTATTTTCCGTAGACGTCGGAACGGACCAGCTGGCGGATTCGCTTCGGAGCGATCCGAGAGTGGTCGTGATGGAGCAGACGGACATCCGGACGGTCACGGCGGAAGGACTCGGCGGGCCGGTGGATTTTGCGGGGATCGACGTATCGTTCATCTCCCTCACGCTGATCCTGCCGTGTGTCGCGGCGCTGTTGCGGCCGGGCGCGGAGATCGGATGCCTGATCAAACCGCAGTTTGAGGCGGGAAGAAACAATGTCGGCAAGCGCGGGGTCGTCAAGGACCCGAAGGTGCACATCGAGGTTCTCACGCGGATCCTCGCGGCGGCACAGGCCGTCGGGCTGCAGGCGCTTGCGCTCACGGATTCTCCGATCCGCGGGCAGAACGGCAACATCGAATACCTCCTGTACGCGCGCTACGCGCCGGAGGAGGCGCTTGTGACATCCCCGGATGTCAATGCGGAAAGGACGGTTCATGAAGCGTTTTTGTATCATCGCCAATAAGGAGAAGGATCCGGACGGACGCTACTGCGGCGAGCTCGCGCAGTTCCTCACGGAGCGCGGCTGCACCGTATGGCAGTGTGCGCCGATGGTTCCCGGTGAGGATGCGGCATCCCGGTTCGCGGACATGCCTGCGGACACGGAGTGTGCGATCGTGCTCGGCGGGGACGGAACGTTCCTTCACGCTGCCAAGGCACTCCTTGCGGGCAGGGCGGCGATCTTGGGAATTAACCTCGGAACGCTCGGCTTTCTGACCTCGGCGGAGTACCGGGGTGCAAAAACGGCGCTTGAGAGCGTCATCCGGGGCGAGTACGAGGAACTCCTCGTGGGCGCGCTCGACCTCGTGTGGTGCGACGGGCAGAAGACCCCGGCCGCGGCCATGAACGAGATCGTCGTTGCGAGAAACGGATTCTCGCGACTCATTCATCTTCAGGTGCTGGTCAACGGACAGGTGGTGTCCGACTACTTAAGCGACGGTGTCATCATTGCGACGCCGATCGGTTCGACCGGCTACAGTCTGAGCGCGGGCGGCCCGATCGTGCAGCCGCACGCGGAGATACTGTTGATCACACCGATCTGTCCGCACACGATGCAGGCGAGACCGCTCGCCGTGTCGAACCGCGACAGGATCACGGTACGGGTGCTGCGAGGCTCCCGGTCGATCCCCGGGGAGGCGCTTGTCTCCGCGGACGGGGATGAAATCGGTTTGTTGGATGTGGGGCAGGAAATTACGATCTACCGGGGCGACGCGACGGCGCGCGTATTAAACGTCGGTGACGTCACCTTCTGGGATCGCGTAAAGAGTAAGTTATAACGGCACTTCGGTGCGGAAAGGACAGGAATGATGAAATCCAATCGACAGAATAAGATATTGGAACTTGTTGCAGCCAATGAGATCGAGACGCAGGAGGAATTGGCGGTTCTTCTGAAGGAGTGCGGCCTCAAGGTCACACAGGCGACAATCTCCCGCGATATCCGCGAGCTCAATCTCACCAAGGTCACCGGTGAGAACGGCCGCCAGAAGTACATTGTGCTCGGCCGCGAGAACTCGGAGAGCGGACGCATGAGCCGTTATGCGCGCATGCTCCGTGACGCGGTTGTCTCCGCGGACACCGCGAAGAACCTTCTCGTGATCCGCACGAGCCCCGGTATGGCTTCGCTCGTCGGCGCCGCCGTTGACGCGATCGGCCTGACCGACCTCGTCGGCTGCCTTGCAGGCGACGACACGGTGTTCTGCGCGTTCAAGGAGGACGAGGACGCTGCTGCAGCGCTCGAGGAGCTCCGGGAGAAGATGGACTCCGCCGAGGATGAGAAGGGCGGTCGCAAGAAGCGCAGCTGACGCCCGGTATGACAACGTAAGAAATGCGGACACGCTCCGCTTTTCGCCGGAAACATTTTCCGCAATATACAAATCTTGAAAGACAGGAGTTAGTTATGTCAGGACATTCCAAATTTGCCAACATCAAACACAAGAAGGAGAAAAATGACGCCGCGAAGGGCAAGATCTTTACGCGCATCGGCCGCGAGATCGCCGTTGCCGTGAAGGAGGGCGGCCCCGATGTGAACAACAACTCGAAGCTGAAGGATGTTGTCGCAAAGGCCAAGGCCAACAACATGCCCAACGATACGATCGAGCGCAGCATCAAGAAGGCTGCCGGCGATGCGAACTCCGTGAACTACGAGTTCGTTTCGTACGAGGGATACGGCCCGAAGGGTACCGCGATCATCGTGGATGCGCTCACGGACAACAAGAACCGTACCGCAGCCAACGTTCGCTCGGCGTTCACGAAGGGTCAGGGCAGCGTCGGTCCGATGGGCTGCGTGTCGTACATGTTCGATGAGAAGGGTCAGATCATCATCGACAAGGAAGACTTCGACATGGATCCCGATGAGCTGATGATGCTCGCACTCGACGCGGGAGCAGAGGATTTTGCGGACGAGGAGGACTCGTACGAGATCATCACCGCACCGGATGACTTCTCCGCAGTGCGCGAGGCGCTCGAGGCGGCCGGCGTGCCGATGATCGAGGCGGAGGTCACGAAGATCCCGCAGACGTATGTCGACCTCACGGATGAGACCGATATCAAGCTGATCACCCGCATCATCGACCTTCTCGAGGAGGACGATGACGTTCAGGAAGTTTACACGAACTGGAGTGATCAATAGCGAACAAAATGTTCGCTATTGATACGATTATCGCAGGATCGCGCAGCGGTAATTTGCTTGCTTTGCAAGCGCGCGATCCGCGGCGCAGAACGCGAGCGTTCTGCGATCATATGATTAGCATGCTTTATCCCCCGGAGAAAGGGAAAGGATTATATGCTGTCTGAATTACACGTAAAGAATTTTGCGATCCTCGACGAGGTTTCGGTCGAGTTCGGCGCGGGACTCAACGTCCTCACCGGCGAGACCGGAGCCGGTAAATCGCTCCTGCTCGGGTCGGTCAACGCCGCTCTGGGCGGGAAGGTTTCGAAGGATTTCCTCGGCTCGAACGGGGACTATGCGCTCGCGGAGCTGTTGTTTGACAACGACGAGTGCGTGCGGGACCTGCTCGAGCAGTATGAGCTCCCGACGTCGGACATGCTCGTGATCTCGCGCCGTATCACCGACACGGGGCGGAGCGTGAGCCGCATCAACGGCGAGACGGTCAGCACGGCGATCGTGAAGGAGGTGGCTTCGCGCCTCTTCGACGTTCACGGTCAGCACGACCATCAGAACCTGTTGTACCCGGCCAAGCAGCTCGCTCTTCTGGACCGCTACGCCGGCGCGGAGGCGTTGGCAGTGGCTGCGGAAGTGCGGTCGCTGGCACGGGAGTACAAGACGGCCGTCCGCGAGCTCACGGAGGCGCAGGAGCGCGGTGCGGCGAGAGCGAGAGAGCTCGCGATGGCGCAGTATGAGTACGATGAGATCATCGCCGCAAGGCTTGTACCCGGCGAGGACGAGATCGCCGAGGAGCGGTTCCGCGTTCTCTCGAACCGGGAGAAGCTGACGGAAGCATGCGCGGAGGCGGATTCCCTTCTCTCAACGGACGCAGCCTCGGTCACGGCGGGCATCGGCAAGGCGCTACGGAAGCTCTCGAAGGCTTCCTCGCTCGATCCGAAGCTCGAGGCGATCTACGAGGAACTCCGTCTGGCGGAGGAGCAGGTGGATGACATTGCGGCAAGGCTTTCGGACTACCTCTCGGAGATCACCGGGACGGAGGCGGAGCTTGCCGAGGTCGGCGAGAGACTCGACGTCATCAACCGCCTGAAGTCCAAGTACGGACGCACCATAGAAGCGATCCTCGCATACGCCGAGGAGGCGGAGCGGACGATCGCAAAGCTCTCGGATTTCGAGGGGTATGTCGCTTCCCTCACCGCGAAGGTGAAGGAGTCGGAGCAGAAGCTCCGTACAGAAGCGGCGAAGCTCACGAAGCTTCGCAGGAGCGCTGCGGAGGATCTCTCCGCCAAGGTGCGCGCGGCACTGTCGGAGCTCAATTTCCTGAATTCCGAGTTTACGGTCGAGTTCCGTGAGCTCGCAGAGCCCGGGGAGACGGGCGCCGAGGAGGCGGAGTTCATGATTTCCGCGAACCCCGGGGAGCCGCTTCGTCCCCTTGCGAAGATCGCGAGCGGCGGCGAGCTGTCCCGCGTGATGCTTGCCCTGAAGACGGCGAGCGCGGGGAAGGACGAGATCGAGACCTTATTTTTCGACGAGATCGATGCCGGGATCAGCGGGCGCACCGCGCAGAAGGTGGCGGAGAAGCTCGCACAGATCGCGCAGTCGAAGCAGGTGATCTGCATCACGCATCTGCCGCAGATCGCGGCGATGGCGGACTGCCACTTTGAGATCACAAAACAGGCCGAGGACGGGAAGACGCGCACGACACTTGCGAAGCTCACGGAGGACGAGGTTCCGAGGGAGCTTGCGAGAATGCTCGGCGGCGCGGAGATCACCGAGTCCGTCATGGCCAACGCGAAGGAGATGCGGGAGCTGGCGCGACAGCGCAGAAACCTCGCATGATCGCGGTATAACACGGTTAAAAACTTGCCATATAGCGAGAAACAAATAAGAAACAATGCTTGGAGGCTTGGTATGAAGAAGATTTTGTTTGCGGCTTCGGAATGTGTACCGTTTATCAAGACGGGCGGTTTGGCGGATGTTGTCGGATCGCTTCCGAAGTACATCAACAAGGATGAGTTTGACGTTCGCGTGATCCTGCCGAAGTACATGGCGATCCCGCAGAAGTACAAGGATCAGATGGAGTTCATCACGAACTTCACCGTGGATCTGTCGTGGAGAACACAGTACGTCGGCCTGTTCCGCACGGTATACGAGGGCGTGACGTTCTACTTCATCGACAATGAGTTTTATTTTGCGGGCAATCATCCGTACGGCTATATCCACGAGGATATCGAGAAGTTCGCCTTCTTCTGCAAGGCGGTCCTCTCGGCGCTGCCGACGCTCGATTTCCGCCCGGACATCATTCACTGCCACGACTGGCAGACCGGTCTGATCCCCGTCATGCTGCATGACCGCTTCCAGGACAACGAGTTCTTCCGCGGCATCAAGACGATCATGACGATCCACAACCTGAAGTTCCAGGGCATCTGGGACAAGAAGGCGGTGATGGACATCACCGGGCTCTCGGAGTATTATTTTTCGCCCGACAAGCTCGAGGCGTACGGCGACGCGAACTACTTAAAGGGCGGTCTCGTGTATGCCGACCGCATCACGACGGTCAGCAACTCGTACGCGAACGAGATCAAGACGCAGTTCTACGGCGAGGGTCTCGACGGCCTTCTCAACGCGCGCAGCAACTGCCTCACGGGTATCGTCAACGGTATCGATTACAAGGAGTATGATCCGGCGACCGATCCGCTGATCTACAACAACTACGACGCGATCACGTTCCGCAAGGAGAAGAGCAAGAACAAGCGCGCTCTCCAGCAGGAACTCGGTCTCGATGTGAACGAAAAGATCTTCATGATGGGCGTTGTGTCCCGTCTGACGGACCAGAAGGGCTTCGACCTGATCGACTATGTGATCGAGGAGCTCTGCGCGGAGGACACGCAGTTTGTCATCCTCGGCACGGGCGACCCGAAGTACGAGAATCTGTTCCGCCACTACGAGTGGAAGTACAAAAACCGCGTCTCGGCGAGCATTTACTACAACAACGAGCGCTCTCACCGCATCTACGCGGCGTGCGACGCGTTCCTGATGCCCTCGCTGTTTGAGCCCTGCGGACTCTCGCAGCTGATGGCGCTTCGCTACGGCACGGTGCCGATCGTGCGCGAGACCGGCGGCCTTCGCGACACGGTGGAGCCGTACAACCAGTACGAGAACCGCGGAACCGGCTTCGGCTTCTGCAACTACAACGCGCACGAGATGCTTAATACGGTGCGCTACGCCAAGAGCGTGTACTACGATCATCGCCGCGAGTGGAACAAGATTGTCGACCGCGGTATGGCGATGGATTTCTCGTGGACGAACTCGGCGAAGCAGTATGAGGATCTTTACAGATACATTTAACGAGCTTAGATTCGGATAGTCCACAGGCGTCCCACAGCATCGGTGTTGTGGGATTTGCCAATTTATAAAGGGACCGCGACAGCGCGGTCGGGCGGAGGCATGGGATGCAAAACAGAATGAATCTCGGGGATCTTTTGGCGGAAATCCCGCATTCGATCCTGCAGGGAAGCGAAGATATCGAGGTGAGCGGAGTCGCATTTGACACGCGGAAAATTCTCGGCGGCGAGGTGTTCGTGTGCATCGTCGGCACGCAGGTCGACGGACATGACTTCATCGCGCAGGCGGCGGAGAAGGGAGCGGCGGCAGTCGTTGTCACGAGGGACGTCACGGCGCCCGAGGGCGTCACGGTGGTGCGCGTCGAGGACGACCGCAAGGCACTCTCGCTGCTGGCGTGCGACTGGTACGGCAACCCCTCGCGGTCACTGACGACCATCGGCATCACCGGCACGAAGGGAAAGACGACGACCGCGTACATGATCTACAACATGCTCAACGGCGCGGGAATCCCGTGCGGCTTGATCGGTACGGTGGAGATCATCATCGGGGATGAGCACATTCCCGCGACGCACTCCACACCGGAGTCGCTGCTGGTGCAGGAGTACATGGCGCGCATGCGCGACGCAGGCCTCAAGGCGGTCGTGATGGAGGTTTCCTCGCAGGGCCTGAAGATGGACCGCGTCTACGGCATTCGCTATGATTTCGGACTCTTCACGAACCTCGAGCCCGACCACATCGGCGGCAACGAGCACCCGACGTTCGAGGACTACCGCGACTGCAAGAAGAAGCTCTTCACGATGTGCCGGAAGGGCATCTTCAACGCGGACGATTCGCACTGTGCGGAGATGATGGACGGCTGCACCTGCGAGGCGATCACGTTCGGCGCCTCCGAGGGGTGCGACTACCGCATGACGGACACACAGCTGATCAACGAGCCCGGGCGGAAGGGCGTTTCCTACCGCGTGACCGGAAGAGAGGACCTCTCGGTGGAGACGGAGATCCCGGGACGTTTTACGATGTACAACTCGCTCGCGGCACTCGTCGTCGGATGCGAGATGAACCTTCCGCGCGAGACGATGCTCAACGCGCTTTCGAAGGTCCGTGTGCGCGGCCGCGTGGAGAGCGTTCCGGTTTCGGACCGCTTCACGGTGCTACTCGATTACGCGCACAACGGCATGTCCCTTCGGAGCCTTCTCTCGACGCTTCGCGAGTACAATCCGAAGCGCCTGGTGTGCATGTTCGGCTGCGGCGGAAACCGTGCGAAGGATCGCCGCTACGACATGGGCGAGATCTCGTCGAAGATGGCGGACCTCACGGTCGTAACCTCGGACAACCCCCGTTTTGAGGAGCCCGAGGACATCATTGCGGACATCCTCATCGGCGTGAAGAAGGGCCCCGGCAAGTACGTGACGGTGCCCGACCGGCGCGAGGCGATCGCGTATGTATTGGCGCACGCCGAGGACGGTGATTGCGTCGTGATCGCGGGCAAGGGCCACGAGGACTACCAGGAGATCCGCGGCGTCAAGCATCACATGGACGACCGCGAGATGATCCTCGAGGAGGCCGCGAGACTCGGACTGAAGTAGGACCATTTTACGGAAAATAACCGAAAGAAGGACGGTACGGATGACTTATACGGTGAGCGAGATTGCGGAGGGAATGGGCGCAAGGATCCTGTGCGGAGACCCGGACAGGATCGTCGGAAAGTATTCCTTTTCCTCCAAGGAGGGCGACGCGGACACGATGTTCGTCCCGATGAAGGGCGAGCGTGTCGACGCGCATGATTTCATCGCGGATGCGTACGCGGGCGGAATGCGCGTGACGACGACGGAGCGCGGCGAGATCGTGCCCGGGACCGAGGGAATGACCTACCTTGCGGTCGACGATGCGAGGGAAGCGTGGCAGCGGCTCGGCGCTTTCTTTCGGACGAAGCACGCGGGCGTGCCGATGATCGCGATCACCGGAAGCGTGGGCAAGACGACGACGAAGGAGCTGACGGCGCTTGCGCTGTCGCCGGCCGGCAATGTGCTGAAGACGTTCGGCAACCGCAACGGACAGCTCGGTGTGCCGCAGATGATGGCAGAGCTTTCGGACGACACGGACTGCGCGGTCATCGAGATGGGCATGAGTCTTCCCGGGGAGATGGGGCGTATCGCGGAGGTCGCGATGCCGGACCATGCGGCCATCACGAACATCGGACTCTCGCACATCGGAAACCTCGGTTCGCAGGAGGGGATCCGCCGTGAGAAACTGTCGATCGTCAACCGCCTTCGCGAGGGCGGAACGCTGTTCATTAACGGCGATGATCCGCTGCTTCGCGTGCTGTGTCCGGACTGTCCGGAGTACAAGGGACCGGACGATATTTTGATGTATGACAAGACGCGGGAGCGCATGCAGAGTCTCACGGTTGTCGCATACGGAGCAGAAGCGTGGTGCCGCTACCGCTACGCTGCGGAGCAGCTCGGCGAGGAGAGTGCCCGCTTTGTATTTGAGGGACCGAACGGATCGCAGGAGGTGTCGCTCGCGGTGACCGGTCACCACAACGTGTCGAACGCGACGCTCGCGATCGCGGTTGCGGAGACGTTCGGCGTCGATATGGACAAGGCCGCGGAGGCGCTTTCGACGTACCGGCCGATCTCGATGCGGGGCGGTCGGGAAATGCTGCCCGGCAACATTTTGCTCATCGACGACACGTACAACGCGAGCCCCGACTCGATGCGGAGCGGACTCGATGTGCTGTGTGCCGCGAAGGCGGAGCGCCACATCGCGATGCTGGCGGACATGTTTGAAATGGGCGACCACGCGGAGGAGGGACACCGCCGCGTCGGGCGCGATGTCGCGGAGCGGCCGGTCGACGTTCTGATCACGGTCGGCGAGCTGTCGGAGGCGATCGCGGACGAGGCGCGGAAGCGCTGCGAGGAGCTGGGAGAGACGAAGATGATCCGCAGCGTACGGACGAGAGAGGAAGGCAGGGACTGCCTGCTCGGCCTGCTGCGTGAGGGGGACGCCGTGCTGCTGAAGGGCTCGCGCGGCATGAAGCTTGACGAGGTCGCGGATGCGCTTCGCAAGCGTGAGGGGTAACCCTGTAGGAGTTGTTTATGGCTGCATATGCGGACATTATCATAGATATTGCTGCGCCGGTTCTGGATCGGACGTTTCAGTACGAGATCCCGCCGCAACTGCGGGAGCGAGCGACCGTCGGGGCACCGGTTCTGGTGCCGTTTGCGACGGCGAAGAAGCCGCGCCGCGGATACATCGTCGGGCTCTCGGATGAGGCGAAGATCGATGCATCGCGCATCCGGCCCATCGAGGACATCCCCGAGCGTGACCTGACGATCGAGGACTCGTTGGTCGAGCTTGCATACCGCATCAAGCGCCGTTACGGCGGATCGCTGTACGATGCGCTGCGCACGGTCATCCCGTCACGGCAGAAGATCGCGGCGGTGCCAAAGCGCAAGGTGCGCCGCGCGATGTCGCTCGAGGCTCTCGAGTCGCTGATCGCGCAGCTGCCCAAGAGGGAGACCGCGAAGCTGCGGCTCTACAGCGCGCTCGCGGAGACGGAGGAGATCCCGTACGAGCTTGTGACCGGCAAACTGAAGATCACCAAGGCGGCGCTTACGAAAGCGCAGGACGAGGGCATCCTCACGGTCGCAGAGCTTGACGATGACGAGAACGAGCCCGGCGCAGGCCTCACGGTCACGCTCAACGACGAGCAGATCGCGGCCGCGGACACGGTTGCGGAAAGCCTTGAAAACGGCGGGGTGTTCGTGCTTCACGGTATCACCGGAAGCGGCAAGACGGAAGTGTATTTGCGCGTGATCGAGCAGGCGCTCGCGCAGGGGAAGCAGGTGATCGTGCTGATCCCCGAGATCGCGCTCACCTATCAGACAGTGTTGCGGTTCTACCGCTGCTTCGGCGACCGCGTCGCGTTCGTGCATTCGAAAATGCCGGCCGGCGAGCGCTACCGCATGCGGGAGCGGGCGAGAGATGGCAAGATCTCCATCATGATCGGACCGCGCTCCGCATTGTTCACACCGTTCCCGAACCTCGGGCTGATCATCGTGGACGAGGAGCATGAGACGTCGTACCGAAGCGAGCTCACGCCCCGGTACCACGCGGTGGAGGTTGCCGTGGAGCGGGCGCGCATGTGCGGCGCCACGGTTGTTCTCGGATCGGCCACGCCGTCTCTGGAGACGTATTACCGCTGTGAGCAGGGCGAGTACAGGCTGCTGTCGCTCACGAAGCGCGCGAAGGACGGAGCGGTGCTCCCGAGGACGGAGATCGTCGACCTGCGCGAGGAGCTGAAGGCAAAGAATTTTTCGGTCATCAGCCAGAGACTTCGCTCCGCGATCGAGGACCGGCTCGCGAAGCGCGAGCAGATCATGCTTTTTTTGAACCGCCGCGGGTACGCAGGGTTTGTGTCCTGCCGAAGCTGCGGTTACATCGCGCAGTGCCCGCACTGCGATATCTCACTGACTTACCACAACGACGGAACGCTTCGGTGCCATTACTGCGGCCACCGCGTTCCCTATAAGAAGACGTGCCCGGAGTGCGGCTCGCAGTATTTTCTGCCTTTCGGCAAGAGCGGCACGCAGAAGATTGAGGAGCTTGTTGAGAAGGAGTTTCCGAAGGCGCGCGTGCTTCGCATGGACGCCGACACGACGAAGGCAGCGGACGACTACGAGGCGATCCTCTCGGAGTTCGCGGAGGGCAAGGGCGACATCCTGATCGGCACGCAGATGATCGTCAAGGGACACGATTTTCCGAATGTGACGCTGGTCGGAGCGCTTGCGGCAGACCTGTCGCTCGGTGTTGCGGACTACGCGTGTGCGGAGAGGACGTTCGACCTGCTGGCGCAGGCCGCGGGACGGGCCGGGCGCGACAAGATCCCCGGCGAGGTCATCATCCAGACCTACCGGCCGGACCACTACGCGATCACGGCGGCCGCCACGGCGGATTACCGGTCATTTTACGAGACCGAGATCCGATACCGGAGGTCCATCGGCTACCCGCCGGTACGGCACCTGCTGACGATCGTCGGCGGGCACCGCAGGGAGGCGACGCTCGAGAGCGCGATGGACGAGCTCGCGGCGCGGCTTCGTGAGGTTGCGGAGGCGGACGGAGCCGTGGTGATCGGACCGGCACCGCCGCAGTTACAGAAGAAAAATGATATGTATTTCCGGGTTCTGTACGTCAAGCACGGCGATTGCGAGACGCTCATCCGCGTGAAGGACGCGGCGGAACAGTGGATGCACGAGGGGCACGGCGGCGTCGGCCTGACCTTCGATATGGATTGACGGCGCAAATCTTGGGAGGGAGTACCGGACATGGCATTACGTAACATTCGAAAGCAGGGGGAGGAGATCCTCTCGAAGAGAGCGAAGGAGATCCGCGAGATCACGCCCCGCATTGAGGAGCTGGCGCAGGATATGCTCGAGACGATGTACGACGCGGAGGGCGTCGGGCTTGCGGGACCGCAGGTCGGCATCTTAAAGCGCATCGTCGTCATCGACATCTCCGAGGAGCGCAACGACCCGATCATCATGATCAACCCCGTGATCACCGAGAGCGAGGGAACCCAGACCGGCTGGGAGGGATGCCTGAGCGTCCCCGGCAAGAGCGGTCAGGTGACGCGCCCCGAGAAGGTGCGCGCAACGTTTATCGACATCGAGGGAAATGAGTGTGAGATCGAGGCGGAGGGTTTCTTAGCGCGCGCCGTGTGCCATGAGCTCGATCATCTCGACGGACACCTGTACGTGGAGAAGGTGGAGGGCCGTCTGTACGACAACTCCGAGCTGCAGTCGGAGCAGGAGGAAGAGGACGACGAGCCCGCCGGAGACGGGGAGGTCAAAGCATGAGAATCGTCTACATGGGTACGCCGGAGATCGCGGCGACCATTTTGGAGCGTCTGCTCGAGGAGCCGTATGAGGTCGTCCTCGCCGTGACGCAGCCGGACCGCCCGAAGGGGCGCGGCAAGGCGCTCGCCTGCTCGCCGGTGAAGGAGCTCGCGGTGAGCCGCGGGATCCCGGTGTTCACACCCGAGAAACTTCGTCTTCCGGAAAATGTTGAGGTCATCCGCGAGGCGGCGCCCGACATGATCGTCGTGGCCGCGTTCGGACAGATCCTGCCGAAGAGCGTGCTGGACATCCCGCGCTACGGCTGCATCAACGTGCACGCGTCGCTGCTTCCGAAGTACCGCGGCGCTGCGCCGATCCAGTGGAGCATTCTGGACGGGGAGAGCGAGACCGGAATCACGATCATGTACATGAACGAAGGGCTCGATACGGGAGACATCATCACGCAGACCGTCGTTCCGATCACCGAGGAGGAGACCGGCGGATCGCTGCACGACAAGCTCGCAGCAGCGGGCGCGGAGGCGCTTGTCGCGGCCATTCCCGGCATCGTGGACGGCACGCTTGCGCCGATCCCTCAGGGCGAGATGACGACGCCTTACGCGAAGCAGCTCACCAAGGATATGGGCAACCTCGATTTTACGTGGGACGCGGAGAAGCTCGCGCGGTACGTGCGCGGACTCGACCCGTGGCCCGGGACATACACATTTCGCGACGGATCGATGCTGAAGATCGCGCGCGCTGCAGCGGTTGCGTGCGAGGTTGACAGCTCGTCGGAAACGGACGGGAACAGCGGAGAGACCGCGTGCCCGGGTACGGTCGTCGCGGTGGAGAAGGAGAGCTTCCTCGTGCAGACCGGCTGCGGCCTGCTGCGCGTGACGGAGGTTCAGCCGCAGGGCAAGCGGCGCATGAGTGCGGAGGAGTACCTGCGCGGTTACCGGCTCGCGGTCGGTACGGTGCTCGGGCCTCTGCCCGCGGAAGAGTAGTTCACGGCGCCGGTCCCAAGGACCGGTGCGGGAGGATATATGAACGCGAGAGAACTGGTTTGGACGATGCTCTCGGAGATCAATGACCGTGATGTGTTGAGCCATGTCGCATTGGCGGAGGCGTTTGCGCGCAATCCGCCGGAGGGCGCCGAGCGCGCGCTTGCGACACGGCTTTTGCATGGTACGCTGGAACGGCAAATGACGATCGACGCCGTGCTGGAGCGGCAGACGGGCCGGCCTGTCACGAAGATCAAGCCGAAGATCCGCAACCTGCTCCGCATGTCCGTGTACCAGATGCTGTACCTGCAGCGCGTGCCGGCGGCGGTCGCCTGCAACGAGGCGGTGTCGCTCGCGAAGAAGCGCGGCCTTGCGGGGCTGGCGGGATTTGTCAACGGAACGCTCCGCGGTCTCGACCGGGCCGTAACGGCGGCGGGCGGACAGCGCGGGTATTTGCTCGAGGTTGCGGAAACGCTTCCGGAGAGCGAGAGGCTCGGATTCCTGTACTCGGTGCCCGGGTGGATCCCGGAGCTGTGGAGGAAGGATTTTCCGAAGGCAAATGTTGAGACGATGCTGCAGGCGTTCCTCGAGGAGAGCGGCGTGGGCGTGCGGTGCAACGAAAGCCGCGGAACGGTGGAGGAGCTGACCGAAGCGCTCGCGAAGGAGGGGGCCGGGCCTGAGCCCGGGATCCTTGATAACTGCCTGCGCCTTGGGGGGATCGGCAATCCTGCGTCGCTTGCGGCGTACCGGGACGGGCGGTTCAGCGTGCAGGACACGAGCGCGGCGCTCGCCGGCAATCTGCTTCCTCTGACGAAGGGGATGCGCGTGCTGGATCTGTGTGCGGCGCCCGGTGGCAAGACGGTGCATGCGGCGGACCGGTTGGCGGCGGCAGCGGCAGCGGCGGGGCTTCCCGCGGAGGGCTCGTACGAGGTCATCGCGCGCGATGTGAGTGAGGAGAAGCTGCCCGCGATCCGCGAGCAGATCGACCGCGTGAAGTTACCAAATGTACGACTTGCGGCGGCGGATGCGACCGTGTTCGACCGGACTCTCGAGGGGTGGGCGGATGTCGTGATCGCCGATGTGCCGTGCAGCGGTCTCGGCGTCATCGGGCGCAAGCCGGACATCAAATACAAGACAAAACCGGAAGATATCGCGTCGCTTGCGGCAACCCAGCGGGAGATCGCGCGGCAGGCGGTGCGCTACGTAAAGTCCGGCGGGTACCTCGCGTACTCGACGTGCACGGTGGCTCGTGCGGAAAATGAGGACGTCGCCTCGTTCATCGCGTCCCTCGGCCTGGAGCCCGTCGATCTGCGGGATCAGCTGCCCGCGGTCATCCGCGAGGCATGTGAACGGCAGGGCGGACTCGACGGTATCGGTGTGCAGATGTTCCCCGAGCCCGGACTGTGGGACGGGTTTTATATCGCGGGATTCCGCAAGAAGTAACAGGAGGAAAGGCGATCGCATGGATATCATGAGCATGTCAATCGAAGAACTCGGCAGAGTGCTGACCGATGCAGGGCAGCCCGCGTTCCGTGCGAAGCAGCTGTATGAGTGGATGCATGTGCGGCTTGCGGCGTCGTACGACGAGATGATGAACCTGCCCAAGGCGCTCCGGGAGAAGCTCGCGGCGGAGCATCCGCTGACGGTGCTCTCGAAGGTCGTCATGATGGAGTCAAAGGAGGACGGAACGAGAAAATATCTGTTCCGGCTCGTGGACGGCAACGTGATCGAGAGCGTGTGGATGAAGTACCACCATGGGAACTCGGTGTGCATCTCCTCGCAGGTGGGCTGCCGGATGGGGTGCTCGTTCTGTGCCTCGACGATCGGCGGACTGGTCCGGAACCTCGAGCCGTCGGAGATGCTCGGACAGATCTACGCGATCACGCGGGACACGGGCGAGAGAGTGGACAACGTCGTCGTGATGGGCACGGGAGAGCCGCTCGACAACTACGACAATCTCCTCATTTTCCTAAGAATGCTGACGGATGAGAAGGGGTTACACATCAGCCAGAGAAACATCACGGTCTCGACGTGCGGACTTGTCCCGAAGCTTCGGGAGCTCGCGGACGAGAAGCTGGCGATCACCGCGGCGGTCTCGCTGCACGCGCCCAACGACGAGCTCAGGAAGACGCTGATGCCGGTCGCGAACGCGTACTCGATCGCGGAGATCATGGAGGCCGTCGACTACTACATTGAGACGACGGGAAGGCGCGTCACGTTTGAGTACAGCCTGATCGACGGGGTCAACGATACGCCTGCCTGTGCGGGCGAACTGGGGAGGCTTTTGCGCGGCAGAAACTGCCATGTAAACCTCATTCCGGTGAACCCCGTAAAGGAGCGAAACTACCGTCGTTCACTTGTTAAAAATGTATTACAATTTCAGAAAATGCTTGAAAATGAAGGAATAAATGTTACTATTAGAAGGGAACTCGGCTCGGATATCGACGCGGCCTGCGGGCAGTTGCGCCGGCATTACGAGTCACTTGCCGGAGCGGAAGGTGTGTAGCGATGAAATCAATCGGGAAGACCGACAAGGGAAAAAAGAGGTCCATGAACCAGGACATGTTCTTCGTCAGTGATACGCCGGTCGGCATACTGCCGAACCTGTATATCGTGGCGGACGGCATGGGCGGACAGAACGCCGGCGATGTGGCCGCGCGGTTTGTCGTGGAGCGGTTCACGGAGCTGGTACGGGTCAGCCGGGAGCGCACGCCGATCCAGGTGATCGAGAAGGCGATCCGGCAGACGAACGAGGATCTGATCGAGAAGGCAGCGAACCAGAAGGAACTCGAGGGCATGGGCACGACGTTCGTGATGGCCACACTTCTCGCGGACAATAATCTGTTGATCGCGAACATCGGCGACAGCCGCATGTATCTCGTCAACGAGAAGATCACGCAGATCTCGCAGGACCACTCGCTTGTGGCGGAGATGGTCCGCAACGGTGAGATCCGCAAGGAGGAAGCGCGTTTCCATCCGAACAAGAATGTCGTGCTTCGCGCGATCAGCACGCAGGCGGTCGTGAGCCCGGATTACTATCTGATCGCGGTGCGGCCGGGAGACTACGCGCTGCTGTGCAGCGACGGACTCTCGGATATGGTGGAGGAAGCAGAACTGCTCAAGACGGTGAGCGAATATGATGAGGTAGGGGATATCGCGGACAAGCTGGTGTCGATGGCCAACGAGAACGGCGGCCGGGACAACATCACGCTGGTCCTGTTGAAGATTTGAGTTGTGCAAGGCGCGGGGATCGCGCCGGAAAGGTTGGGAGTAACTTATGGGTATGATCAAACCCGGAATGTTTATCGGGGATCGCTATGAGATCATTGACAAGATCGGATCCGGCGGTATGGCTGACGTATACAAGGCCAAATGTCACCGCCTGAATCGCTTCGTCGCGATCAAAATACTGAAACCGGAGTTTTCCGCCGATGAGTCGTTCGTCTCGAAGTTCCGAGGCGAGGCACAGTCGTGCGCAGGGTTGACGCATCCGAACATTGTCAGCGTATTCGACGTCGGTGACGACGGTGATCTCCATTACATCGTGATGGAGCTTGTGGAGGGCATCACGCTCAAGCGGTTTATCGAGCGCAAGGGCCGTCTGGATGTCAAGGAGGCGGTCGGCATCGCGATCCAGATCGCGATGGGACTCGATGTGGCGCATCAGAACCATGTGGTTCACCGCGACATCAAGCCGCAGAACATCATCATTTCCAAGGAAGGCAAGGTCAAGGTCGCGGACTTCGGTATCGCACGCGCGGTGTCGACCACGACGACCATCAACAATTATTCGCAAAATATCGGTTCCGTGCATTACCTTTCGCCAGAGCAGGCGCGCGGTGTGTTCAGCGATGAGCGCAGCGACATCTACTCGCTCGGCGTGACGCTCTACGAGATGCTCGCGGGACACGTTCCGTTCACCGGCGACAACGCGGTTTCGGTCGCGCTGCTGCATGTACACGGTGAGGCGGAGCCGCTGTCGAAGGTCAATCCGACCGTGCCGCCGAGCGTGGAGAAGATCGTTGAAAAATGTATGCAGAAGAAGCCGGATCGCCGTTACATGACGACCGCGGAACTGATCCAGGACCTGAAGGCAGCCATCGTGCGGCCCGACGGCGATTTCGTCAAGATCGTGAGCTCCGAGGGCTCTGCGACCAAGTTTATCACTCCCGGTGAGTTGAAGGAGATCAACGCCGAGGTCGCGGTGCACAGCGATGCATTTGACGACGAGGACGATGTCGAGGAGGAGGAAGCCAACCGCCAGAAGGCAGCCGTCACGGCAGCCGCCAAGCGCCGCAAGCGCGAGGAAGAGGAGGATGACGATGACGACGATCTCGACTCGATGGGCAACAACACGGAGAAATTCTTCGTGGCGCTCAGCATATGCTTCGTGATCGCGGTGGCGGTCGGAGCCATTGTCCTGATTTCCAAGATCGTGAGCGGCGGGTTCAAGTTCCCCGAGCCGAAGGGACTGATCCTCACGCCGACGAGCACGCCGACGCCGAAGCCGTCCACGACTCCGACACCGAAGCAGGAGAACATGAAGAACTACAAGGGCCAGGACTACAACGTTGTTGTGGAGAAACTCTACGCCCTTGATCTGCACTTGAACATCCGCTATGATCCCGCGGATCAGTACTATGAGGACTACCCGGTCAACGGACAGGTCGTAAGCCAGAGCCCGGCAGCGGGCGAACCGCTCGAGGACGGCATGGAAGTCCACCTGATCTACAGTATCGGTAAGGAACAGATCACCATCGGCAATTACAAGGGCCTCTCCGAGGCGGAGGTCCGCTCGGCGCTTGACAACAAGCTGTCCGTGCGCGTCGACTGGCAGGAGAGCGATACGGTTCCGGAGAACAAGGTCATCGACACGAACCCGAAGGCTGGCGAGCAGCTGCCTGTCGGTTCGACGCTCATCATCATCCTGAGCCAGGGTAACTCGAGAGTCACCACGGTTCCGAACGTGGTCGGCATGAAGGAAGTTGACGCGAAGGCTACGCTGATCGCAGCCAAGCTGAACTATACATCCGAGAGGCAGTACAGCGACACCGTGCCGGAGGGCGTGGTCATTTCGCAGTCGCCGGCCTCCTCGAGTGAGAAGGTGGAGAAGGGATCTATCATCAAGCTGGTAGTCAGCGGCGGCATCGAGCCTACGCCGACACCGACTCCGACGCCGGAGCCTACTCCGACACCGGTACCGGCAACACCTACCCCGGTTCCGCCTCCGCCGGAAGGCGGCGACGCAGGCAATGGCGGTGCAGGCGGCGGTGAAGGAGCCTGAGTAAGGAGACTATGGAGCAATACCAGGGAACAATCACAAAGGGCGTAGGCGGAAACTATGAGGTCCATGTCGAGGGACAGGGCGTCATAGTCTGCCGCGCCAAGGGCATATTGCGGTATCGCAGGATGCAGCCGTTGATCGGCGACCGCGTCACGATCGAGGTCGATGACACGGGCGCCGGTAACATCACGGACATTTTTCCGAGGACGAGCGAGCTGGTGCGTCCTGCGATCGCCAATGTCGATCAGGCGCTTTTGGTATGCGCTATTCGGGAACCGGAGTTCCACCCGAATCTTCTGGATCGCTTTCTGATCCTGATGAGTCGGCAGAACATGCCGGTTCTTGTGTGTTTTAACAAGACCGATCTCGCCGGCGACGGCGAGGCGGAGAGACTGTGCCGGATCTACCGCGAATGCGGTGCGCAGGTGTTCGTCACGCAGGCCAACAGGCCCGAGACACTCGAGCCTCTGCGGGAGGCGCTGCGCGGCCGGATCACCGTGCTGGCGGGGCCGTCCGGCGTCGGCAAATCGACGATCATGAACGCGATGTCGCCCGAGGCCTCCATGGAGGTCGGCGAGCTCAGCGAGAAGATCAAGCGGGGCAAGCAGACGACGCGGCACACGCAGCTGTTCTGCATCGGACCGGACACGTTCCTGTGCGATACCCCGGGCTTCAGCTCGCTGTATCTGGCGGACATCCGCCCCGAGGAGCTCGGGGAGTATTACCCGGAGTTCATGAAGTTGTTCGGGCAGTGCCGCTATCCGGACTGCAGACATCTGCAGGAGCCGGGCTGTGCCGTGAGGGAGGCCGTGGAGAGCGGCGAGATCTCGCGCGAGCGATATGAGAGTTATCAACTTCTCTTCGAGGAGCTGTCCGGCAGACGGATCATCTATTCCCGCAAGCCGAAGCACGAAGAGGGATAACGGAGGAAAGAACTATGAATTGGCTGTCACCGTCAATCCTGGCGGCGGATTTCAACCGTTTGGGAGAACAAATCAAATGCGTTCGTGATTGCGGCGCGCAGGCGCTGCATTTTGATGTGATGGACGGACTGTTTGTACCGAGCATCAGCTTCGGAATGCCGGTGCTCGCGTCGATCCGCAAGGAGACGGACATGTTTCTGGACGTGCATCTGATGATCCGTGAGCCGATCCGCTACATCAACGAGTTTGTCGAGAGCGGCGCCAATCTGATCACGGTCCACTACGAGGCGTGCAGTGATGTGCTGCAGACGGTCACGGCGATCCGCGCGGCGGGCGTGAAGGTCGGCATCTCGATCCGGCCGGAGACGCCGGTGTCGGTGCTCCGTCCGTTCTTAAACAAGATCGATCTGGTCCTCGTGATGTCCGTGAACCCCGGGTTCGGCGGGCAGAAGTTCATGGAGGGGACCTACGACAAGCTGCGCGAGCTTCGCGCACTGATGAAGGAGACGCTCGGCGCGGAGCGCGGCGAGGGGATCCCCCGCGTGGAGGTCGACGGCGGGATCAATTTGGAAAATGTTGCCTCCGTGGTGGAGGCCGGTGCGGACACGATCGTGACCGGAAGCGCGGTGTTCCGCGGGGACATCGCCGACAATACAAAGAGGTTTTTGGAGATCATTTCACGATAACTGCGAGGCGCGTATATGAGGAAACAGAATCGGAACATGAGGAAACACGTCGCGGCGCTGATGATCCTGCTCATGCTGTTTCTCACGGCATGCGGTTCGTCCGTCAACGACGAGCGGCCGGTGAAGACGGAGGAGGAAGCACAGCTCACGAAGGCGGAGACGGCGAGACTGACCGAGGCGGCCCCGAAGGCGACAAACACGCCGTCGGCAACACCAACGCTGCAGGCTACGCCGACGCCGGAGGAGGACTACGGCGCGGCGGCCTTGGAGGAGCTGATCGTCATCCTGACGGAGGCGGAGCAGGAGGTCTACGAGTCGTACCGCAAGATCAATGATGATCCGGGCGAGAGCTACGACGTGATCGTGAACGGTGCCGTTGTGATGCGCGAGGCTTCGGAGAAACTCAAGGAGCTGAAGACGAAGGCGGATGCGATCAAGAACCTGGATCCGAACATCCGCAACGCGGCCAACGTGTATTTTGAGATGGTGATCTACTCGCGCGAATCGCTGCAGGAGGTGTACCATTTCTTCGAGCAGCAGTTGCGCGTGTATCTCGATCCGATCCCCGAGTTCGGCAAATACAAGTTCAGCGAGTACTGCGATGCGCTCGCGGACTGGTACGACCGTCAGGACAAGATCATCTACTCGATCGAGGAGGTTCCCCCGTGCGTCGAGGCGGCGTGGGAGAAGTACAAGCGCACCTACAATCTCAACGCGACGATCCTTCGGAAGTCCGAGGCCGCAAAGTCCCTGAACGACTGGCTCAGGTATTACTCCTGCAAGTATCTCGCGATGCGCTTCGTCACGGCGGAGGAGCAGGATTTCGATGCGCTCCTCGCATGTCTGCGCGGAGAGTTTGAATTTGCGAAAAATCAGGCGAACGTCGCGTCCGCCCTTGCTGCGGAGATCTCGAGTTGCTCCGGCATGAGCAGGGAAGTGCGGACCGCGTACAATTTCGAATACAACCGCAACACCAAGATCACGGTGGACTACAGCGCCATCGACACGATCTACCCGGCGCTGTACAACACGTACAACGCGTTCGTGATCGTCAAGACGGGCTGCATCAGCGGAAACCGCCGCATCACCGTGGAGGCGGAGATCCCCGGGTACACACAGAAGTACCGGCAGACCTTCACCCTCGACGCGTCCTTCAAGGCCATCGAGATCAAGCCGCCCGTGCTTACGAGCGACATCGACCTCTCGACGGCGAAGCAGGCGCAGATCGTCGTCTCGGTGTTCGAGCAGGACGGCTACACGCTGATCGACGCGAAGAGCTTCCCGGTCACGATTAAGAGCCGCAACGACTTTGAGTGGTCGAGCGATGAGTACGGCGTCTCCACCAAGGACAACATCCTGTGCTATCTGACACCGGAATCGACATCCATCACACAGCTCAAGCGGACCGCGATCGACGAGATCTCGGCGATGACCGGTGGGAAAATGGAGTCCTTCGCCGGCTATCAGGGCAGCCAGTTCGATCACCGCGTCACCACGTACATCGAGGCGGCCGGCATCATGCGGGCGCTCAATGTGATGGGCATTCGCTACAACATGGATGTATTTTCCCTGAGCAACAGCCATCAGCACATCCTGCTCCCGCGCGAGGTGATCGAGAGCCGGAGCGGCCTGTGCATCGAGACGTCGCTCGTCGTCGCGAGCGCGCTGCAGAGCGCCGACATGCACGCCTTCCTCATTTTCCCGAAGAACCACGCCATGGTGGCGGTGGAGACCTGGGCGGGGTCGGGCGAGTACCTGCTGATCGAGACGACCGCGCTTGCGGACAGCAGCAACACGCGGCAGATCTTCGTCGACGGCGCGAACAACCTGATCAACAACAAATACCCGGGCGGCCCGATCTCGTACCTCACGGCGAGCGAGTGGCATGACTACCTCCAGAACAAGGTGGAGTACATCATCGACTGCGATGATTCAACCGTCCTCGGGCTCACCGCATTTTCCAATTAAGCGGTTGATTAATTTAAGCACATACGCGGAAAATGAACCCATTTTCCGATGAATATGAATGACAAAGGAGTTTTGAAGCATGAAATTAGGTATCGTGGGTCTTCCCAACGTGGGAAAGAGCACATTGTTTAACTCGCTGACGAAAGCAGGCGCGGAGTCGGCCAACTATCCGTTCTGCACGATCGACCCCAACGTGGGCGTCGTGACCGTGCCGGACGCGCGGCTCGGCGTTCTGACGGAGATGTATCAGTCCAAGAGGACCATCCCCGCGGTCGTGGAGTTCGTGGACATCGCAGGCCTCGTGAAGGGCGCGTCCCAGGGCGAGGGTCTCGGCAACCAGTTCCTCTCGCACATCCGCGAGACGGACGCGATCGTGCATGTGGTGCGTTGCTTTGACGACGCCAACATCATCCATGTCGACGGCAGTGTCGATCCGATCCGCGATATCGAGACGATCAACCTCGAGCTGATCTTCGCCGACATGGAGACGGTCGAGCGCCGCATCGCCAAGGTCGGCAGAGCCGCGAGCTTCGACAAGGCGCAGGCGAAGGAGTGCGAGATGCTTGGGAAGATCAAGGAGCTTCTCGAGAACGGCAAGAAGGCGTGCGAGTTCGAGACCGACGATGAGGATGAGATCGGCTGGCTTCGCGGATACTCGCTTCTCACGAGAAAACCGGTCATCTACGCAGCCAACGTGTCCGACGATGACATCGCGGACGACGGCGCGAACAACGAGTACGTTGCGAAGGTGCGCGAGTTTGCGAAGGCGGAGGGCTCCGAGGTGTTTGTCATCTGCGCGAGACTCGAGGAGGAGATCTCCGAGCTCGAGGAGGATGAGCGCAAGGAATTCCTCACCGAGATGGGCCTGGAGGAGGCCGGCCTCGAGAAATTGATCCGCGCGAGCTACCATCTGCTCGGCCTGATCAGCTTCCTCACGACGGGACCGGACGAGACGAGAGCGTGGACGATCACGCGCGGCATGAAGGCGCCGCAGGCGGCGGGCAAGATCCACACCGACTTCGAGCGAGGCTTCATTCGCGCCGAGGTAGTTGCCTACGACGACCTGGTCAGCTGCGGCGGCATGCTGCAGGCGAAGGAGAAAGGCCTTGTCCGCTCCGAGGGCAAGGAGTACGTCGTGAAGGACGGAGATGTGATATTGTTTAGATTCAACGTGTAACCAAGAGTTACTGTAGGATCACCGTTTGTCTCTGTCTCTCCCCGAAGTGAAAACGTGTTTTCACTTCGGCGCGAGACAGAGACAACAGGCGGTGACGTACAGTCACCGCCGCACATGAGCAAAAAAACAACTACTATGTTTATCAATTCCGAAGTTGTTTTTTTGCGAATGACGGTGATCCGTATTGGATCACAAATGACGGTGAGACGTATTTATATTTTCCGAAGGAGTAAACCCATGGAACAGTTGCTTGTCCTGCTGGACCAGTCGGTACAGGTCGCGGATGCGGTGGCGGAAGGCACCGAGCGCCTGAAGACGAACATCCGGTTCCCGAACCTGGGGATCGTGATCAAGAACATCGGAAGCTATTTTTCGGTGTTCGGTTTTCGTATCGCGTATTACGGCGTGTGCATCGGTCTCGCTATGATTCTCGGATACCTGATGGCGGATCAGGTCGCGAAGCGGACGGGACAGAACCGTGATCACTACCTCGATTTCACGATCTGGGCGGTTGTGCTCTCGGTGGCGGGCGCGCGCATCTACTATGTGGTGTTCAACTGGAGACAATTTTCCGACAGCCCCATGAGCGTGTTCAACCTCCGCACGGGCGGACTTGCGATCTACGGCGGCGTCATCGCCGGCATCCTGACGGGCTTCGTGTTCACGAAGATCAAGAAGCTGAACCGCGGATTGTTCCTCGACACGGCGGTCATCGGTCTTCTGACCGGTCAGATCATCGGCCGTTGGGGCAACTTCTTCAACCGCGAGGCGTTCGGCACGTACACCAACAGCATTTTCGCGATGCAGATCGACGTTCGCGAGGTCAACCGCTGGTTTGACCCCAACAGCCCGGTCGCAGCAGTGAAAAATGAGTTCGGCTCGCGCACGGCGGCGCTCGAGCGCGTGATGGAGATCCGCGAGAACGCGACCGTGATCGACGGCGCGACCTACATCAGCGTGCATCCTACATTTTTATATGAATCTCTGTGGAACCTTGCCCTGCTGATCCTGTTGCTGCTTCGCACGAAGCGCAAGGGCTTCGACTGGGAGATCTTCCTGTTGTATCTGTTCGGGTACGGACTCGGCCGTCTCTGGATCGAGGGACTGCGCACCGACCAGCTGTTTTTGTTCGGCACGTCGATCGCGGTGTCCCAGCTGCTCAGCGGACTGCTGGTGGTCGGCGCTGCGGCCGTGTACATCCGGCTGTACTGCAAGAATCGTAAGAAGAGGGTGAGTGCGGAATGACGCTTGGTGAGCTGAAAATCGGTGCGAGCGGTAAGATCACCGCGGTCGGCGGCGAGGGTGCGCTGCGCCAGCATTTGCTGGACATGGGCATGATCCCCGGCGTCGTTGTGACGCTCAAGCAGTTTGCCCCCATGGGCGATCCCCTCGAGGTGACCGTACACGGGTACGAGCTCACGCTCCGGCTGCAGGACGCGAAGACCATCGAGGTCGAGCCGTGCGAGGAGAGCGCGGAGGCAGAAGAGTGCGAGGCGGAGCGAGAGCCTGTCTCGGTGACCGTTCCCGACCATCCCGGCTTCGGTGAGGAGGGCAAGAACTACCATGTCAAGGCGGATGAGAACCCTCTCCCGAAGGGAACCGTTCTCACGTTTGCGCTTGCGGGCAACCAAAACTGCGGCAAGACGACGCTGTTCAACCAGTTGACCGGTGCCAACCGCCATGTCGGGAATTTTCCGGGCGTGACGGTCGACCGCATGAGCGGCGAGGTGCGAAACAACCCGGACACGCTTGTGACCGACCTTCCGGGCATCTACTCCCTGTCGCCGTACAGCGCCGAGGAGATCGTGTCCCGCGAGTTTATATTGAAGGAAAAGCCTACGGGCATCATCAATATCGTCGATGCGACGAACATCGAGCGCAATTTGTACCTGACGCTTCAGCTGATGGAGCTCAACGTTCCGATCGTGCTCGCTCTGAACATGATGGACGAGGTCCGCGGCAACGGCGGCACGATCCGCATCAACCGCATGGAGTCCATCCTGGGGATCCCCGTCGTGCCGATCAGTGCAGCGAAAAATGAGGGCGTCGACGAGTTGATCCGTCACTGCGTGCACGTCGCCAAATACCAGGAGCGCCCGGGCAGGACCGATTTCTGCGACCGCGACGCGAACGGCGGTGCGGTGCATCGTTGCCTGCACGGCATCATGCACTTCATCGAGGACCACGCGGAGGCGGCCGGCATCCCGGTCCGTTTCGCGGCGAGCAAGCTTGTCGAGGGTGACACGCTTGTCATGGAGGCACTTAACCTCACGCAAAATGAAAAAGAAACCATTGAGCATATGATCGTCAACATGGAGGAGGAGCGCGGGCTCGACCGCGCGGCGGCCATCGCGGACATGCGATACACCTTCATCCACTCCGTGTGCGAGCGCACGGTCGTCAAGCCGAAGGAGAGCAAGGAGCACAAGAGAAGTCGTCAGATCGATCGCGTGCTGACCGGCCGCTTCACGGCGATCCCCGTGTTCATCGCGATCATGGCGCTCACGTTCTTCCTCACGTTCAACGTGATCGGAGCATTTTTCCAGGGATTGCTTGAGAGCGGCATCGACAAGCTGCAGGGACTCGCGGAGAAGGGACTTGACGCGGGCAACGTCAATCCGATCCTGCGATCACTGGTGATCGACGGCATATTCCAGGGCGTCGGCAGCGTCGTGAGCTTCGTGCCCATCATCGTGGTGCTGTTCTTCTTCCTTTCCGTGTTGGAGGACAGCGGATACATGGCGCGCGTGGCATTCGTCATGGATAAGCTGCTCCGCAAGATCGGTCTCTCCGGACGCAGCATCGTGCCGATGCTGATCGGCTTCGGATGTACGGTCCCGGGCGTTATGGCGTCGAGGACACTGCCGAGTGCGCGTGACCGCAAGATGACGATCCTGCTGACTCCGTTTATGAGCTGCACGGCGAAGCTTCCGATCTACGGCTTCTTCGCTCATGCGTTTTTCCCGCGCTACAGCGGACTTGTGATGATCGCCCTCTACCTGGGAGGCATCCTCACGGCGATCGTGGTGGCGCTCGTCGCGAAGACATTCTTCTTCCGCGGCGAGGCAGTACCGTTCGTCATGGAGCTTCCGAACTACCGCATGCCCGGCGTGAAGAGCGTGGCGTACCTGCTGTGGGACAAGGCGAAGGACTTCCTGCAGCGCGCATTCACCGTCATTTTCCTCGCGAGCATGGTCGTGTGGTTCCTGCAGACCTTTGACTTCGGCTTCAACATGGTCGAGGATTCGAAGGACAGCATCCTGGCGGCGTTCGCGGGCGTAATCGCGCCGATCTTTACGCTGCACGGCTTCGGCGAGTGGCGCGTTGTGACGGCGCTGATCACCGGCTTCCTCGCGAAGGAGAGCGTGGTGTCGACTCTGAACATCCTCTTCGGAGGTGCGGCGGCTATCACGGCGGTCATGACGGGCGCGACCGCGGCGGCACTCTTAGTATTCTGCCTTCTGTACACGCCCTGCGTGGCGGCGGTTGCATCGGTACGGCGTGAGCTCGGCGCCAAATGGGCGGCTCTCATCGTGGTCGAACAGTGCGCGATCGCATGGGTGGTATCGCTGGTTGTAGCGGGAATTGCGTCCCTGTTGTAAGAGACCTTATACAAAGACGAAAAGCGACACATTTCGCATAAACAAACACTTGTTCTCCGAACATATGTTTGAAAATGCGGAATGTGCCGCTTTTTTTGTGTGAAAATTAAAAAAATGTGAAAAATTTTTCACAAAGTTCCCATTTTCCTGTTGACTTTTCCCGGAAAACAGCACTATAATCCAATTAGTGGCGGAAAATCCCACATTTTCCCATCGAAATGTTGCAAAGTGGTTTGAAGTGGAGAGAAAAGATGTCCTATTTTTCCGGAAAACATATCCACAGCGTTGATGCTAAGGGCAGGATAATCATTCCCGTCAAGTTTCGCGAGAAACTCGGGGATCATTTTATCGTGGCCTGGCTTGGTCAATGCCTGAATCTGTATCCGATGGATGAGTGGGACAGACTGATGGAGAAGTTGGATGCACAGCTCCCGGCGACCGAGAGCGGGATCATCGAGATTTTGTCCTACAACTCCGAACCGGTCGACATGGACCAGCAGGGAAGAGTGATGCTCCCGCAGGACCTTCGCATGAAGGCGGGAGTTGAGAAGGATATCGTATCCGTGGGCGACCTCGAGAAGATCCACGTGTACTCGAAGGAAGCATGGGACAAGAAGAGCGCAGGCATCTCGATGGAGAACACCATCGCGACCGCAGCGCAGTACGGCATCCGCCTGTAACGGGCACGGAGGGACGGTATGGAAGAGTTCGTACATGTTTCCGTGCTGCTCGACGAGACGGTTGGCGGCCTGAACGTACGGCCGGACGGAATCTACGTCGACGGAACACTCGGCGGCGGAGGACATTCCGAGGCGATAGCAAAGCAACTGACAACCGGGCGGCTGATCGGGATCGATCAGGACGCGGACGCGATCCGGGCGGCCGGCGAGAGACTCGCACCGTACGGGGAGCGGGTAACGATCATACAAAGTAATTACGAAGCGATGAGCGACATTTTAGACACCCTCCGGATCGAGCGGGTGGACGGCATCATGCTCGATCTGGGGGTTTCCTCCTTTCAGCTGGATACCGCGGAACGAGGCTTCTCCTACATGGAGGATGCACCGCTCGACATGCGGATGAGCCGGGAGGGATCGCGGACGGCGGCCGATGTAGTGAACGGCTACACCGAGGATGCGCTGTACCGGGTGATCCGGGACTACGGCGAGGAGCCCTTCGCGAAAAATATCGCCAAGCACATTGTAAGGGAGCGCGAGACCAAGCCGATCGAGACAACCCTGGAACTGGTTGACATCATCAAGGGTGCGATACCGGCGAAGGCCCGCAGGACGGGAGGCCATCCCGCCAAGCAGACATTTCAGGCGATCCGGATCGAGGTCAACCGGGAGCTCGAGGTGCTGCAAAACTCGGTAGACGGCATGATACGGCGGCTGGCACCGGGCGGAAGGATCTGCATCATCACATTCCACTCGCTGGAAGACAGGATCGTGAAACAGATTTTCCGAAAGAACGAATCGCCGTGCATCTGCCCGCCGGAGTTTCCGGTGTGCATATGCAAACGCAGATCACTCGGAACGGTGATCACGAAAAAACCGATCCTTCCCTCGGAGGAAGAGACGGAGCGTAATCGAAGAGCAAAGAGTGCGAAACTGCGGATCTTCGAGCGGAACGCCGAACCGGCGACGTGGCAGTAAGCGCACACGGAAGAAACACATTTTTGGGGTATGATTATGAAGACGACGAGAAGAAGCCTTGAGGCGGAGACGGACAATCGAAGAAGACAGGACGTGATCACGGACAACCTCGCGCGTGCGATTGCGGAGCCCGCATATCAGCCGCAGGAGGAGACGAGACCGCGCCGCGTCAGACGGCAGGCAGAACAGGCCGCTCCGCTGATCGGTATCCGCAAGAGAACGGACTTCTTCACGTTTGCATTTATGGCAATCGGCCTTCTGGCGATCGCTTACTGCGCGATCTCCTTCGCACGTGTCCGTGCGAGAAGCCAGGAGCTGGACCGCGAGCTCACGACACTGAACAACGAATACATCACGCTCGTTCGCATGAACGATGAGGCGGAGCAGGAGATCGCCCGCAGTGTTGACCTGAACAAGGTGTACGAGGTTGCCGTCGGCAAGTTCGGCATGGTGTTCCCGAAGGACAACGAAGTGATCACGATGTCGTTCAAGAATGAGGGCTACGTGAGACAGTATGACGAGATCGCTGCGGCGGAGAAACCGGAGCAGACCGTCTTCGAGAGTCTGATGGAAAAACTGATGCGATAATAATTCATTGTGCGGTATTCGGGAGCAACCTTGCGGATTGCTCCTTTGCCGCGTCATACAGGGACAGGACATGGCTAGGAAAATCGGCATTCGAAGTATCAACAGCAACGAAAACAATCAGAGACGCATCTTGCTCGTACTGTTTATCATGGCGGGCATTTTGCTGTTTTTGGTGGGTCGGATCGCTTATTGGCAGATCGCGAAGGGAACCGAGTACCAGAACGCGATCCAGGACCAGGGCTATAACTCGACGGTCGGCTCGAAGCTGCCGTTCCAGCGCGGTTCCATCACAGACCGCAACGGTGTACAGCTCGCATACAGCAGCAAGACGTACAACGTCATCCTGGACCCGAAGGTCATCAAGTCCAGCGCGTCCTACATGAAGTACACATTTGCCGCACTCCAGAAGGCGTTCGGAACGACGCAGGAGGAGTTCGATACGGCGATGGAGCAGAAGAACAGCAGCTACTACATTCTGTACCGGAAACAGCCGTACGAGAAGATCGCGGACTTCAAGGCACAGCAGCTCGACACCTCGACCGAGGACCACAAGTTCATCAAGGGCGTCTGGTTCGAAACGGAGTATGAGAGAAACTATCCCTACGGCACCGTGGCTTCGCATGTGATCGGCTTCACGAACTCCGGCAACGTCGGATGCGGCGGTATTGAGCAGCAGTACAACAGCTACTTAAACGGTACGGACGGACGCGTCTCGGGCTACTACGACGCGGACCTCAACCTGATCACAAACACCTGGGAAGCGGTGGCCGGCTACACGGTCGTATCGACGATCGACCTATATGCGCAGCAGGCTGTCGAGAAAAAGGTAAACGCATTTCTCGAACAATACCGCGTCAACAATATCGGTGTCGTCGTGATGGATGCGACGAACGGCGAGATCGTGGCGATGGCCTCGAACCGTTCCTATGACCTGAACAATCCCCGCGAGATCATCCTGCCCGACGGCTCGACGCCGGAAGCGGATGACATGACGGATGAGGAGCGCCTCAACGCGCTCAACAAGATGTGGCGTAACTTCTGCGTCAGCGACACCTACGAGCCCGGCTCCACGTTCAAGTGTTTCACGGTTGCCGCAGCGCTCGAGGAGAAGATCGTCAGCAAGGATTCGCACTACAAGTGCCCCGGTACCGTGGAGGTCGGCGGTGCGACCATCCGATGCAACGCAACACACAACGACGTAAGCCTCAAGGAGTCCATTTCGAAGTCCTGCAACTCCGCCTTGATCTCGATCGCGGAGAAGGAGGGAGCCACGCTGTTCTACCGCTATCAGAAGCATTTCGGATTCGGCGAGAAGACCGGCATCGATCTTCCCGGCGAGGCGCCCGGCATCATGATGAAGCACACGAACTATTCCGACCTCGAGCTTGCGACACAGAGCTTCGGCCAGGGCTTCAACGTGACGATGGTGCAGATCGCGGCGGCTTACGCATCGCTCGTCAACGGCGGCTATTACTATCAGCCTCACGTTGTCCGCCAGGTTCTCAATGGCGACGGTGCGACCGTGTACGACGCGACGAACCTTCTGGTCCGCAAGACCGTGAGCGCCGACACCTCGGCGTTTTTGCAGGAGGCGACGCTCCTGACCGTAGAGAGCGGTACCGCCAAGCCCGCCCAGACGAAGGGCTACAAGGTCGGCGGCAAGACCGGAACCGCAAAGAAGGGAAAGCGTGACGAGAACCGTTTCGTCGTATCCTTCGTCGGCAGCGTTCCGTACAACAATCCGAAGTACATTATCTACATCGTCATCGATGAGATCGACGATGAGAAATTATACAACTCGAGCCGTCCGGCGACGCAGCTTACGAGCGAGATCCTTTCCGAGATCCTCCCGTACCTCGGCGTATATCCCGACGGCGACATCGATTACCATGTCGAGTACACCGACGATGACGACGAGATCAACAACAGCGACTACCCGGATCTCTCGGATGACGGCGGTGAGAACAACGGCGATGGCGGAGACACGTGATCGAGATAAGCGCGAAATAAGCAGGAAAAGGAGAGAGGGGCATGGATCCGACGGAGACCCGGCGCGAACCGGAGAAACGCAATCGAAAATACTATGACTACACCATGCTCTTCATGGTTATCGCACTGATCGTCATCGGTATCCTGATGATCGGCAGCATCAGTGCCTACAACGCCGCAAAATACGAGCGCAACGCCACGAAATACACCGACAGCCAGATCGTTTTCGCAGCAGTAGGCGTTGTCGCGATGATCATCATTTCCCTGATCGACTACCGCATCTATGCGATCGAGACTCCGCGCCGCAAATGGCCGATCTTCATCGCATTGGGCTATCTGTTTATCGTGGGAGCGCTGGCCGCGGTTATCGTGATCGGCCGGAGCAACACGGAACTGAGCGGTGCGACCAACGGCGCTGCCCGCTGGATCGCCGTCGGCGGAATCAAGATCCAGCCGGGCGAGTTCGCCAAGCTGTTTATGATCATCATCGCATCCTACTGGCTGTGCAGAATCGTTGCGGGACAACACCGCGTCCGGGACACCGTCATTTTCCTCATCGGTATCTCCGTGATCGCAGTCCTGGCGCTTGTCGAGAGTATGACGACGGCCATCGTGCTGTTCGGTATCGTGGGCGGACTGCTGTTTGTCTGCTCGAAGAAGAAATTGTTTTTTGTCATCCTTGTAGCGGCCGGCCTTCTCGGCGCGATCCTGATCGTGCGGTACGTGAAGACGCAGGACACATCGTCCGGCAACTTCCGTATGCGCCGCGTGTATGAGTGGATCCACCTCGAGGACAAGGAAAATGAAGGCCAGATCAAACAGGGCCTTTACGCGCTTGCCTCCGGCGGATTCCTCGGCAAGGGGATCGGACAGAGCGCGCAGAAGCTCGGGCACATCCCTGAGGTTCACACAGATATGATCTTCGCGGTCATCGTGGAGGAGATGGGACTTCTCGGCGGTGCGGCGATCTTAATATTGTTCGGAGTGCTGCTGTGGCGGATCGCGATCATCGCGATCAACGCGCAGGAATTGTACGGAACGCTGCTGTGTTACGGCGTGATGCTTCACATCGGACTTCAGGTGTGCATCAACGTGGCCGTTGTGACCGGGACCATCCCGTCCACCGGCGTCACGCTGCCGTTCATCAGCTACGGCGGTTCCTCCCTCATCGTGCTCTGCATCGAGTGCGGGCTTGTGCTGAACGTATCGCGCAACATCGGTGAGAGACGGAAGGTTGAGATCTTTGAGTACAGCGGACCGACGGGAGCGAAACGTCGGACCGACACTATATCGGGCGAGAGAACCCGCGGCGGGTTCATCGCAGTGAAAAATGAGCCGACCGGCCGGAAGAAGCCGAAGCGCCGTCTGCTCGGCATGTTCGGTTCGGGCAAGTCGGGTGAGGGTAAGCCGGCGAGCCGGAAGAGCGGAGCCGCAAAGTCCGGGCGGAAGAGCGGCCTTCGCGCCGAGGAGATCTTGCGGCGCAGAAGCGACAGCATCGAGACGGCGGAGACGCCGGCACCGGCAACAGCGCAGAGCAGGGCGGACAACACGGGCACACAGCCCGGAAAATACAGCATGGATGTGGTCCTGGGCCAGCCGGCGAGGAAAAACACGGACGAATGATCCGGATGGTTAGAGGTCAGCGATGGCGGTTATCAAAGTAGAAAAGCGAAGCACGAGAATCCTGCGTCGGATCCTCATCCTGTTGCTGATCCTGATGGCGCTCGTCGGATTTGCCTACTGGTTTCACGAGAGGTACCGCATCAACAAGGAGCAGGATGTCACCGTGACGATCGTCGGATTTTCCGAGAGATACACGGCGCAGGAGATCCGCGACCACGTGCTGCGGGACCGTTTCCGCGACCGCTACTCGATCCTGATCAAGCTGTATTACAAGTACTACGATGTGGAGCCGCTTCCGTTCATCGAGAAGATCGTCGTCGAGGTGGATGACGATGACCGCATCAAGATCACGGCGTACGAGAAGCCGCCGATCGCGTGCATTTACGACATGGGGTACTACCTGTACTTCAACCGCGACGGCGAGATCATCTCCTCGCGGCCGACGAACACGGAAAATCTTCCCGTTGTCATGGGCTTAAAGTACAACAATCTAGCGATGTACCAGGTGTTTGAAACGCAGGACAACAGCCTTTTTCAAGTGATCTTGAGCATCGTGTTCCAAATGCAGAACAAGGGTTTCCACATCGACGAGATCAGCTTCGACGGCAACAAGGCGGTGACGATCCGCGTCGGGGACAACAACTATTTTCTGGGCGTTCGCAAGGTCTATGACGTGCAGGTCGCAATGATCCCGGACGTCGAGCGAAAACTGGCGGAACGCAACGCGGAAAAAGGCAAAACGATCGCCTACGACATCAATATGGAGAGCGTTACGAAGAGCGGCGATGATTTTTATGCAAGAGAGCGCAAAACCGAGCCCGAAGAGGGCGGAAACAGCGGTGAATAAAGAAAAAAATGCTTGCTATTTTGAGCATTTGAATATATCATAGAAGTTGGCTAATAGGAATATTATGCAAAAGGAGGACACAACGTTGGTTGAAATCAAGGGAGAAGAGAACGAAGCGGCTGCAAAGATACTGGTAATCGGTGTCGGCGGCGCCGGCAACAACGCGGTAAACCGCATGATCGAAGAGGGCATCGTGGGCGTTGAATTCGTATGTGTCAACACCGACAAGCAGCACCTCAAGAATTGCAGGGCTCCTCAGTGCATTCAGATAGGTGAGAAACTTACCAAGGGCCTCGGCGCAGGCTCTCAGCCGGATGTCGGCGAGAAGGCTGCGGAAGAGAGCAAGGAAGAGCTCACACAGATCATCAAGGGCGCGGACATGGTGTTCGTAACCTGCGGTATGGGTGGCGGTACCGGAACCGGTGCAGCACCCGTAGTTGCGCAGATCGCGAAGGAGATGGGCGTTCTTACGGTCGGTATCGTGACCAAGCCTTTCCGTTTTGAAGCAAAGCAGCGTATGGCGAACGCACTCTCGGGTATCGAGCGCCTTCGCCAGTCTGTAGATACATTGATCGTGATCCCGAACGATCGCCTGTTGGAGATCGTTGACCGTCGCACGACGATGCCGGAGGCACTCCGCAAGGCAGATGAGGTTCTGCAGCAGGGTGTTCAGGGTATCACCGATCTCATCAACGCACCCGCATTGATCAACCTTGACTTCGCGGACGTTGAGACCGTCATGAAGGACAAGGGCGTTGCCCACATCGGTATCGGTTACGGTTCCGGTGATGACAAGTGTATGGAGGCTGTGAAGCAGGCGACGACGTCCCCGCTTCTCGAGACCAACATCGAGGGCGCAAGCCATGTCATCCTTCACATCGCGGGCGCTGTCAGCCTGATCGAGGTCAACGAGGCAGCTACCTACGTACAGGAGCTTGCCGGCGAAGAGGCCAATATCATTTTCGGTGCGATCTACGACGAGTCCTCGCCGGATCAGTGCCGTATCACGGTTATCGCGACCGGTCTTGAGGAGCATCCGAATTCGATGTCCCAGAGCGCAGCAAACCGTCAGAACTACGCACAGAAGAAGACGACGCAGTCCGGCGTTTACACCGGCCTCGGCTTCACTAACCGCCCGACGGCAACGGGAGCTCCCGTGGCACCTGCAGCTCCGAGCGTAGCTCCGGCAGCACCTACCCAGGTGAGACCGAACTATGCAACGCCTGTTCAGCCTCAGCCGACCGAGCAGCCGACGTACGCGGCACCGACCTACAGCAAGCCGGCTTCGACCGAGAATGCTGCGGGCGGCATCAAGATTCCCGATTTCCTGCAGAAGAACCGCAAGTGATCGGACGAGCCTGACGGCTCCTGACCAAGTATCAAAAGTGCACAAATCTGAGCGCGTTTATTGTGCATTTTGATAATAGTATACTTGTAACAATTTTGTTACAATATCTGTAGTTGTGAATTCACATTTAAGGAGGTAACTTTTCATGAAAAAGTTATTGGCAACTGTACTTGCTGTTGTACTTGCTATGACGATGATCCTCGGCACCGCTCTTGCTGACGAGACTGAGATCGCGACAAGCAATGCAACGATTACGGACGCTGTTACCAACGCTCCGGAAGGTTCCAAGATTGTTGTAACGGTTAAGTATGACCCTAAGGATGAGGGCGGTACCGCTGATGGTACTGCAGGTGCAGGCTGGGGTATCGGTGGTATTTGCACCGATGGTTCCTGGACTGTAGACGGTGCTTTCGAGGCTAAGACTTCGGCTGAGCCGGCTTTCGGTGATGTTCTTACGTTCGAGTTTAACGTAGACGACATCAAGAAGGCTGCTGCAGGCGACATCAACCTTAACTTCTACAACGGTTTTGCAGTTCAGAAGGCTGTTCTTTCGACTCCGGCTGGCGCAGGCGATGGCAAGGCTGATGGAAAGGGCGGCGACGCTCCGAAGACGGCTGATACCATGACCGTAGTTCTGTTTGCAGGTGTTGCAATCCTCGCACTTGGTGCTGTGGTTGCTTCCAAGAAGGCTCGCGCATAATCGCGAATTTTCCGAGAGACAAACATGAAAACATCAGGACCCTCGAGTGATCGAGGGTCCTTTGTTTTATCGTTTAAATCCGCCGCTTTGCCCCTGATATCATTTGACATTTCGGGGCGGTGGTGCTACACTAATCGCAAATTGTTTCTTCGATAGATCGAGGCGTAAACGCAGCAAGGGGAATCGAAGGAGCTCGTGGGGAGGCAAGGGATGTTCCTGTTGTTTTTGATCATCTGGATTATCTTTAACGGTCGCTTCACCTGGGAGGTCCTCGGAGTCGGCCTTGCTTTTTGTGTGCCTCTGTGGTTTTTCTTCAGTCATTTTATGCATTATTCGATCCGCACGGAGTTCCGCGTCCTGTCCAAGGTCAGCTGGGGCGTGCGGTATCTGATCGTTCTGTTGCGCGAGATCATCAAGGCCAACTTTGAGGTCCTTCGACTGATCCTGTCCTCCAAATATGAGCCGGAGCCCGTGCTGATGTCGTTCCATACGGATCTGAAGACGAACAGCGCACGCGTGGTCCTGGCCAACTCCATCACACTCACTCCCGGTACGATCACCGTCGGCCTTTCCGAGGATGGACGGTTCCTTGTGCATGCCCTCGACCGCGATATCGCGGAGGGAACGGAGAACAATGCGTTCGTCCGGATGCTCATGGAGCTGCAGACGACCGGCAGCGACGCGAAGGAAGAGGGAGGTGCGTCATGACGGTTTCGCAGGCTTCGGAATACCTCTTCGGCGGTGCCGTGATCGTGTTGGTACTGGTTATGTTTGCGTGCCTGATCCGCGCGATGCGCGGACCCGAGATCGCAGACCGCATCGTCTCGGTCAACATGCTCGGCACGCTCACAATTATGATCATTTGCATCCTCTCGCTGTGGCTGGGCGAGAGCTATCTGCTTGACGTCGCGCTGATCTACGCGATGATCAGTTTTCTCGCGGTCGTCGTGTTGACGCGCGTGTACCTCGGCGTTCACCGGGAGCATCAGCTGAAAAAAAGCGGACAGACGATACCTTCGGGAGGATCCGCGTCCGCAGAAACTGTGACGGCTTCTTCGGATGCTGAAGTGTCGGAAGGAGGCGGAAAATGATGGAATGGTTTCGCCTGATCGTCGGCGGGCTGTGCATCCTGTGCGGCCTCTCAATCGCACTGATCGCAGCGTTCGGTCTGTTCAAGTTCCGCTATGCCATGAACCGCATGCACGCGGCGGCGATGACGGATACCTTGGGAATATTGATGGTTTTGCTCGGGTTGATCATTTTGCGCGGGTTCCATTTTGATTCATTGAAGCTTGCGCTGATCATCCTGTTCTTCTGGTTCGCAAGTCCGGTCTCGAGCCATCTGCTGGCCGGGATGGAGGTCGAGATCAGCGATAAGCTGCAGGACAACTGCGAGATCGAGGAGACCGAGCGGGGAGGCAAGAGCGTATGACGAAGATAATTCTGTTGCTGCTTGTCGGATTTTTGATCGCGTGCGCGATCGGCGTGAGCTTCGCGAAGAGCCTGCTGGCTTCGGTCGTGATCTTCATGTCGTACAGCCTGGTTATGTCTATTATCTGGATCTTCCTGGAGTCGCCGGACCTCGCCATCACCGAGGCCGCGGTCGGCGCCGGCGTTACGAGCGTGCTGTTCTTCGTGACACTACGGAAGATCAATGCCGTCGAGGAGGAGGAAGATGAGCCGGATACGGAAAGATTATGAGCGCTCGTTTGCGCACCGGTTTCTCGATTTCGTGAAGGGCGATAAGCCTCTCCCCGAGGAAGACCATGTGGAGGAGTGGCGAACCCGCATCGCGGAGGTCAAGGAGACCGAGCGCACGGAAAATGCAAACTACATCGAGCTCAAGGAGACCGATCCGTACGAGGATGCCAAGCGCTTTGCGCAGCTCTCCGGCGTGCGGGTGTTCCGAAGAATATACTACGTGCTGGCGATGATCATGTGCCTGTTGATCATCGGCATGCTGATCATGAATGTCGCGTACATGCCGCGGTTCGGCGATGAGAACTCGCCGACGAACAACGAGGTGGCGGAGCGGTACCTGGAGAAGGGCAGTGAGGAGACCGGCGTTGTCAACACGGTCACCGGCATGATCCTGCAGTACCGCGCGTTTGATACGTTCGGAGAGACGAACGTGCTGTTTGTGGCGGCGTGTTCGGTGCTGATCCTTCTGCTGCACAGAACGGCGCCGAAGGAGAAGGAGAAGAAGGATCTCGAGCCGGAGCCCGATGTCATCCTGCAGAACGTAGCCCGGATCGTCGTTCCGATGATCTTTCTGTTCGGATTGTACATCCTGTTGAACGGTCATCTGTCGCCCGGCGGAGGCTTCTCCGGCGGAGCGGTGATCGGCGCGGGACTGATCCTGTATAACGCGGCGTTTGGGTTCCGCATGACAAGACGATTTTTCGATGAGAAGGTGTATGACATCATCAAGGTCGGGTCGCTGTGCCTGTACGCGATGATCATCGCCTACTATCTGTTTACGGGCGCGAACGGGATCGCCTCGGTGGTGCCGCTCGGAAGACTCGGAAATATCATCAGCTCCGGGCTGATCCTGCCGATCAACCTGCTGGTCGGTCTGGAGGTTGCGTGCACAATGTACGCATTTTACGCATTGTTCCGAAGAGGGACGTTCTAGTGAGGTAACGGTATGGCGGACGCGCTGTTTGAAAATTATCTCGCGGTCGTCTCCATGGTGTTGTTCGGCATCGGGTTTTGTAACCTGCTGCTGCAGAGAAACCTGATCAAGAAGATCATCGGCATGAACATCATGGACACCGCAGTATATCTGTTCCTGGCATCGATGGGGTACATCTCGAGCCGGATCGCACCGATCATCAAGGACGGTGACACCGACGCGGCGAGGTATGTCAACCCGATCCCCAGCGGACTGGTCCTGACCGGCATTGTCGTCTCGGTCAGTGTCACGGCGCTGATGCTGGCGCTCACGATCCGGCTGTACCGGCGGTATCACACGCTGGATATCGATGAGATCACGCTTCTGGTGAGACGGGAGCACAACGAGTAACTCTTGGTTTGGAGCACGGTATGGAATTTGTACGCAATTTTCCGTTTTTCAGCATTCTGCTGCCGATGATCTCGGGCCCGATCTCCTCGGTTATTTCGGGGAAGAAGGCGAAGAGGATCAATTTCGCAGTGGTTCTTGTGTCGGGACTGTTGTCTGTCGCGACTCTTGTTTACGTGCTGAACACGGGGGCGGCTTACACGTACCGCATGGGAGCGTTCCCTGCGCCGTTCGGCAATGAGATCCGCGTCGGCGTTCTGGAGGCGCTGACAGCGTCGTTCTTCTGCTTCGTGATGCTTCTCTCGATCATCGGAGGGTATCGCTTCACCGCGGTGGACGTGCCGGAGGACAAGCAGAACCTCTATTACATCATGATGAACCTGCTCCTGAGCTCGCTGCTCGCGCTCATCTACACGAACGACATGTTCACGGGCTATGTGTTCATCGAGATCAACACCATCTCCGCGTGCGGACTGATCATGATCCGCGGGTGGGGACGAAACCTCTTAGCGGCGATCAAGTACATGATCATGTCGCTGCTCGGTTCCGGTCTCGTTCTGATCTCACTTTCGATCCTGTACGGGATCACCGGACACCTGCTGATGGAGCAGATGCACGATTCCATTGTGACGATCATGGCACAGGGCACCTACACGGAGCCGCTGACGGTTGCGGTCGGCCTGTTCTGCGTCGGTATTGCCATCAAGTCGGCACTGTTCCCGTTCCACTCGTGGGTCCCGGACGCATATGGCTACTCGACCTGCGCGTCGAGCGCGATCCTGTCGAGTCTCGTCTCGAAGGGGTACATTTTCCTTTTGATCAAGTTTTTCTACCGCGTCATCGGCACGGACATCATCCACCAGATCCAGGTGGACGACGTGTTGTTCGTGTTCGGAATCGCCGGCATGGTGTTCGGTTCCGTGAGCGCCATCCAGCAGACCGACGTGAGCCGCATGATCGCATTTTCCTCGGTCGCACAGATCGGATATATCTACATGGGCTTCGGCCTGAACACGGAGGCGGGCATGATCGCCTCGATCTTCCATATTCTCGCGCACGCAGCCGGCAAATCGATGCTGTTCATCTCGCTGAACTCGCTGTCGGACGGCACCTGGGAGTATGAGAACTACCGCAAGCTGCGAGGCGCGGCGTACCGGCACCGGATCGCGGGACTCGGATTTGCCGTGGGATCGCTGTCGATGGTGGGCATCCCGCTGCTGGCCGGTTTCACGTCGAAGGTGTATTTTGCGAAGGCCGCGTTCGGCGTGGATTCCTCACCGAAAATGTTGATCGCGCTCATCGCGCTCGCGATCAGTACGATCCTGAATGCAATGTACTTCATCGGTCAGATGATCAATATCTACACGCCGCTCGTCGTGGAGCCCGAGCCGGGCATCGTGCGGCACGCGACGGCGACCAGAGTGGCGGTGATCCTGTTTATTATCGTCAATTTCGTTCTCGGCATGGGATCGGAACCGGTGTTCCGATGGATCCAGACGGGATTGTCACAGTTTCGATAGGAGGAGGGGCGTATGAATGGAGCTTGGTTGATACCGGTAACTGTTTTGGTGCCGCTGTTGGGAGCGATCGCACTGATGATCCCGGCGCTTCGCAAGAGTACCCGGATGGTGAGAACGATCACGGGAGCCTTTGTGACGTTGACGGCGGTGCTGGCGGTCGTGATCGCATTGTTTGGGGACAAGTCGATCGAACTGTTTGAACTGCTGCCGGGGATCCCGGTGTTCTTCCGGTCGGACAAGACGGCAGTCTGGTTTGCCGTGCTCACGGTTGCCATGTGGGTGAGCTCGACATTCTTTTCCTTTGAGTACATGAAGCACGAGAGAAGAGAGACGCGCTACTGCATCTTCTCGATGCTGGCGCTGGCGGCCCTGATGGGCGTATGCTTCTCCGGCAACCTCGTGACGACGTATCTGTTCTATGAGATGATGACGCTCGCATCGTTCCCGCTTGTCATGCACGAGCAGACGAAGGAGGCGATCTCCGCGGGTATCACGTACCTGTACTACTCGCTGGCAGGTGCGTTCCTCGGCCTGATCGGCGTGTTCTTCCTCTACACCTACGCGGCAGACCGCTCGGTACCGGGCGGCGTGATCTCGTATGTCGGCGGCGGCTTCCTCAAGAGTGACTTAAGCGGCAACGAGCGCACCGCGCTCACGATCGTCGTATTTCTGATGCTTGTCGGACTCGGTTCCAAGGTCGGCATGTACCCGCTGCACGGGTGGCTGCCGAAGGCGCACCCGGTGGCTCCGGCGCCCGCGTCGGCGCTTCTGTCGGGAAATATCACGAAAATGGGTATCCTCTTCGTGATCCGCGTCGTGTTCTTCTCGGTGGGACCGGAGTTTTTGCAGGGGACCTGGGCACAGTACGCGCTTCTCGGACTGTCGCTTTTGACAGTGTTCCTGGGCTCGATGCTCGCGTTCCGCGAGAAGGTGTTCAAGAAGCGTCTCGCGTATTCCACGGTCAGCCAGACGTCTTACGTCCTTGCGGGCCTGTACCTGCTGGCGCCCGTGGCGGCGATGGGAGCGATGCTCCACATCGTGTTCCATTCGATCACCAAGAACCTGTTGTTCCTTTGCGCCGGCGCGATCATTTTCCGAACCGGACGCACGAAGGTTGCACAGATGAAGGGCGTCGGACTGATCATGCCGGTCACGATGATCTGCTTCACGCTCGGCGGCCTGGCGCTCGTCGGCATCCCGCCGTTCTCCGGGTTCGTCAGCAAATGGTACCTGGCAGCCGGTGCGCTTGATTCGTCGACCGGACCGATGCGGTTCCTCGTGCCTGCGATCCTGATCATCAGCGCGCTGCTCACGGCGGGCTACCTGATCACGATGTCCGCGGATGCATTTTTCGTCGAGGAGGCGGAAGGGGAGCCCGTGAAGACGGACGACCCGGATGCGATCGATTTCGAGAAGGAAAAAACGAAGCGGGAGGCCAGCCCGTTCATGCTGGTCCCGCTGATCATACTCGCTGCGGGAACGCTGGTGTTCGGTCTGTTCCCGAGCCTGCTGACCGACTGGGTTACGGCGATCTTAAACACCGTGTTCTGATCGGAGCATTATTACACGCGCCTGTCGCGCCGGTACGGACAGCGGCGGACGCAGTTTCGGAGGCAAGCGGAGCCGTTTACGGTTTCGCGGAAAATGATTCATGAGTGCTTACTGGCTTTTGGTCCCGCTGTTTCTGCCGATCCTCGGCGGAGCGGTGATCGGGATCATAAAACCGCATTCCCGCAGGGCGATGGAGATCTCGGTGATGACCGTGACGCTCCTTACTTCGGCGTGTGTCGCGTTTCTTCTGTACGAGCGGCCCGCCGAGGAGGCGATGATCCTGCGGCTCGCGGAGACGCTGTCCGTCAAGTTCTTCCTCGACGGATCGTCCTGCGTGTTTGCGGGGCTGGTCGCGCTGCTGTGGCCGATCGCGTCGCTCTATGCGTTTGAGTACATGGAGAAGGACGACCACCGGAACACATTTTTCTCCTTTTACACGATGACCTACGGCATCACGCTCGGCATCGCGTTTGCGGCGAACCTGATGACCATGTATATGTTCTATGAGATGCTCACGCTCGTGACCATCCCGCTCATGATGCACGGTCTGAAGTACAAGGCGGTCGTGGCGACGCGAAAGTACGTCCGGTATTCCATCGGCGGCGCCGCGTTTGCATTTATCGGATTTATCGCGATCGCCATGTACGGCGACTCGCTGGATTTCCGCCTCGGCGGGGTGCTCACGGATGTCTCCGGCAAGAGCACGACATTGCAGGTTGTATACGTGATGGCAGTTCTCGGATTCGGCGTCAAGGCAGCCGTGTTCCCGTTCCACGGGTGGCTTCCGAGCGCGTCGGTCGCGCCCACGCCGGTCACCGCGCTGCTGCATGCGGTCGCGGTCGTGAAGGCGGGAGCGTTCGCCATCATCCGGATCACCTACTACAGCTTCGGAACGTCGTTTTTGCGCGGCTCCTGGGCGCAGTACACGGTGATGGGATTTGCGATGTTCACGATGGTCTACGGTGCCGTGAAGGCCGTGAAGGAGCAGCACTGCAAGCGGCGACTCGCGTACTCCACGGTCAGCAATCTGTCCTACATATTGTTTGCCGCCACGCTGATGACGGAGGCGGGCATGACAGCGGCGTTCGCGCACATGCTCGCGCACGGATTGATGAAGATCACGCTGTTTTACTGCATCGGTGCCGTCAACGTCAAGGCGCACCGGTACTATGTCTGGGAGATGGACGGCATGGGAAGGCGCATGCCGGTGATCTTCAGCGTCTACACGGTGGCCGGCCTCTCGCTGATCGGAATCCCGCCGATGGTCGGATTTGTCAGCAAATGGTACATCGGCAACGCCGCGGTGGCGCAGGGCACGACGTGGGCGTATATCGGGCTCACGGCGCTGATCCTCTCGGCGCTTCTGTCTGCGGCCTACATCCTTGAGGTCGTCGTGCGCGCATGGCTTCCGAGGGAGGCGGCGCATGCAGTGTCCGCGACGGCGCAGGCGATGTCTGAACAGGCGCAAGAAGAATCCGCACAGGCGGAGAGTATTTCGGAAAATGAGAGCAGTGAGGCGGCGGGGCCGGAGATCCGTGCGGTGGGGAACCGCATGCGTTTGCCGCTGATCCTGCTGGCGATCATGGTGGTGATGTGCGGAGTATTTTCCGCACCGATCATACAGTTCCTCGCGGATGTCGCGGGGGGCATACGATAAATTTCGGAGGTAACAGGCGATGAGCGGTGACACGATCCTTCTGTGGCTCGTTCTGCTTCCCTTGGCAGGGGGGCTTGTTTCGTGTGCCGTCGGCGCCTTTTTTGACAAGCGGGATCCGAAGGCATCCGTGCTTCTCGAGAAGATCGGGCTTGCCGTGACACTCACGGCGGTGCTTGCGATCTCGCTGATCGTGGCTCTTCGGACCGCGCAGGGAAATCCGTGCGCGCTCACGATCCCGAAGATCTGCGCGATGGGGCTTACGCTCGTCACGGACAGCTTCCGAGGAATGTATCTTGTCGTGACGTCGTTTGCGTGGCTCACCACGACGGTGTTCTTCTTCTGGTACGGAGCGGGGGAGGAGCATCAGAGACGCTATTACGTGTTTGCGATGATCACGCTCGCGTGCACGCTCGGCGTGTTCCTCGCCGCGGACTTCTTTACGCTGTTTGTATTTTTCGAGGGAATGTCGCTTGCGTCGTACGTTTGGGTGGCGCAGGAGCAGACGAAGCATGCGATCGCGGCGTCCAAGACGTATCTCGCGGTCTCGATCATCGGTGGACTTGTCCTTCTGACCGGCATCCTTCTGTTGTGGCACACGACGGGAACGCTGACGTTCACGGAACTGTGGTGGAACAGTGCGATCGCGACATCCCGAACGGAATTGTATGTCGCAGGCGGCTGCCTGTTGTTCGGATTCGGTGCGAAGGCGGGCTGCTGGCCGCTTCACATCTGGCTGCCGAAGGCGCATCCCGAGGCACCGGCTTCCGCGTCGGCTCTGCTGTCCGGAATTCTGACTAAGACCGGCGTGTTCGGCGTGCTGATCCTGTCGGGGCGCGTGTTCGTCGGAGACGCCCGCTGGGGCGCCGTGCTCACGATGCTCGGCGTGGCGACGATGCTCGTCGGCGCGATCCGGGCGCTGTTCTCCACCGACATCAAACACATGCTGGCGTGCTCGTCCGTATCGCAGATCGGTTTCATCCTGACCGGCACGGGTGTTGTGTGCGCCATGACGGGCGGCGGCTATGCGTACGCGATCGGCGGAAGCGTGCTGCACATGCTCAACCATTCCTGCTTCAAGCTGATCCTGTTCATCGCGGCAGGTATCGTCGTGAAGCAGTTACATACCCGTGACTTCAACAAGATCCGCGGCTTCGGGCGAAACAAGCCGTGGCTGATGGTGCTCGTGCTCATCGCATCTCTCGGTATCGCGGGCATCCCCGGCTTCTCGGGCTATGTCTCGAAGACGCTTCTTCACGAGGCGATCGTGATCTGTCATGAGGCGACCGAGGCGGTCGGCTACAAGATCGCGGAGTATCTGTTCCTCGCGGCCGGCGGCTGTACGTTCGCCTATATGCTCAAACTGTTCGTCGTGCTGTTCCTCCGCAAGCCGTCGGAGGAGGTGCTCGCCGCGGATGCGCGAAGCCGCAAGAACTATGCGCCTCGCACGACGCTTGTGCTTCTGTCGATCGTGGCAGGATACATCTTCGTCGGCGGTTCGCTGCCGGAGATCGTGATGGTCCCGCTCGGCGCGAGCGTTGAGAATTTTACGCAATATCCGCCGCTTCGGTCGATGCCGCACCTGTTCTCGTGGGAGTGCCTCGAGGGCGGTCTGATCTCGATCGGATTCGGCTTACTTCTGTACTTCTTTGCGGAGCGTCCGCTCGTGATGAAGCGGAAGGTCCCGCTGCGCGAGACGCCCGAGTACGTCGACAGAGCGGAGCATATGCCGGGACTTGAAAACAATCTGTACCGGCCGTTACTGCTCTCGGTGCTTCCGTCGTTCTTCGGCACGCTGATGCGCGGGCTGGAGCTCGCGACGGAGGGCTTCGGCAAGGGAGTCTTCAAGATCTGCAAGAGCATCCTGGCGCTCCTCGACAAGACCGTGGATGCGCTGATGCTGCTTCTTCGCAGGACGATCCTGCGGCCTGTGTGCGAGCAGCGCAGCATCACGCTCGGGGAGGCGATCTGCAACCCGATCGGGCATGTCGGCAATGCGTTTAAGAAGCTCTGGAACGTGACGTTCGGGCGCAAGAACCCGAGAGAGGGAGATTGCGTGGAGGCGGTCAACCGCGCGATGGGCAACGTCACCGAGAGCGTGAAGCTCGTGTCCCGAAGTCTGTCCTACGGACTGATGGCGTTCTGTATCGGACTGATCGTTCTGCTCGTCTATATTCTTCTGAACCTGCAATAGAAGGCTGCCAGCCGTGCATGTGCGCGGCCGGCGGCTTTTTTGCGCGAAGTTTTCCTTGTTTTGCGCGGACGGATGAGGTATAATCTAACTTGCTATGGCCACGGAGAAGAGCCGGGCCGATTCGGAGGTATGCAATGGCTGTTTTGATTGACGGAAAGAAGGTCTCCGCGGAGATCAAGGATGAGCTGAAGGAGCGTGTCGCGGCGTACGCGGCGGAGGGCACGGAGATCTGCCTCGCCGTGATCCAGGTCGGCAACGACAAGGCTTCGACGGTCTATGTTTCGAACAAGAAGAAAGCGTGTGAATATATCGGCATCAAGTCGCTCGCATACGAGCTTCCGGAGGAGACAACGACGGAAGAACTGCTTGCGATCATCGAGGAGTTGAACGGCAGAGCGGACGTGAACGGGATCCTGGTACAGCTTCCCGTTCCGAAGCACATCGACGAGGAGAAGATCCTTCTCGCGATCTCGCCGGACAAGGACGTGGACGGTTTCCATCCGGTCAGCGTCGGCCGCCTGAACATCGGGCAGAAGGGCTTCCGCTCCTGCACGCCCGCAGGTGTGATCCAGCTCCTCAAGCGCTACAACATCGATATCGACGGCAAGGAGTGTGTGGTCGTCGGCCGCAGCAACATCGTGGGCAAGCCGATGTCGGCCATGCTTCTCGCGGAAAATGGTACCGTCACGGTGTGCCATTCGCACACGAAGAACCTCGCGGAGGTCACGAAGCGCGCGGATATCCTCGTGGTGGCGATCGGCAAGCCGAAGTTCATCACGGCGGAGTACGTGAAGGAGGGTGCGACCGTGATCGATGTCGGCATCCATCGCATGGACGACGGCAAGCTGTGCGGCGATGTGGATTTTGCGAGTGTTGAGCCCGTTGCGGGCGCCATCACGCCGGTTCCGGGCGGCGTCGGACCGATGACGATCGCCATGCTGATGAACAACTGCGTGGAGTCGGTGGAATTACAGAAATAATTGGACAAGAGAGAGGACCCGATGAAGGTTTATCTGATATCGCTCGGGTGTGACAAGAACCTCGTGGACAGCGAGGTCATGCTCGGGCTGTTGCAGGAGGCGGGACACACGCTGGCGGACGAGATCGAGGACGCCGACGCGGCGATCGTGAACACCTGCTGTTTTATCGGCGATGCGAAGGAGGAGAGTATCAACACGATCCTCGCCCTGACGGGCCGCAGGACCGAGGGGACGCTTCGGAGGCTCATCGTCACGGGATGCCTTGCGCAGCGCTACGCGGACGAGATCCGCAGCGAGATCCCCGAGGTCGATGCGATCGTCGGAACATCGTCCTATGAGGACATCGTGGCCGCGCTCACGGAGGAGGGCGAGTACGAGTCCCTGAGATCGATCGATTATCTGCCGATGCCGGCGACCCCGCGGGCCGTCACGGCCGGCAATTATGTTTCGTACTTAAAGATCGCGGAAGGGTGCGACAAGCACTGCACGTACTGCATCATCCCCAAGATCCGCGGATCGTACCGGTCGTTCCCGATCGAGCGTCTGGTCGCGGAGGCGGAACGCCTTGCGGCGGGGGGGACGCGCGAGCTGATCCTGGTCGCGCAGGAGACGACGGTGTACGGCACGGACCTGTACGGTCGGAAAATGCTCCCCGACCTGCTGCACAAGCTGTGCCGCATCGAGGAACTGCAGCGGATCCGCATCATGTACTGCTATCCCGAGGAGATCGACGATGCGCTGATCGATGCGATCGCGTCGGAGCCAAAGGTGTGCCGGTATCTCGACATGCCAATCCAGCACGCGTCGGATGAGATCCTGAAACGCATGGGACGGCGCACGGACCGCGCGGCCATCGAGGCGACGGTCGCGAAGCTGCGAAAGAAGATCCCCGGCATCGTGCTTCGCACGACGCTGATCACGGGCTTCCCCGGGGAGACGGAGGAGGATTTTGCGATCCTCGAGGAGTTTGTAAAGAACATGCGCTTTGAGCGGCTCGGATGCTTCCCGTACTCGAAGGAGGAGGGGACGGCTGCCGCGACGATGAAGGGACAGATCCCGAAGCGCGTGCGTGAGCGCAGAAAGAATGCGATCATGCGGCTGCAGCGCGATATCTGCAGCGCATACAGTGAGAGCCTGGTCGGGCGGACGCTCCCGGTTCTCGTCGACGGCTACCTGCCGGACGAGGGCGTGTTTACGGGACGGACCGAGGGGGATGCCCCCACGATCGACGGGGCCGTATTTTTCGAAGGACCGCAGTCGTTACTGTCCGGGGACATCGTTCCCGTGCGGATCACGGCGGCTCATGAATATGATTTGACAGGCGAGGTGGTTGACGAATGAAACGATTGAATCTACCGAACAGGATCACGATGTTCCGGGTGTTACTGATCCCCGTGTTCGTTGTCCTGCTGATGCTGGAGAACATTCTCCCGTACTACAACTTCATTGCGCTCGCGGTGTTTGCCGCAGCGTGCTTCTCGGACTTTTTGGACGGCCACATCGCGCGCAAGTACAATTTGGTGACGACGTTTGGCAAGTTCATGGATCCGCTTGCGGACAAGATCCTTGTCAGCACGGCGCTGATCCTGTTGATCGAATTTGAGAAGATCCCGGCGGTCGTGGTTGCCGTGATCCTCGCGAGAGAGTTTATCATCAGCGGTTTCCGTCTGATCGCATGTGACAAGGGCGTTGTCCTGGCTGCCGGATACCTCGGCAAGATCAAGACATTTGCCCAGATGTTCATGTGCTGCTTTATGCTGTTCACGGCGGACCGCGCATACAACAAATACCTGTTCTTCCGCATCGTGGATGTGGTCGGACAGATCTTCATGTGGTTTGCGCTCGTGATGACGGTTGTCTCGCTCGTGGACTACATCTGGAACAACGTGGACGTTCTCCGCGACAAGAAGACCGACAAGGTTGAAGTGAAGAAGGAGACGAAGGAAGCGAAGGCCGAAGAGGTTGCAGAGAAGGACGCAAAATGAAGCATGTGATCGTGATCGGCGGCGGTGCGGCCGGCATGATGGCGGCGATCGGCGCGGCGAGAGAGGGGGCGCGAGTCACGCTCCTTGAGAAAAATGAGAAGCTCGGCAAGAAGATCTACATCACGGGCAAGGGCCGGTGCAACCTGACCAACGCCTGCGATATCGCGGAGTTCCCCGAGAAGATCGTCTCCAACGCAAGCTTTGCGCTGAGCGCGCTGCACGGGTTTGACAACACCGACACGATCGAGCTGTTTGAGTCGCTCGGGATGCCGACGAAGACGGAGCGCGGGAAGAGAGTATTTCCCGTGTCGGACAAGGCGTCGGACGTCACGAAGGCTCTCGAGAAGGAGCTGCGCAGGCTCGGCGTCGGGATCCGCTTCCACGCGGAGGTCGCGCAGATCGTGAGCGAGCCGGTCGGGACGGAGCCGGATGAAGCCGACTTGGCTGCATCCGCAGCGGAAGAAAGTGCGAAGACAGCGAAGGCAAAAAAGCCCTCGAAGAAAAAGAAATACACTGCTACGGCGCGCGCGACGGGCGTACAGCTCCGCGACGGGACGGTGATCCCGGCGGACGCGGTGATCGTCGCGACGGGCGGACTGTCCTATCCGACTACGGGCTCCACCGGGGACGGATACCGGATGGCGAGCCGCCTCGGACACAGCGTGACGCGCCTGCAGCCGTCGCTTGTCTCCCTCACGACGGAGGAGACCTGGTGCGCTGACCTGGCGGGGCTTACGCTACGCAATGCGGCGGTGACATATAAGGACAGGGACGGACGGAAAATATACGAGGATTTCGGTGAGATCCTCTTCACACACAAGGGGATCAGCGGGCCGGTCGTGCTGACCGCGACGGCCGTCTGCGGGGACAATCTCGCGGGCGGAACGGCAGTGTTGGACGTGAAGCCGGCGCTCACGGCGGAGCAGCTCGATGCAAGGCTTGTGAGAGACCTCTCCGGAGGAAAAGCGAAGCAGATGGGCAACCTGATCGGAGCACTCGTGCCGACAGCGTTCGGCGAGGTGCTTCTCCGCGCGAGCGGCATCCCGGCGGACAAGACGGCCGGCGAGGTGACGAAGGAGGAGCGCAGGAGACTCGGCCTTGCGTGCAAGGCGCTCGAGCTGCACATCAAGTGCCTCGGCGGCTTCAATGAAGCGGTCGTCACCAAGGGCGGCGTGAGCACGGACGAGATCGTGCCGCAGACGATGGAATCCCGCCTGGTGAAGGGCTTATTTTTCGCAGGAGAAGTGATCCATATCGACGCCGTCACGGGCGGCTTCAACCTGCAGCTCGCGTGGTCGACCGGCATGCTCGCCGGGCGCAAGGCGGCGCGGGAGTGACAGGAATAACGATGAATCACGGGAGACCGGGGATCGGAGGAGATCATGGGAAAGAATATCGCAATTGACGGACCTGCGGGAGCGGGCAAGAGCACGATCGCAAAGAGTCTGGCGAAGAAACTCGGATATATTTATGTCGACACGGGCGCGATGTACCGCGCGATGGCGCTGTACATGCTCCGCAAGGGAATTTCCGCGGACGACACCGCGGGGATCGAGTCTGCGTGCACGGAGGCGGACGTCTCCATCGTGTATGCGGACGGGGAGCAGCAGGTGATCCTCAACGGGGAAAATGTCAACGGCCTCATCCGCACGGAGGAGGTCGGCAACATGGCGAGCGCATCGTCGGTGAACCCCAAGGTGCGCGAGAAGATGACCGAGCTGCAGCGCAAATTGGCGAGCGAGGCGGACGTCGTGATGGACGGCCGCGACATCGGCACGTTCGTGCTTCCGAACGCAGATGTAAAGATCTATCTGACCGCGTCGATCGAGGAGCGCGCGAGACGCCGTGCCCTCGAGTACGAGAAGAAGGGCATGCCCGCCGACATCGAACAGATCGCCAAGGACATCGCGGAGCGCGATTACCGCGATATGCACCGCGAGCATGCGCCTCTGAGGCAGGCGGAGGACGCCACGCTGGTGGACACCTCGGACATGTCGATCGAGGAGGTTGAGGCACGGCTCATGGAGCTGTGCGGAGCACAGAAGAACGGCGGCAAGAGCGATTTTTTCGCGTGAGTGCCCCGGACGGTGAGTCCGCGGACGGGGCAGGCAGGAGGCAGCGTGTCACCGTGGCGAAGACGGCGGGGTTCTGCTTCGGCGTTCAGCGCGCGGTGGATACGGTCATGCGCCTCTCCGAGGGCGAGCACGGACCGGTGTACACATACGGGCCGATCATTCATAACGAGGACGTTGTGGGCTCCTTAGCGAAGCGCGGCGTGAAGGTCGTTGAGGACGCTGCGGAGCTTGCGTCGATCACGGAGGGCACGATCGTCATCCGGTCGCACGGGATCCCCCGAGAGACCGACGAGATGCTGCGCGCGGCGGCGGAGAGATCCGGCGGAAAGCTGCGCATCGAGGACGCGACCTGTCCGTTCGTCAAGAAGATCCACCGGATCGTGAGCGAGCGGAGCGGCGCGGGCGACTCCATCGTGATCTGCGGAGATGCCGCACACCCCGAAGTACAGGGCATTGTGGGGTGGTGTAAGGACGGCGCGACCGTGATCGCAACGGCCGAGGAAGCCTTAAAAACGGCGGAAAATGCCGCAAAAGAGCAAAAACGGCTCTGCATCGTGGCTCAGACCACGTTTAATCATACAAAATTCAAAGATTTTGTTGATATTTTCCGCAAAATGGGTTACAATGCAGAAGATAGCGCTATAAGCACTATCTGCAATGCCACAGAGGAGAGACAAACGGAGGCACGATCGCTTGCAAGACAGTGTGATGCGATGCTTGTGATCGGAAGTGCCAACAGTTCCAACACGCGAAAACTGTATGAGATCGCGGCGCAGGAATGCCGAAACACGCGGTACATTCAGTCGGTAGCAGATTTGGAGAAGGAACCCTTACCATCTTTTCGTTACGTAGGTATTACCGCAGGGGCGTCGACCCCAAGAAACATTATTGAGGAGGTTCATGCATTCATGGACAATGAGAATTTTGAGCAGTTGTTGGAGGAATCCTTCAAGACAATACGAAACGGAGAGGTAGTCGAGGGCACTGTCATTGGCGTTAAGGAAGACGAGATTGCGCTGAACATCGGTTACAAGGCTGACGGTATCATCACGAAGAATGAGTATTCCTCGCAGCCTGTTGCGGATCTCCGCACCGTTGTTAAGGAAGGCGATGTCCTTACGGCGAAGGTCGTTAAGGTAAACGACGGCGAGGGCCAGGTGCTCCTCAGCCGCAGAAAGCTGAACAGCGAGCGCGCGAGCGCCGTTCTTCAGGAGGCGTTTGAGCAGGGTACCGTGCTCACCGCTAAGGTTTCCAACGTTGTTAACGGCGGTCTGAACGTCGTTGTCGACGATTGCCGCGTATTCATTCCGGCAAGCCTGGTTTCCGACATTTACGAGAAGGATCTCACGAAGTTCCAGGATCAGGAGATCGAGTTCCGCATCACGGAGTACAACCCGAAGAAGAGACGCATCATCGGTAACCGCAGAGACCTGCTTGCAGAGCGCAAGAAGGTGATGACCGAGGCGCTTCTCTCGAAGCTTCAGGTCGGCGATGTGATCGACGGTACCGTTCGCAACGTGACGGACTTCGGTGCATTCATTGATATCGGCGGAGTTGACGGACTCCTTCATGTTTCCGAGATTTCCTGGGGTCGCAACGACAATCCCAAGAAGCTGTTCAAGACCGGCGATACCGTTAAGGTATTCGTTAAGGCCATCAACGGCGAGAAGATCTCCCTCAGCATGAAGTTCGAGGATCAGAACCCCTGGAAGGACGCTGAGGAGCGCTTCGCACCCGGCACGATCGTGACCGGCCGCGTAGCACGCATGGCAGCCTTCGGTGCTTTCGTTGAGATCGCACCCGGCGTAGACGCCCTTCTGCATGTATCGCAGATTTCCCGCAAGCGTGTTGAGAAGCCCGCTGACGTTCTCTCGGTAGGACAGGAGATCGAGGCGAAGATCGTGGAGTTCAATCCCGAGGATAAGAAGATCAGCCTGAGCATCAAGGCGCTCGAGGCGGATGAGCCCGAATACGAGGAAGAGCCCGTAGCTGAGGCAGCTGCTGAAGAGCCTGCTGCAGACACGGAAGCATAATGTTGTAAGTTTACATGTGGGAACAGGAGCACATTGGGGTATCCCCATTGTGCTCTTTTCACTTTACGGAGATCGCAGGAGGTTGGGAATATGGAGCAGATCGTGCGCGTGGCGCTGGACGCGATGGGCGGTGACAACGCGCCCGCAGAAATCATCAAGGGAGCCGTGGAGGCAGTCAATCTGCATCCGGAGCTTCGGGTGACGCTCGTGGGACGCGAGGAGGTCATTACCGACATGCTGAAGGCGTACCAATACAAGGAGGAGCAGATCGCGATCGTCAATGCGACCGAGGAGATCAGCTGTGACGAACCTCCGGTGGAAGCGATCCGCAAGAAGCGCGATTCCTCGATCACGGTGGCGATGAACCTGGTGCGCCACGGCGAGTGCGACGCGTTCGTGTCGGCGGGAAGCACCGGCGCCGTACTGGTCGGCGGAACGATCCTGGTCGGCCGCATCCGCGGCGTGGAGCGCACACCGCTCGCACCGCTGATCCCGACGGAGAAGGGAGTTTCCCTTCTGATCGACTGCGGCGCGAATGTGGACGCCCGTCCTTCCCAGCTCGTGCAGTTCGCGATCATGGGATCCATTTATATGAAAAATGTCGTCGGCATCGAGAATCCCCGCGTCGGTATCGTCAACATCGGCACCGAGGAGGAGAAGGGCAACGCTCTTGTGAAGGAGACGTACCCGCTGCTGAAGGCGTGCAAGGACATCAACTTCATCGGCAGCGTGGAGTCCCGCGAGATCCCCGCAGGCGTCGCGGATGTCCTGGTGACGGAGGCATTTGTCGGAAACGTTATCCTCAAGCTCTACGAGGGTCTGGCGAAGACGCTTCTTAAAAAGATCAAGGAGGGTCTCACCTCGACGACGCGCTCGAAGATCGGCGCGGCGCTCGCAAAGCCCGCGTTGAAGAGCACACTGAAGCAGTTTGACGCCTCGGAGCACGGCGGTGCGCCGATGCTCGGACTCAACGGCCTTGTTGTCAAGACACACGGAAACTCGACGGCAGGCGATATCCGCAACGCGCTCGCGCAGTGCATCGCGTTCGTCCGCGAGGACATCAACGGCAAGATCCGTGAGAACCTCGGCGTGGCGAAGGTCGAGAAGCCCGCGGCGGAGGCTAAACCTGCAGATGCGAAGCCTGCAGAGGAGGCTAAGCCGGCGGAAGAGAAGAAGGAACAGGAATAATGCCCGCGCCCAGGGGGGACGGGCGAAAAATATAAACAGTGAGGGCTTGGTATGTTTGATCAGGTAGCAGCCGTGATCGCGGACGTGATGCATGTGAGCCGCGACACGATCACAAAGGATACGCTTATGGTGGAGGACCTCGGCGTGGATTCGCTGGAGATGTATCGGATCCTGCTGGCGCTCGAGGACGTGTTTGACGCGGAGCTTCGGCCCGCAACGACGGACTGGAAGGTGCGCACGGTCGGCGATTTCTGCAACCGTGTGAAGAAGGCCATGTCGGAAAATATCTGACACCATACAGGCGTGATCAGGAGGATAACAATGGGTGAATCGGCGAGAGACCGGTTACAGCAGACGATCGGGTACGAATTCCGCAATCCGGAGTATCTGACGCTTGCACTGACGCACAGCTCGTACGCGCACGAGGTCAGCCACGGGTCGCGCACGGTCGAGTGCAACGAGCGGCTGGAGTTTTTGGGAGACGCCGTGCTGGAGCTCGTCACGAGCGAGTATCTGTATGAGACGAGACGGGATCTGAACGAGGGGAGCATGTCCAAGCTCCGCGCGAGCATTGTGTGCGAGCCGTCGCTCGGGATCTGTGCGAGGGACATCGCCCTCGGAGAGTGTTTGCGCTTGGGGCGCGGCGAGGACAACACCGGCGGACGGGAGAGAGACTCGATCCTCTCCGATGCGTTCGAGTCGGTGATTGGAGCGATCTACCTGGACGGCGGATTGGAGCCGGCGCGAGCGTTCGTACAGAAGTTTGTATTGTCGAACCTGAAGGAGAGTCAGCTGTTCAAGGACGCGAAGACGCGGCTGCAGGAGCTCTCCCAGCAGATGTTCAAGTGCGCACCGACCTATGCGCTGGTGCGTGAGGAGGGACCCGCACACCGCACGGAGTTTACGATGTCGTGCAGTGTTGACCGGTTCACGGAGGTGGCGACCGGCCACTCCAAGAAGCATGCGGAGCAGGAGTGCGCCGCACAGATGATCAAGGTATTACAGGGACTTCGGAAGGAGTAGGGGATGTATCTAAAGAGCATTGAAGTGCATGGGTTCAAGGCATTTGCCAACAAGATCCGCTTTGAGTTCGACGGCGGGATCACGGGCATTGTCGGACCGAACGGAAGCGGCAAGAGCAATGTCGCCGACGCTGTGCGCTGGGTACTCGGCGAGCAGAGCGCGAAGCAGCTGCGCGGAAGCAGCATGCAGGACGTCATCTTCGCGGGTACGGAGACGCGCAAGCCGATGAGTTTTGCGTATGTGGCGCTCACGCTCGACAACAAGGATCATCGCCTGCCGATCTCCTATGACGAGGTGACGGTCGCAAGACGCGTCTATCGCTCCGGCGAGAGCGAGTATCTCATCAACGGCTCGGAGTGCCGACTGCGCGATGTGCAGGAGCTGTTCTTCGACACCGGTATCGGCAAGGAGGGCTACTCGATCATCGGCCAGGGCCAGATCGACAAGGTCCTGAGCGGCAAGCCCGAGGAGCGCCGTGAGATCTTCGACGAGGCTGCGGGTATCACGCGCGTGAAGAAGCGCAAGATCCAGACGGAGAAAAACCTTGCGGAGGAGCGCCAGAACCTCGCGCGGGTCAACGATATCATCGCGGAGATCGAGGGACGCCTCGGCCCGCTGGAGAAGCAGGATGAGAAGGCGAGAGAGTACCTTCGCCTGCGTGAGGAGCTGAAGGACCGCGAGGTCAACCAGTTCCTGATGGAGTACGAGAAGAACGCGGTTCTCAAGAAGGAAAATGATGACCGCCTCGAGATCGTGTCTGCCGACCTTGCGCGCACCGGCGCCGAGTATGAGGCGGCGAAGGACGAGTACGACCGTCTGTTGAATGAACTGGAGCAGCACCGCGAGGCGCTGTCGAAGGCGAAGGAGGAGTGCTCGCAGAAGAAGGTCGAGGCCGAGAAGGGAAGCGGTGAGCGCAACGTGCTCACGGAGCAGGTCGCGACGCTCGCCAAGCAGGTGGAGCAGACCGATGAGCGCATCCGTTACCTGAAGGAGCAGATCGCAGAGCGCGAGGAGGAGCTTGCCCGCTATCGCGAGAAGCAGGCGGAGTATGCGCTGCAGCTCACGGATCTCGCGGGAGCGAAGGAGGCTGCGGAGGCGAAGCTCGGCGAGATGAAGACCGAGATCGACACGCGCATCGCGAAGGAGCAGGAGCTGCGGGCATCGCAGATCTTGTTGCTGCAGACCGACACGGAACTGAAGACCGACCTCGAGCACAACAACACGCTGCTCGAGCAGTACAATATCAGCAAGGCGGAGACCAACGCCAAGCTTTTGAAATTCAAGAGCGAGGCGGATGAGGCAAACCGCAGGATCGAGGAGGCGACGAAGGCGCTGAAGGACGCCGCCGACACGGTCGCGAAATTAAAGAGTGAGCAGGAAGCCCGCGAGGAGAAACTGCGCGATGTAAGCAGCGCAGTCACGGAGGCAGCCACCCGCGCAGAGGATGTTCGCAAGAAGGCTACTCTTGCCGAGACGCGGTATGAGACGCTCAAAAACCTTGCCGAGCGGTACGAGGGCTATGCCGGTACGGTCCGCAAGGTCATGGAACAGAAGAAGACCCGCAAGGGTATTCACGGCGTGGTCGCCGATATCATCACGACCGAGGAGCGCTATGAGACCGCGATCGAGACGGCACTCGGCGGTAACATCCAGAACATTGTTGTGGACAACACCGACACGGCCAAGGCTTTGATCGAATATCTGAAGGACAACCGTCTCGGACGTGCGACCTTCATCCCGCTGCGGGAGATCCGCGCGAAGAAGGACGAGTTTGAGAAGGAAGTATTTTCCGAGAAGGGCGTGCTGGGAATCGCATCGGAGCTTGTGGACACCGAGGAGGAATACCGCGAGGCTGCGGCGTATCTGCTCGGACGGTTCCTCGTTGTCGACACGATCGACCATGCGATCGCTCTGGAGAAGAAATATCGTCAGAAGCTGCGCGTCGTAACGCTGGAGGGCGAGTTGTTCGCACCCGGCGGTGCGGTGTCCGGCGGTGCGTTCCGCAACACCGGCAACCTGCTCGGCCGTCGCCGTGAGGCGGAGGAGGCGGAGAAGGAGTACGCAGAGCGCAAGAAGGAAGCGGAGGCCTGCGAGCGCACGCTCGCGCGGTACCGCAAGGAGCGCGACGAGCTTCGCAACGAGATTGAGATCATGCGCGGCAAGCTGCAGGAGAGCATGATCGCGCAAAATACGGCAGAGATGAACTTAAGCCACGTCCGCGAGCAAAACGGCGGGCTGTTGGAGATGCGCGACAATCTGCTCGCGGAGATCGCGGGCACGGAGGCCGACATCGAGCGCATCCGCCAGGAGAACCGCAGTCTGCAGGAGCAGATCACGATCCACGAGCATCAGCGCGAGGCCGACGGCGCTATGGCGGACCGTCTGCACGCGGAGATGGAGGAGATCCGGAGCAAGCAGGACGAGGCGAGCGCCGAGGCGGTGCGTACCCTCACCGAGTACAACGGACTTCTGCAGAGCGTGGAGTACCAGCGCGACACCGGCGCGCGCATCGAGCGCGAGCGGGCACAGTTCGCGAAGGAACTGAAGGACGCCGAGGAGAGCAACGCGGGCGCGAAGAAGGAGATCGAGGAGCGGTCCGCCGCGATCCTCACGATCGAGGAGCGCCAGTGCGAGCTGCAGCGCGACATCCAGAACACGGAGGCACAGATCGGCGAGCTCACGACGCTTGCGGAGGACATCACGAAGCAGAACCGCGATTTCTATGAGAAGCGCGAGAGCCTGTCGAGAACGATGTCCGAGCTCGACAAGGAGCAGTACCGTCTGCAGAATCAAAAGGAGAAGATGGAGGACCAGCTCGAGTCGCAGACCCGCTATATGTGGGAGGAGTACGGGCTGACCTACACGGAGGCCTGCGGGCATCGCAGCGCCGAATATGAGAACGCAACGCTGAACCGCAAGGCAGTGTACGAGCTGAAGAACAAGATCCGCGGACTCGGCAGCGTCAACGTCGACGCCATCGAGGAGTACCGCGAGGCCAAGGAGCGCTACGAGTTCCTGACCGGCCAGCGCAAGGACATCCTGGATGCGGAGACGACGCTCTCCGGCATCATTTCCGCACTCGACGACGAGATGCGCAAGCAGTTCACGGAGACGTTCGAGCAGCTGAAGACGCGTTTCGACAACGTGTTCCGCGAGCTGTTCGGCGGCGGCAAGACGACGCTGTCGCTCAGCGAGGGCGAGGACGTGCTCGAGGCCGGCATCCTGATCAACGTACAGCCGCCGGGCAAGAAGCTGCAGAACATGATGCAGCTCTCGGGCGGTGAGAAGGCACTGACCGCGATCGCGTTGTTGTTCGCGATCCTCGACCTGAAGCCGTCACCGTTCTGTCTCCTCGACGAGATCGAGGCAGCGCTCGACGACTCCAACGTCGGCCGTTTTGCGCAGTATCTGAACAAGCTGAGCGATGAGACGCAGTTCATCGTCATCACGCACCGCCGCGGCACGATGGCGGCAGCGGAGGCCCTCTACGGCATCACGATGCAGGAGAAGGGCGTGTCCACACTCGTGTCGGTCAACCTGATCGAGAACGAGCTGGACCAGTAACAAGAAGAGGATTTGGAGGGAGAACAACCCATGTTTTTCTGGAAGAAAAAGAAGAAGCAGGATGAGGAGCTCGAGGAGCAGGAGCTGACGGGCGAATCGGAGGGCGAAGAGCTCTCGGAAAATGAGGCCGAAGACGGCGACACATTTTCCGAGGAAGAGGTTTCGGCGGAAGAGGCGGTGTCGGAGGTGGCTGCAGACGAGGCTGAAGCTTCTGAGGCGGCTGAGGCTTTCAACGAGGAAACCTCGGACGAAGCTGAGGACGGGGAATCTGCGGACGATGAGGAAGCAGAGGAGTCCGAGGGTGCGGAAGAGGAAGCCGAGCCGGTGAAGAAGAAAGGATTTTTCGCAAGACTGTTCGCCGGCATGAGCAAGACGAGAAGCAACCTTGCGGACGGACTTCGCTCGCTGTTCCGCGGCAGCAAGATTGACGAGGACTTCTATGAGGAGCTCGAAGAAATTCTGATCATGGCAGACCTCGGCGTGGCAACGACACAGGACATCCTGGAGGGACTCCGCGAGAAGGTCAAGGAGCAGCACATCAAGGAGCCGGCCGAGTGCCGTGACCTGTTGATGGCGACGATCCGCGAGCAGATGGCGGTTCCCGAGGATGCGTATGATTTCGAGAATCAGCCGTCCGTCATTTTGATGGTCGGTGTGAACGGCGTCGGCAAGACGACGACCGCGGGCAAGATCGCGGGATCGCTGAAGGCGGACGGCAAGCGCGTGATCCTCGCTGCGGCGGACACGTTCCGCGCGGCGGCGACGGAGCAGCTGATCGAGTGGTCGCATCGCGCAGGCTGCGAGATCATCGCGGCGAAGGAGGGCGCCGACCCTGCGGCGGTCGTATTTGACGCAGTGACGGCATCCAAGGCCCGCAAGGCGGACGTTCTGATCGTGGATACGGCGGGACGCCTTCACAACAAGAAGAATCTGATGGACGAGCTCGGCAAGATCAACCGCGTCATCGACCGTGAGTACCCTGCGGCGCACCGCGAGACGTTCGTCGTGCTGGACGGCACCACGGGCCAGAACGCGCTTGTGCAGGCGCGCGAGTTCAACGAGATCGCGGACATCACCGGAATCGTCATCACAAAGCTGGACGGAACGGCCAAGGGCGGTATCGCGATCGCGATCCAAAAGGAGCTCGGCATCCCCGTCAAATATATCGGCGTCGGCGAGAAGATCGACGACATGCAGAAGTTCAATCCGGACGAGTTCGTCGAGGCGCTGTTTGAGCCGGTCGGCGAGAATCCGGCAGAGTAAGGAGATACGTCCGGGTGCACGGTGTGTGCCCGGACTTTTTGTGCTTTCGGGGATCATTTTTCGAAAACTGTGAAACCAACCTCACGGAAAATGCGAGATATCCTGTGAGGACCTCAAACTACTTGCGGAAAGGAGAACGGGATGTCCGACGAAGAGATCTTACAACTGTATCTGGACCGGGACGAGAGCGCGATCGCGGCGACGCGGGAGCGGTACAACAACTACCTGTACAAGGTGGCGTACCAGATCCTCGGGGATCATGGGGACACCGAGGAATGCCTGAACGATGTGTATCTCGCCGCTTGGGATTCCGTGCCGCGCAACCGGCCGGGGAAGCTTGCGACGTATCTCGGTAAGATTGCAAGACGCACGGCAATCGACATGCTGCGAAAGCGGGATGCCGGACGCAGAGTGCCGTCGGAGTACATTGTCTCTGTCGAGGAGCTCGCGGAGGCGATTCCGGGCGGCGACGGGCCGGAGGAGGCGCTGGATCGCGATGCTTTGGAAGCAGCGATCCGTGAATTTGTGCATGGACTGCCGACAGAGCAGAAGAGAATGTTCATCGGACGGTATTTTTATTTCGATCCGCTTCGGGAAGTCGCTGCATACTGCGGCGTGCGCGAGAGCAAGGCGAAGAGCATGCTTTTTCGGCTGCGAAAGCGCTTGAAAGAGTACTTGGAAACGGAGGGTTTCATGGTATGAAGAAGGAATGGCTGACGGACGCCATCGGAGGCATTGACGACGCGGACCTCGAGATCACAGACGAGGTGCGCGACGCTGCGCCGCGACAGCTGCGGGAGAGGACGAGGAACCGACGGATCCTGATCCTTGCCGCGGTATGTGTGTTCCTTATGGCGGTCGGATTTACACACGACTATGTGATGGAGTTTCTGGGCGATGTCGGATTTGGAAAGGAAGACCGTATGGCGGAAAATGAACAGGGAACGGTGATCCTGCTGGACCAGATGGGGATCTGCTACGTTACGTTCAATCCGAAGGATGTGAGGATCCCGCTGAGGAATATCCACGGTAAGATCCTCAAGGCAAAGCAGGAGATCAAACAGAAGATCGAGAGGGCGGAGAAGGAACCGTATTGGCGGGCAGTGAACTCGTTTGCGTACAACGGCGTGGTCGGCGGGATCGAGTCGGCGGAGGCCGGGGCGGAGTATGTCGGATACAAGCCGCTCCGTGTTCCCAAGCCGGATCTTGACGAGAACATCGGCGGAGGCGGTTACTCCGTGATCGGCGACGAGAAAACTGCCGAGATCCAGATCATCGAGCTGGCGTCGCACTACGGCAACCGTGCGGACGGAATCACTGCCGGGACGACGACCTTACTGTACACGGACAAGTATCCGACGAGCGCCGATTACACGCAACGCTACGCGTTTGATGCGGTGAGCGGGGTCGAGATGGAGAAGCGGACCGTGGTGGAGAACAACCGCGAGTTCATTGTGGTCACCGGCCTTAGCTATGACGGAGAGAACATGCAGAGCGTGGCGTTCTGGATGGAGGATAAGGTGATCTATATCCTCACGCTGACCTGGCGGAAGGACATGCAGGAGGAAGCGGAGCGGGTTCTTCTCTCCTGGATGCGCTCATTCTGACGGATCGGGGATGGCGGAAATGATTTTTACGAAATATTTTTACATCCTTTTTTGAGAATTTTGCCAAAAGTACCAAAAAACGGACAACGGATGATGCAAAATGACGGTGCCGGGAGGGAGAGAACGCCCTTCGGCACCGTTTTCCGTAGAAAATGACTCCGTTTCTTTGGACGGTATGCGAATGGATTTTTCGGACCGCTTCGGATATGATGGGATACAGCGGGAGAGAGAAACCCGGCAGAGCTACGGGTCAACCGGATGAGCGAAAGTTTTTTCGATTTCTTCGTTTTTTTGATTGACAACGGCGGGAAAAAAGTATAGTATACAAACAGAACAAATGTTCGGAAAGGCGGATATCGGGATGGCAACGGAAGAGAAGTTGAAGGCGTTGGAGGCAGCGATCTCCAAGTTGGAGAAGAGTTACGGCAAGGGAGCGATCATGAAGCTCGGCGAGCCCAGTGCGGCAATGAGCATTGAGGCGGTTCCGACAGGTTCCCTGAGTCTGGATATCGCGCTCGGGATCGGCGGATTCCCGAAGGGGCGCGTGATCGAGATCTACGGACCGGAGTCGAGTGGTAAGACGACGGTTGCTCTTCATGCGGTGGCGGAAGTACAGAAGAGAGGCGGCATTGCGGGATTTATCGATGCGGAGCACGCATTGGATCCGACGTATGCGGCAGCCATCGGCGTGGATGTTGACAATCTGTACATCTCGCAGCCCGACGACGGTGAGCAGGCTCTTGAGATCACCGAGACGCTCGTTCGTTCCGGCGCTGTCGATATCGTGATCGTGGACTCGGTTGCGGCACTTGTGCCGAAGGCGGAGATCGAGGGCGAGATGGGCGATTCCCATGTCGGTCTTCAGGCGCGCCTGATGTCGCAGGCACTGCGCAAGCTGACGTCCGTGATCAGCAAGACGAACTGTATCGTGATCTTTATCAACCAGTTGCGTGAGAAGGTCGGCGTTATGTTCGGCAATCCCGAGACGACGACCGGCGGACGCGCGCTCAAGTTCTACTCGTCCGTGCGCCTCGACGTGCGCCGCATTGAGACGATCAAGTCCGGCGGTGAGGCGATCGGTAACCGTACCCGCGTAAAGGTTGTCAAGAACAAGGTGTCGCCGCCGTTCAAGGAAGCGGAGTTCGACATCATGTTCGGCGAGGGTATCTCCAAGGAGGGCGATATCCTGGATCTCGCATGCTCGTGCGACGTTGTTGCGAAGAGCGGCGCGTGGTTTGCGTACCTCGGCGAGAAGATCGGACAGGGACGTGAGAACGCGAAGATCTATCTCCGCGAGCATCCGGACGTAATGCAGGAGATCGAGGAGAAGGTCCGCGATAAGTATCTGGTCAAGGTGAAGGCTGCCGAGTCGGAGGACTGACGGAAGGAAGGTTTGACTCATGTGGATTACGGACCTGACGCCGAAGGGGAAGAGGCAGACCATCGTGTGGATCGACGGGGAACCTGCGGGCTTTCTGGATAACCGCGAGGTGTCGGCGTATCGGCTTTCCGTGGATTCGGAGATCGATGAGGCCGGATGGGACAGGATCGTGAAGGATTCGATCCTTCCGCGGGGGAAGCGCAAGGCGCTGGAGCTGCTTCAGCTGCAGGACCGCACGACGAAGGAATTGCATGACAAGCTGGTCGCCGGCGATTACACGGAGGCACAGACGTGGGAGATCATCGCGTATGTCGCATCGTTCCGGTACATCGATGAGCAGCGTTATGCGATGAATTATATCCGTTCCCATGTGAAGACCAAAAGCGTCCGCGAGATGCGTCAGACGCTTCTGCAGAGGGGTGTTTCCGCAGAGATCTTCGAGACGGCATATGAGAAGTTCGCACAGGAGAGCGCGGACGGGGAGCAGGAGAGTGAATCCCCGGAGCTGATCGCGGCGCGCAGGTTTGCGGAGCGCAGAGTCCGCGGCGGATCGCTGTCGTACGAGGCAAGGACCAAGCTCTATGCCGCACTGGCGAGAAAGGGCTTTTCGCAGGATACGATCCGGTCGGTTTTGGAGGAGTATCCGGGCGAGGATGCCGACGGGGATCAGGAATAGAAAAAAGATGTTGCCGTTTCCGAGAATTGCCCTCGGAAACGGCTTTTTTTGTGTTGCAATTTGCGGGGGTATACTATATAATGCTATTCGGTGCAATTTGGTTTATTGCCATACCAAAGATATCTGTGTTCCGTTACGGAAACGGTAGTCTGCCGTGCTTTTTTCAGACTTTTCCGCCGGATTTCGGCGCACAGTTATAATAATATCAACGGAGGGCTGAACATGAGTAGTACAGCGAAACTGTCCGCTCGGGATCGCGTAGAGACCTTGCTGGACAACAACAGTTTTGTTGAGATCGGTGCACTTGTGACGAAGCGCAGCACAGATTTCAATATGCAGCAGGCAGATGCTCCGGGCGACGGCGTGATCACCGGCTACGGTGTGATCGACGACCGTCTTGTGTATGTGTACAGCCAGGATGCCGCAGTTTTGAACGGTACGCTGGGTGAGATGCATGCGAAGAAGATTGCCAACCTGTATCGCCTTGCAATGAAGACGGGAGCGCCGGTCATCGGTTTGGTTGACTGTGCGGGTATGCGCCTTCAGGAGGCTTCCGACGCGCTCAGCGGTTTCGGTCGTCTGTACAAGGCACAGACGATGGCGTCCGGTCTGGTTCCCCAGATCACGGCGGTGTTCGGTAACTGCGGCGGCGGACTTGCCGTTTTGGCAGCGATGAGCGATTTTGTGGTTATGGAGAAGAACGACGCGAAGTTGTTTGTCAACGCTCCGAACGCGGTAGCGGGCAACAACGAGGGCAAGTGCGACACGGCTTCGGCAGCGTACATGGCGGAATCCGGCATGGTGGATGCTGTCGGCGAGTCCGAGGAGGAAGTTCTTGCCAAGGTTCGTGAGCTGATCTCGATCCTTCCCTCGAACAACGAGGCTGCGGAGCAGGATGAGTGCACGGATGATCTCAACCGTCTGATGAATGATTTCAAGAGCGAGTGCGCGGATCCCGCGGTAGCTCTTTCCGATCTGTCTGACAATGGCCTTTTCGTTGAGGTAAAGGCTGCTTATGCACCGGAGATGGTAACCGGTTTCGTTCGCCTCAACGGCGCTACGATCGGTGCTGTTGCCAACCGCACGGCGAAGCTGAATGCGGAGGGCAAGAAGGAGAGCAGCTTCGATGCGGCTCTTTCCACCAAGGGTTGCTACAAGGCAGAGAGCTTTGTGAAGTTCTGTGACGCGTTCGGTATCCCGGTTCTCACGTTCACGAACGTGACCGGCTATGCGAACTGCGCTTGCGAGACCAAGGGTATTGCGATCGCGGCAGGCAAGCTTGCTTACGCGTTTGCAAACGCTACGGTTCCGAAGGTGAACGTGGTTGTCGGTAAGGCTTACGGCAGCGCTTACATCACGATGAACTCGAAGTCGCTCGGCGCGGATCTGGAGTTCGCGGTTGAGGGTTCCGAGATCGGTACGATGGACGCTGAGCTTGCCGCTCAGATCGTTTACGCCGATGAGCTTGCAGCTGCTTCCGACAAGGATGCTGAGCTGAAGGCTAAGGCAGGCGAGTACCGCGCAACCTACAACAGCTGTGAGAATGCAGCCAAGAGAGGTTATGTGGATGCCATCATCGCAGCGGACGAGATGCGTGCACAGATCGTGTATGCGTTCGAGATGCTCTGCACCAAGAAAGAGCTTCGTCCGTCGAAGAAGCACGGCACGGTATAAGCGAAGGAGGAGTCTATGAACGGATTACTATTCGCAGAAGTCGATATCGTCAAGGCGCTTGAGAATACGGTCATGGGTATCAGCATCGTATTTTGTATGCTCCTTCTGATCTCGTTCATCATCAGCCTTCTGAAGCTGGTCAACAAGATCGGCGCGAAGAAGCCCGAGAAGACACCGGAAGCACCTGTGGCTGCGGCAGCTGATGAGGAAGAGGCGGACGATACCGAGCTTGTTGCGGTCATCACCGCGGCAATCTATTCGTACGAGCAGGCGATGGGCAACGATGTGCCGGCCGGCGGGCTGGTGGTTCGCTCCATTCGCAAGGTCAATAAATCTAAATGGCAGAATGCCTGAATCAGGAGGACATTATGAAAAACTATACAATTACGGTTAACGGCAATGTTTACGAAGTGAGCGTAGAAGAGAGCGGCGCAGAGGGCGCACCGGTAGCTGCAGCAGCACCGAAGGCGGCTCCCAAGGCAGCTCCCAAGAAGGCAGCTCCGGCTGGCGCTCAGGGCAGCGTTAAGGTTGAGGCTCCCATGATCGGTAAGATCCTTAAGGTCGTTGCCAACGCAGGTGCAACGGTGAAGAAGGGTGATGTTCTCGTGGTTCTTGAGGCCATGAAGATGGAAAATGATATCGTTGCTCCTCAGGACGGTACCGTAGCGAGCATCAATGTCTCGGTAGGTCAGAGCGTTGAACCCGGTGAAGTGCTTGCAACAATGAACTGAGAAACGCAGGTAACGGCGCTTTCTTAGCATGTTACAACTATTATCGGGAGGATAACGTATATGGAATATATACTGTATACATTGGGAAACCTGGCGAAGTCCACGGCGTTTGCATCCCTCACATGGGGCAACCTGTTGATGATCGTTGTCGCCTTGTTTTTCATGTATTTGGCGATCGCCAAGGGATATGAGCCTCTTTTGCTGGTTCCGATCTCCTTCGGTATGCTCCTCGTAAATATGTACCCGTCGATCATGGCAGAGCCGATCGACCACGTATATACATTCTATGAGGAATACACCGAGGACGGCGTAACGAACAGCAGAAAGATCGCGGAGATCAAAGGCGAGGAAGTAAATTTCTACAGGTACGATGAGAACGGAAACCCTGTCGAATATGAGGACGATGAACTGACGTATTACCTCGTTGACGCGGACAAGTTCTCCATCTACATTCAGGACAAGAATGTGTTCGGAGAGGATATCTCCTTCAGACAGATGTGCATTGCACTTTCGTCTGAGGACCTCACGGAGGCTGATCGGAAGTTCCCGATGCAACTGTGCGAACAGTTTAAGGTGACGGAGACCGATGAGGACAAGCTGAGGCTGATGAATACGTTCTTTGCGTATTTTGACAAGAACGGCAATCTGCTTCTCACGGCGGTCCGTAAAGCGGATGGCGTTTGCACCGACTTCTAC
>JAFZMO010000158.1 GCA_017551165.1 Lachnospiraceae bacterium
CAGTGGAGACTGATGCATGTCGGAGCACAGCCCGTTCCGCCGAGCCTGATCAAGCGGTGGAAGGAGCATTTTCCGAATCATGATTACGATACGAACTATGGTCTTTCCGAGTCCATCGGACCCGGCTGTGTACACCTCGGTATCGAGAACATCCGCAAGGTCGGCGCGATCGGCGTTCCGGGTTACGGCTGGGAGTGCGATATCGTCGATGAGAACCGCAACAGCGTGAAGCAGGGTGAAGTCGGCGAGCTTGCCGTCAAGGGCCCCGGCGTCATGAAGTGCTACTACAAGGATGAGGCTGCGACGAAGGCGGTTCTGTCCGATGACGGATGGCTTTACACCGGCGATATGGCCAAGCAGGACGAGGAGGGCTTCATCTACCTCGTAGACCGCAAGAAGGACGTCATCATCATGGGCGGCGAGAACATCTACCCCGTTCAGATCGAGGATTTCCTGCGTGCGAACAACAAGATCGCAGATGTGGCGGTCATCGGTGTACCGGATGCGCGTCTCGGTGAGGTGACGCTGGCGATCATCCAGATCAAGGAGGGCATGACGGCGACGGAGGAGGAGATCAACGATTTCTGCATGGATCTTCCGCGTTACAAGCGTCCCCGCAAGATCGTCTTCGCAGATGTTCCGAGAAATCCTACCGGCAAGATCGAGAAGCCGAAGCTTCGTCAGATCTACTGCGGCGGCAGCCTGGTAGAGGCCCAGATCAAGTAAGGACATAACACAAACCATACGGCGTACTCCGGCGCGCTTACAAGGACCGGAGCAGGCAATGTCCTGACAGGAGAATCCCCCTATGTTGATTGCTTTGACATCGGCACTTTTAATCTGTTTCTTCTCGTTGATGATCATCGTCGGCTGGCGCTGCAAGAAGCACGCGACGGACGTCAACGGTTTCGTTCTCGGCGGTCGTAACGTCGGCCCGTGGCTCACGGCGTTCGCGTTCGGTACGTCGTACTTCTCGGCCGTTATCTTCGTCGGTTACGCAGGCCAGTTCGGTTGGAACTTCGGTCTCGCGAGCACGTGGGTAGGCCTCGGCAACGCGTTCATCGGCTCGCTCCTCGCATGGGAGATCCTCGGCCGCCGCACGCGTATCATGACGAGGCATCTTGACACCAAGACGATGCCCGACTTCTTCGAGAAGCGTTTCGGATCGAAGGGCCTGAAGATCGCGGCGTCCATCATCGTGTTCATCTTCATGATCCCTTACACGGCTTCGCTGTACAACGGTCTGTCGAGTTTGTTTAACATCGTATTTTCCGTTCCGTACTGGGTAGTTATCGTGATCATGGCGGTCCTCACCGCGATCTACGTGATCTTCGGCGGCTACATGGCGACGGCGATCAACGACTTCATCCAGGGTATCATCATGCTCGTCGGTATCGTTGCGGTCATCCTCGCGACCATCGCCAGCCGCGGCGGTCTGCAGGCAGCGGTTGCCAAGCTCTCCGAGAAGCCGGCGACGATGCCTTCCGGCGAGGTCCTGAACGGAGCCTTCGCAAGCTTCTTCGGACCGGACCCGCTGGCGCTGTTGTTCGTCGTATTGCTCACGTCCCTGGGTACCTGGGGCCTTCCTCAGATGGTCGGCAAATTCTATTCCATCAAGAATGAGGACTCCATCAAGAAGGGAACCATCATCTCGACATTTTTCGCGATCGTCGTAGCCGGCGGTTGCTACTTCCTCGGCGGTTTCGGACGTCTGTTCGCAGATTCCTCGGCCATCAAATGGCAGGATGCGGACAAGACCAAGCCGTTCTTCGACAGCATTGTTCCCGCGATGCTCTCTGAGCTTCCCGATGTGATCATCGCGATCGTGATCGTGCTTGTACTCGCGGCCTCGATGTCGACGCTCTCGTCGCTCGTACTTACCTCGAGTTCGACGCTCACGCTCGATGTTATCGCTCTGGCAAGCAAGAACATGAACGACCGCAAGAAGGTCGGCATCATGAGACTGTTCATCATTTTCTTCGTTGTGATCTCGGCAGTGCTCGCCGTGTTGAAGGACTCCCTCAACATCACGTTCATCGCGCAGATGATGGGTGTGTCGTGGGGCGCGATGGCCGGTGCATTCCTTGCGCCGTTCCTGTACGGCCTCTACTCGAAGAAAATCAGCGGCAAGGCTGTTGCGGCAAGCTTTACGTTTGCAACCGTAATGACCGTGATGCAGCTGCTCGTCTCGTTCAAGGTGTTCACGCTTGACCCGAACACCGTGATCGGTTACATCTTCAAGTCCTCGATCAACTCGGGCGTTGTCTCGATGGTCGGCGGTCTGATCCTCGTTCCGATCGTAAGCCTGTTCACAAGGAAGCCGGAAGCCTCCAAGGTGGATGCTATGTTTGCATGCTACGACCAGAAGGTCATGACGGAAGTCAAGATGCGCGAGCGCCTGGAGGAGAAGTGATCCGAGGTTGACTTTGCTCCCGCGGTATGATACAACCAAAGTAAGCTGTAAAGGTCGTCGCTTTGCGGCGGCCTTTTTTGCATCGCGACAGTATTTTCAGAGAGGAAGAGAAGTATGGTTAACTTATTCAAAGGCTTAAAGGGCGGCAGAAAATATCCGCAGCGCGCGGAGGACCCTACGGATCTGATGGACGACGTGTATGCGGGACCTCCGATGGAGGACGATCCGACGATGGTCGCAGTGTACGCAGGGCCTCCGGAGGAAGATCCGGATGTTCTTGCAGAAGATCCGGCCGCTCCTGTGGAAGACCCGGCCGCACCGGTAGAAGACCCGGAAGCACCGGTAGAAGACCCGGACACGCAGGTGGACGATCCGGAAGCGCCTGTCGAGGATCCGGAAAATGATCCGATCGACCTGCGCAGGTTGGTGGATCCGAGCATAATGGCAGCGTACTACGGACCGACGATGATGCCGCAAACGATGATGCCGCAGGCGATGATGGTGTATGCGGGGCCGGGATTTTTTGCGAATCGAGCGAACGGTATGATGGGGATCGGAATGCCGTGGAATTGTTCCCGCTGCGGCAAGGAGAACGGACCGCTTGCGACCAGCTGCGGGTACTGCGGTATGGCCAAGCCGGCGAACACGCTCACACCGTCTCCGTTTACACCGACGGATTCCCAGCCGGATGAGACGGCGGGGGAGCCGGAGACGACCTTCTGCCCCTGCTGCGGTAGCGAGGTGCTTGTCGGTGCGCGCTTCTGTAATGAGTGCGGATCAGTCCTGCCGAGGAAAAAAGATGACCGGGAGGTTACGGTATAATTGATGTATCATCTGAGAATGTGCGTTTGGGAGATCACGCTCGCGTGTTGCTTCTCGTGTAAGTACTGCGGTTCCCGCGCCGGAAGGGCGAGGGAGGGCGAGCTCACGACGGAGGAGTGCTTCCGCGTCGCGGATGAGCTTGCGGAACTCGGATGTCGCCGTGTCTCCATGATCGGCGGCGAAGTGTTCATGCGCAGAGACTGGAAGGAGATCGTGTCGCGACTCACGGGCCACGGGGTGAAGGTCAATATCATCACGAACGGGTTCATTTTCCGCGAGAGTCTGATCAACGATCTGCGGGAGACCGGCGTGGAGTCGATCTCCGTGTCGCTGGACGGCCCGCGCGAGGTGCACGACCGCTATCGCCAGGAGGGAAGCTTCGACCGCGCGATCAATGCGATCCGGTCGCTGTCGGAGGCCGCGATCCCGGTGTCGGTCATCAGCACGCTGAACAGTGAGAATGTGAAGACGCTCCCCGAGATGCTTTCCGTGCTTCGCGGGTATAACATCTACGCGTGGCAGCTGCAGGCGTGCTCGCCGATGGGGAACGCTGCCGAGAGCGGGATCGATTATCGGTTTGACATGCAGGAGGTCATCGACTTCGTGCGCGCAAACATGTACAGTGTGCCGTTTGCGCTCGGCGTCGCGGACAACATCGGATATTTTACGGAGGGCGAGGGCTCGATCCGCGGAAACTTAAGCGGCATCGCGTATTACCGCGGTTGCTCGGCCGGGATCCGGAGCATCGGCATCGACAGCGTCGGCAACGTTCGCGGCTGCGAGTCCATGTACGACGAGCGGTTCAACGAGGGCAACCTCCGCAACGAGTCGCTCCGCTCGATCTGGGAGGACCCGGAGCGATTTGCGTACAACCGCAAGTTCACGAAGGACCTTTTGACCGGTCCGTGCGCGGAGTGCGAGCTCGGCGAATACTGCGGCGGCGGATGCCGTTCGTACAACTGGTTTGTCCACGGAAAATTGCATGAATCCCCGTTCTGTGCAGGCGGGGCAAAGAAATAGGTGACAGGGGGACGGTTCTTTTTTTACATCGCTCGCGACGTGACAAAAGAACCGTCCCCCATGTCATCACGTTCCCTGTCATTCATTGACATGACATCGGAAGTATGATAAAACGGAATTGTAAACCGCTGTGGTTTGCAGTCACATGTTGAGGAGTTGGACGGCACAGCCGTTCGGAAAGAAGAGGTCTGCGATGAAAAAAGCGCTGAAATGGGTTCTGCTGCTTGCAATGGTAATTATGCTTGCAGGCTGTGGGAAGTCGGATGATTCCGATAAGAAGGATGACGACAAGAAGGAAGAGAGCAAAAAAGACGACAAGAAGGACGACAAGAAGGATGATAAGAAGGACGATAAAAAGGACGATGACGGCGGCGGTAGTATCGTCGGCGGCTCCGACGTGATCGTTCGGGTGATGGGAGATAGAGTTGAGTTGCCGGAAGGCGGTCAGGCTCGGGACTCTTGGCATGCGGTTGCAACGATCCGCAACTATGAGTTCGACAAGGACGGAAAGTGTCTCACCTGCCAGGATATCTATTTTATCGATGATCCGGCGAACTATGAGGAAGCCAACGGCAGAATGGAGGGGAGCAACTGGAAGCCGAACTGGAGCGCGGACAAGACCAACTTCATGCTGGAGAGCAGTAGCATAAAGTATACCGATCCGGAAGACGCGCTGGAGTATTTTGATTCGAGATACTATGCGTACACGATCACTTACGCCGATGGTTCCACAAAGTCTGTCGAATCTCCGGATATGGCGACAAAACTCGCGAATATCACGGCAGTCTATGGCATCACATTTACCAATGTACAGGGCATGCTCGGCGAGTACAAGGTACTTACATGGCAGCGTGAGGCACTCAACATCAAATTGGGAGATAACGCCACCCTGGAGCAGATGAACGCACTCGGTGCGCAACTGTTTGAGGTCTGCAAGCCGCTCGCCGAGGACGGTAAGATGTATACATATCTCGGTAAATACGGCGATGAGCTTACGGAGTTTAAGCCTGCGGAATCCGTCTTCGATTCTGCGGAATTCCATTACTTCTACAACGGCAAGGAGATCAAGGTCAGCGTGGGTATTTCCCAGAAACTGAACGAGGCTTTGACGCTGTATGTGGGCGTAGTAAAGTAAAGATAACAAGCAATCATAGAAAGAAAAAAGAGAGGAACGGTTTTGTCCAATGTCATTAAGATAACGACATTGCGGTTTTGTCCGTTCCTTTTTTTGCAATACAACGAATGGTTGTGCAATACAACGATGACTATATTTTCCGATGTTTGAAAAGTGTGATCTGTGCTATTATAATCATAGACAAGTGATCACGGAATATTGCAAACGAAGGGAAGGTGTATTTTATGGAAATCAATTTGAAAGATACATTGCGCAAACTGCGCAGGCAGAAGAATGTTACGCAGGAGGCGCTTGCCAACCATCTCGATATTACGCCTCAATCCGTCGGAAAATGGGAGCGCGGCGAGGGTTACCCGGATATCACGTTGCTGCCGAAGATCGCGATGTATTTCGGCGTTACCGTGGATGAACTGCTGAATGTCGACAGCGCACGGATCGAGGAAACCATTAACGCGTATCTGGAGGAAGGAAAGCAATACGATTTCGACGGGGATACGAAGAGGGAACTGGAACTGTGGGAGAAGGCGTACAAGGAGTTCCCGAATGATATCCGGGTCATGGTTAAACTGATGTATGCACTCGGGGATGACAAGGATGATGTTCCGCTCCCTGAGGACAAACTGAACCGC
>JAFZMO010000159.1 GCA_017551165.1 Lachnospiraceae bacterium
GTTCACGGAGCGCGTGAACGAGCTGTACGAAGCGTGCGGCGTCTCGACGATCCTGGTCATCGGCGGAAGCGGAGAGTATCTATCGATCGCGGATTCGGTCTACATGATGGACGAGTACGTGATCACCAACGTGACGAAGGAAGCGAAGGCGCTCGGAGGCGATCGCGACGATGCGGAGCAGTTTTCGGAAAATGCTCTGAAGTCGGCAAGGTGGTCGCAGTCGCGTCAGCTGCTGGCGGAAGGCTTTACGCCGTATCCGGAGCAGGCGGCGCAGGAGAAGCTTGCGGTGCCGGACATCGGTTTCATCCTGATCGGGGATGAGAAGATCGATACCAGGATGATTCAGAACATTCTCTGTCAGGAGCAGCGGACAGCGATCGGGTTCATGATCCGCCTGATGGAAATCCGGCAGAATACTGCGAAAGTATGCTTGACTACAGCTGTAGAACGGCTGCTTGCGGAGATCGAGGAGAAGGGTCTCGATGCGATCTACTCGGGCTTCTTCCCGGAGTGTGACCGTTTCCTGGCGATGCCGCGGCTGTACGACCTGTATGCCGTGATCAACCGCATGCGAAAACTCACGTATACGAAGATTGAGGCATAATCTGTGAGGGGCGCCGGTCATAAGCCGGCGCCTTTCCAAATTGACAAGAAACATCGGCTTTGCTACAATAAGGCAGCTACTTGGGAAGAGTATCGGGGAGAAACAACTTCACAGACAGAATACGGGAGGATTTGAGTATGAGAAAGAAACTGATCGTGATTGTGCTGTTCCTTTGCGTTATGCTTGTTTCGACAGCATGCGGTAAGGACGAAACGAACAATACCCCTATGCCGACGGCAGAGGCGACACCGACCTCGGAAACGACCAAGGCGCCTGAGGTGACAACAACGCCCGAGGCGACGCCGACTGCGGAAGCAACACCGATGCCGGAGGCTACGCCGACCGCGGAGCCGACGCAGATCGTTACCGATCCGGGGAAAGTGCTCGTGGTCGTCTTCTCAGCTACCGGCAATACAAAGAAGGTTGCGGAGATGGTTGCGAAGACCGAAAATGCCGACCTTTACGAGATCGTTCCCGCGGTGCCGTACACGAGCGAGGACATTAACTACAACAATTACAGCTGCCGCGCGCTGAAGGAGCAGAGCAATGCAGCTGCACGGCCGGAGATCGGCAGCGAGACGATCGACATCTCCGGATACACGAAGATCTATGTCGGCTATCCGATCTGGGCGGCCAGCGAACCGAGGATCATGGACACATTTGTCGAGAGTTATGACTTCGGTACGGCGACGGTGATCCCGTTCTGCACCTCCGGAAGCAGCGGCATCGGTTCGACAGGGACCAAGCTGGCGACACTCGCCGGGAGCGGTAACTGGCAGAGCGGCAAGCGTTTCCCGGGAAGCGCGACGGAGAAAGATGTGCAGACCTGGATCGACAGCATGAAGCCGGCGCAGACGGAATAACCGTCGGTCACGGGATTGCGTAAAATATGTTTGCGATGATGAGGCGAGCCGCGAGGCAGCCTCATTTTTCGTGTCGTTAAAAGCGGTGTCACCCCTCCTACCCCGAAAACAATGTTGACAATGTAACGGAACACCGTTATACTATAATCATACTACGGCGTACCGTTATATTTTCCGATAAAACGGTATACCGTTATAAGCGCTTTGCGGATTACGGCAATTACGGAGGAGAAAACGATGTTTCGCGATCTGTTAAACAAGAAAAATATTACGGCATACCGCCTTTCCAAGGAGAGCGGTGTCCCTTATGCGACCATCAGTGACCTGTGCTGCGGGAAGACGAAGATCGAGAAGTGCGCGGCAGAGACAGTGTACCGCATTGCCAAGACGCTTGGAATGACGATGGAGGAGATCATTGAACCTCATACTCATTACAGACAGTCGTTTGACCTGTTCCGAAGCGAGGTCTGCCACAGAGTCAAAGGGCTCGGAGATCTCGATTTTCTGATCGAAATGCTGAACGGTAATGCTGCCGAGGATTATTATGCGCGTGGATGGTATCCGGAGGCATTATACCTTGTGGCAATGGTTGATTACCTGAGCAGAGTGAATGATATTCCGCTTTGCGATAAGTATAATTCGCTGCGGGGGAGCAAGCTTCAAAAGCCGCTGTTTCCTTCCAGCTTGCGTATCGAGGCTAAGGTGCTTAAGGATGATTCCCTTTTGGATAAGGCGATCGATAACGCGATTCCGGAGTTCGCACGGTTTAATATCATAGAGGGGGAGGTGCGAGATGTCTGTTAATGCGTCCGATGACAATAAGAGGATCACTCGGGAGACTCTGAATCAATTGCTTTCCGAGTTGGCAAAAGAATACAAAAAACTTGCCGGCAAGAAAACACCGGCAGAGATTGTTATGGTAGGCGGAGCCGTAATCGTATCGGAATACGGTTTCCGTGGTATGACGGAGGATATTGATGCCGTGATCCAGGCGGCTTCTGCGATGAAAGAAGCGATAGCACGAGTGGAGGAGCGATATGATCTGCCACATGGATGGATCAATACCGATTTCATGAAGACATCTTTGTACAGTCGAAATCTTGTTGTGTGTTCTTCACACTATCGAACGATTAATCAGACGTTCAATGTCAGGGTAGTAAAAGGCGAATACCTGATTGCAATGAAGCTTAGATCATACCGTGATTATAAGAATGATATTTCGGATATTGTCGGAATTCTGGCGGCACATAAGGAAAAGGGCGAACCGATTACAATGGAGCGGATTGAAAAAGCGGTCGTTGATCTGTACGGTTCGTGGGAAGGGTTTTATCCGAAGGCTGTTCAGTTCATCAAAGACGCGGTACAATGTACCGATTATGATGCCTTGTACTCAATAACGCGGGAAGGTGAAAAAGAAGCAAAAGAAATCCTGCTTGAATATGAAAACCGATATCCGGGGTTCATATCAAACAACAACGTGAAGAGTGTCGTTGAGCGAATCCGAGAGAAAAAGAAATCGGCTGAAAAAAACAATACAAAAGATATTCCCGACCGGAGGGACGACGAATGAAGAGAATTTTCCTGATCGAAGACGACTACGCGCTTGCGCAGGCGGTGAAAAAACAGATTGAGAGCTGGGGCAACGAGGTTGTCACGGCGCGGGATTTCCGCAACGTGATGGAGGAGTTTGCGGCGTGCGATCCGCAGCTGGTGCTCGTGGATGTGATGCTGCCGTTCTTCAACGGTTACCACTGGTGCACGGAGATCCGCAAGGTATCGAACGTGCCGATCGTGTTCCTCTCATCTGCGGCGGACAACATGAACATTGTCATGGCGATGAACCTCGGCGCGGATGACTTCATCCCGAAGCCCGTGGATCCGATGGTGCTCACCGCGAAGGTGTCCGCCATTTTACGAAGAGCGTACGACCTCGGCGAGATGCCGCAGGAGCTGGAGCACCGGGGACTGAAGCTCAATCTCGGCGACAATTCCGTGACGGTGCACGGCGAGCGCGTCGAGCTTACGAAAAATGAGTTCCGCATCCTGCGCACGCTCCTTGAGAACAGCGGGAAGATCGTGTCCCGCGACCGGTTGATGACGGCGCTGTGGCAGGATGACTGTTACGTGGAGGAAAACACGCTGACGGTCAATGTGACAAGGCTTCGCAAGAAGCTGGAGGCCATCGGCCTTCCGGAGTTTATTAAGACAAAAGTGGGAAGCGGGTATATTGTCGAATGAGATTTTTCGTGGAATTTCTGAAGGAACGGTTTTATCCGATCGTGTGGGGCCTGGTTGCGCTCGCGATCGGGATCCTCGTGTTCTGGCTGCACAACATTGAGCCGGAGGCGCTGATCTACACGGTGATGCTGTGCTTCGCCGCAGGTGTCCTGCTCGTGGCGACGGACTTCATCCGCGAGCTGCGCCATCACAGGGCGCGTCTTCGCAGCATCCGCACGGCCGCCTACGAGGTCGGCGACCTGCGCGATGAGTACGGCGTGGCAGCGACCGACTACGCGGAGCTGGTGCATGCGTTGTGGAAGCGCATTGAGGACCTGCAGATGCAGATGTTTACGGAGCGCCGCGAGGCGAAGGACTACTATACGACCTGGGTGCACCAGATCAAGACGCCGCTCTCTGTCATGCAGATGCTGGTGAAATCGGAGGACACCGAGCTGAGCCGGGCTGTCGCTGCGGAATTGTTCCGCACGGAGCAGTACGTCGACATGGCGCTCGGGTACATCCGCCTGGGTGAGGAGGCCTCGGACCTGGCATTTCGCGAGTGCGACCTCGATGAGCTGATCCGCGCGTCGGTGCGGCGGTATGCACCGCAGTTTATCGCGCGGAAGCTTTCATTTTCCTATGAACCGAACTCGGTGAAGGTTGTGACTGACGGCAAATGGTTCACCTTCCTTCTGGAGCAGCTTCTCTCCAACGCGGTCAAGTACACGTATGAGGGCGGCGTGACCGTCAAGCTCACGGACGACGCGAAGGTGATCGTGAGCGACACCGGCATCGGCATCGCGCCGGAGGATGTGCCGCGCGTCTTTGAGAAGGGCTTCACCGGCTTCAACGGACGCAGGGTGTCGGACACCGGCACAGACGGCGGTCGCGCGACAGGACTCGGCCTGTACCTGTGCAAGAAGACCGCCCACAAGCTGAACGTCGGGCTCTCCGTGGAATCCGAAGTGGGGAAGGGGACCACATTTACCGTGGATATGAAGAAGGAACAGACACTGCTGGATTAAGACCTTACAAAAATGTCACATTGCGGACGCAAAATGTAACCGGAATCGATGTTTCTGCGGACACAGGCGGCGTATAATCGCCAATGTAAGCAGGAGATGCGGGTTGCTGCGCACGCCGGTGACACGATGTGGGGGAGATGACACCGAACTGGGGGAGAGCGCAGCGCGGCTTCCCGTAACCTGCACATAAATACGCGGCGCGGCCGCAAGACGGAGGCTGACAATGGCAATTTTGGATGTAAAAAATCTGCAGAAGATCTACACGACGAGATTCGGCGGAAGTAAGGTGCAGGCACTCTCGGATGTGACATTTTCCGTAGAGAAGGGGGAGTATGTGGCGATCATGGGCGAGTCGGGCTCCGGCAAGACGACGCTCCTCAACATTCTGGCGGCGCTCGACCGCCCGACCAACGGTAAGGTTTACCTGGAGGACAAGGAGCTCTCGGGCATCAAGGAGTCGGAGATGGCGACCTTCCGCCGCGAGAACCTCGGCTTTGTGTTCCAGGAGTTCAACCTGCTGGATACATTTTCCATCCGTGACAACATTCTGCTGCCGCTTGTCTTAAACGGCGCGAAGCCCGCGGAGCTTGAGGGAAAGCTTCAGCCGATCGCAGAGAGACTCGGCATCGCGGACCTTCTTGCAAAATTCCCTTACGAGGTGTCCGGCGGTCAGAAGCAGCGCACGGCTGTGGCGCGCGCACTGATCACGGATCCGAAGCTGATCCTGGCCGATGAGCCTACCGGTGCGCTTGACTCGAAGTCCACCGACGATCTCCTGCGCGTGTTCCGCGATATCAATTCGCAGGGACAGACAATTCTTATGGTTACGCACTCGACGAAGGCGGCGAGCCACGCTTCGCGAGTGTTGTTCATCCGCGACGGCGAGGTGTTCCATCAGATTTATCGAGGCGACTGCACGAACGAGCAGCTGTACCAGAAGATCTCGGACACGCTCACACTTCTTACGACGGGTGGTGAGAAGCGATGAAACTCGGACTATTCCTCCGGCTGGCGTGGTCGAACATCAAGAAGAACCACCAGCTGTATGTGCCGCACATCCTTGCGGGCACGGGTCTCACGGCGATCTTCTATGTCATGCTGACGCTCGCCAATGACGATCGCCTGAAGAAGATCAAGGGCGGCTATGCGATCCCGTCCATCATGTCGATCGGTATCGCGGTAGTCGCGATCCTCTCGGTGATCCTCGTATTTTTCACCAACAGCTTTCTTATGAAACAGCGCACGCGCGAGTACGGTATGTACAACGTGCTCGGTATGGAGAAGCGCCACGTCGGTTGTATTATGTTTTTGGAAAATGCGATCTCGACGGTGATCCTTCTTGTGGCCGGCATCCTCGGCGGTGTGCTGATGTACAAGCTCTGCTGCCTGTTCATCTGTAAAATGCTGGAGGTCAAGACGATCCTCGGCTTCTATGTAAAGCTTGAGTTCGTGCTGAAGACCGTCGGCGCTTTCGCGGCGATGTACCTGGTGGCATTCATCTGGAACTGCATCCGGCTGGCGCGTCTTCGTCCCGTTGAACTTCTGGCCAGCTCGGGCGTCGGCGAGAAGGAGCCGAAGACGAAGTGGATCCTTCTGATCATCGGACTTCTCACGCTCGGCTCCGGCTATGCGATCGCTCTTACCTCCGAGTCGCCGATCAAGGCGATCCCGGATTTCTTCAAGGCGGTCATTCTGGTCATCATCGGAACCTATGCGCTGTTTCTCGCCGGAAGCGTCGCATTTCTCAAGCTGCTGCGCCGAAACAAGAACTTCTACTATCGCAAGAAAAACATGATCGCGGTTTCGGACCTGCTGTACCGCATGAAGCAGAACGCCGCAGGACTCGCGTCCATCGCGATCCTCGCGACCGGCGTCATCGTCATGATCTCCACGACCGTATGTCTGTACATGGGCATTGACGCAACCGTTAAGAACTACTTCCTGGAAGGCGAAGCGGACATGATCGTCGATGGGAAGTACATATACAATATCCCGTCCGAGGATGACGAGGATTCGACGGAGCGCCATATCGATTTCATTCCGGAGGAGCAAGTCCGGCGCATGACGGAGGAGGTTGTCGGCAAGTACGGAGCCAAGGTGGTTTCCTTCCAGCTGGTGCGCAGCCTCACGGATGCGCTCTGCTTTACGGATGGAAGGGCCTCGGTCGTAAATGCGAACTCATCGTTTACCACGCTGCCGAAGGGTACGATCGAGGTTGTGATCATTCCGCTTGAGGATTACAATCGGATCTGCAAGGATTCGCTTGTTTTACAAGACAATGAGATCGGCTGGGTTGCACTCTCGGATGACGCGGGCGATCTCTCCAAGGAGCTTCCCTCGGAGATCCGTTTTGCCGACGGGCCGAAGTATCGTCTCGGACCGGAGGTGAAGCACCTTCCGTTGATGAGAAACGAGGCGCTTTCCGCCGGATACTACGGACTTGTCGTTCCGACCATGGAGGACCTGGATAAGATCTCGGAGGATCTGTACAGGGAGAAGGCGGGGGATTTCTGGTATTACAATTTCCCCAATCGGAAATACTATGTTCGTCTGGATGGTGTGAAAGAGATCAACGAGCGCGATGAACTGGATCCGGAGTGGGGCACCAGAAAGAGCGGATACGAGTACCGGGAATTGGTACTTGCCTATTTGGATACGCTCGATCTCGGCAAGGCCAGCTCATACTGGGATTCCTGCATCTGGGATACCTCGTGGAGCCTGAAGGATGAGCTCCTGGGCATGTACGGTTCGCTGTTCTTCCTCGGAATTCTCCTAAGCTTTGTGTTCCTCTTCGCGACGGCGCTGATCATTTACTACAAGCAGATCTCCGAGGGCTACGATGACCGCGGCCGGTTCCAGATCCTGCTGAAGGTCGGTATGACGCAGAAGGAGACGAAGGGAACGATCCGTCGCCAGATCGTGATCGTGTTCTTCCTCCCGCTTGTGACGGCAGTGATCCATATGGTTGTTGCGTATCCGGTCATCCGTAAGCTTCTGATGCTTCTGATGATGCCCAACGACAAGCTCTTCCTGCTCTGCACGGCGGCCACGGTGGTTGCGTTTGCGTTCATCTACATGGTGATCTACCGCCTGACGGCGCGCACCTACTACCGCATCGTTCGTTGAAAATGCAATAATGACAAATTACACGGCAGCGTTACGAAAGTTTCGCTGCCGTTTTTACGTTCGAAAAATGCGTCTCCTCCCTCGCGCTTGCATTGCCGGGGCTGTTTATGATACGCTTAGTACAGAAAGACAGACGGAAGGTTTCGAAGGGAGCCGGACGATGGATACGACCTAATAACCTGGATATAGATACCACCTCGCAGAAGCGGCCGGGAGAAATCCCGGTCGTGTCTGCTTACTTACGCATGATTTTTCATACACAGGCCTGTTTTTGCGTACAAACTGGCCTCGGAAAAGATTTGCGGTGCTGTATTGCAACCAAAATGGAATGGGAGTATAATAAAATCGGTATGGGCTCGCGACAGCGGGCAAAAAGAAAAAGTGCAGCGCCCTTCGGCGCGGCAGTTTGGAGGTGACCGATGGAACGAATCGTAAACAGCCTGTTGGAGACCGATGCGTACAAGTTCTCTATGGGACAGGGTATTTATCATCAGTTCAGCGATTACAAGACGACGTGGAGTTTCCACTGCCGGAATGAGAACGTGTTCTTCACACCCGAGATGGTGGAGGAGATCAAGCGGCAGATCAAGCTCTACTGCGATCTCCGGTTCACGGAGGAGGAGCTCGAGTATCTCGAGAACATCCGCTGGATCCGCGGCTCGTACGTGGATTACCTTCGTCTGTGGAAGCCGCGCTACGCCGACTTCGAGTTCGGTACGGACGCTCCGTGCGGTCTGACGATCGAGACCAAGGGCACCTGGCTCAATACATCGATGTATGAGATCCCGACGCTGGCGATCGTCAACGAGGTGTACTTCCAGATGCGCTACGATCACGAGGAGCTCATGAAGAGCTACAGTGAGCGCCTCGAGGCGAAGATCGCGAAGCTGAAGTCCGGCGAGTTTGAGCTGGGCGCATTTTCCGAATTCGGATTGCGCAGACGACTGTGCGCCGAGGCGGAGGATCTGGCGATCAAGCGTCTCGCGGAGGAGACGTTCCCGACGTCGAAGTTTGTCGGTACCTCGAACGTATATCTCGCAAAGAAATACGGCGTGACGCCAGTCGGAACGATGGCACATGAGTGGATCATGTGCGTCGGCCAGGGCAATCACAAGCACAATCCGGCATACTCGAACTGGTACGCGCTCGACGCGTGGGTGAAGGAGTACGGCGTGCTGAACGGAACCGCTCTGACGGACACGATCACGACGGACTGCTTCCTCAAGGACTTCCAGCTGACGTACTCGACGCTGTTCAGCGGCGTTCGACACGACAGCGGTTCGCCGTACGAGTGGGGCGACAAGATGCTCGCGCACTACAAGAGACTCGGCATCGACGCTACGCAGAAGACGCTTCTGTTCAGCGACAGCCTGGATTTCCAGCGCGCGACCGACATCATGAAATACTTCAAGGGCAAGGCGAAGGTGGCGTTCGGTATCGGAACGTACATCTCCAATGACACATTTGCCGAACCGCTCAACATCGTCATGAAGACGACGGCATGCAACGGCATGGACGTAGCCAAGATCTCCGATGTCAAGGGCAAGGGCATGTGCAAGAACCCCGATTACGAGCATTATCTGCAGCGCTGTATCGATTGGCGCATGAATCACTGATACATCGGTACATGACCGCGGCGCGCGAATGCCGCGGAGAAAGAGGGCAGTATGGACGAAAACAGAAATTCCGGAAGAAAGCAAAACATAACCGGTACGACTGACGGCGCGCACAGAAGAGGCCAGGGCATCGGCAGCGGCAACGTCGGTTCGCAGAACGGGTATTCCGGCAGAAGACGCGGCCAGTCCGTTTCACTCGGCGACTCGAGCAGTTCGTCGGGCGGCGGTCACGGCGTGACCCGTGCGGGCGGCATCAGTCTGATCACGATCATCGGTATCGTGCTCTACATGATCATCGGCGGCAAGTTCGGCGGTACCTCGACGGAACCGGAGCAGACGCCGCAGGAAGGCGATCACGTGGCAGTGGAATCGGGCAACGTCAACAATGAGGTGGCGAAGGGTTCCCGCGCAAAATACACGACGATCCAGGGCAACGGCAAGGACAAGGTCACGATCCTCGTGTACATGTGCGGTACCGACCTTGAGTCGAAGCACGGCATGGCTACAAACGATCTGCAGGAGATGGCGGCAGCCAACCTCGGCAGCAACGTGAACATCATCGTGTTTACCGGCGGCTGCTCGAAGTGGAAGACGAGCGCCATCAGCAGCTCCGTGAACCAGATTTATCAGGTGAAGAGCGGAGGCCTGACCTGCCTCAAGAACGATGCGGGCAACGGCGCGATGACGACGCCTTCGACGCTCTCCGGCTTTATTCAGTACGGCGTAAAATCGTTCCCTGCCGACCGCTATGAGCTGATCCTCTGGGATCACGGCGGCGGATCGGTGAGCGGCTACGGTTATGATGAGAAAAATACGAGAAGCGGCTCCATGACGCTCGCGGGCATCAACCAGGCGCTCCGCGACGGCGGCGTGAAGTTCGATTTCATCGGCTTCGATGCGTGCCTGATGGCAACGGCGGAGACGGCTCTCATGCTCGACTCCTACGCGGACTACTTGATCGCTTCGGAGGAGACGGAGCCCGGTATCGGCTGGTACTACACCAACTGGCTGACGAAGCTCGGCAGCAACACCTCGATGGCTACGCTCGACGTAGGCAAGATCATCGTCGACGATTTCGTATCGGAGTGCAAGCGCCGCTGCAACGGTCAGAAGACCACACTCTCGGTCATCGACCTTGCGGAGTTCGCACACACGGTTCCGAGCGATCTGAAGGATTTTGCGAAGTCCATCAGCAAGGAGCTTTCGAACGACAATTATCAGAAGATCTCGGATGCGCGCTCGGCAACGCGTGAGTTCGCAACGAGTAGCAGGATCGATCAGGTCGACCTCGTCGACCTTGCAAACCGCATCGGCACGAAGGAAGCGAACGAGCTTGCGAAGTCGATCCAGAGCGCGGTTAAGTACAACCGCACTTCCTCCAATATGAGCAACTGCTACGGCGTGTCGATCTATTTCCCGTATCGCACGACGGGCAAGGTGGACAGCGCATGCAACACCTACAACCAGATCGGTATGGACAGCGAGTACGCGGACTGCATCCGCAAATTCGCAAGCCTTGAGACCGGCGGTCAGGTTGCTTCCGGCGGTTCGACCACGGCGACCTCGCTGATCGGCACTCTGCTCGGCGGCGGCGGAACAAGCGGTTCCAGCGGCAGCGCAGACCTCATCGGTACGCTCCTCACCGGATTCCTGGGCGGCGGACGCAGCATTGCAGGTCTCGACGAGACCAACACCGACTTCATGAAGTCTCTCGACGTTGACCAGGCGACGCAGTACTACGCAAAGCACTACCTCGATGCCTCCAAGCTTGTCTGGAACTTCGACGGCACCAACTACACCATGAACGTCGCGAGCGACCAGTGGGCGATCATCCAGAGCATCGACAAGAACATGTTCCTTGACGACGGCGAGGGCTACATCGACATGGGTCTGGATGAGCTCTACGACTACAACAACGGCGTGCTCACCGGCAACATGACCAAGGCATGGATCGCAGTCAACGGACAGCTTGTTGCGTACTACCACACGGACGATCAGACGGTCAACGGTAAGATATACATCTACGGTTACATCCCGGCGCTTCTGAACGGAGAGCGCGTGGAGCTTCAGGTTGTGTTCGATGAGAACGGCAAGGGCACCATCACCGGTGCGGTTGCGGTCTACAAGAACAACGAGACCGACACCGTAGCGAAGAGTGAGACGGAGGAGTTCTGGAAGGACGAGAACGGCAACGCGATCTCCTACACGATCGACTTCATCGCCGACTACTACACCTACAACGGTGACTATCAGGATACCTACAAGCTCGGCACGCAGATCACGGTGAGCGGAGATCCTGCTACGGCACTCACCCTCAGCGATCTCGCGATCACCTCGCAGACGGCGAAGATCACGTATCGCTTCACGGATATGTACGGTAAGGAATACTGGACGGATCCGGTCGTAAAATAATTGAGAAAGTGTTAGTATTTGTATGAGTTCGGACATTAAGAAGAGAAAGAAGCACAGAAAAAAGAAGAACGGCCACTGGACACTGTTTTTGATCATCGTGTTGCTCACAGTGGCAATCCTGACAACATTTATCCGTATCATCACGCGCGACGTATCGATCGAGCTGCGTGGGGATGCGGTGGTTACCGTGGAGGTCGGCAGTCACTACGATGAGAAGGGTGCTGCCGCCGAGTACGGACACAAGGGATTTTCCCTGATGCGCAAGCAGCCTCTCGCAGTCAGCATCAGCGGACGCGTGGACACGAACACGATCGGCGAGTACACGATCACCTACACGGCGATCCACGGAAAGCAGGAGAGATCGGTGACGCGCACGGTCAAGGTGGCGGACACAAAGGCACCGGAGATCACGCTGCTGACGAAGGAGGATTACTACACGCCGATCGGCGGAGAGTACGAGGAAGAGGGCTACCAGGCCATCGATGCGTATGACGGCGACTTGACGGAGCAGGTAGTCCGTGAGGAGCTTGGGGACGGCACGGTCCGCTACACCGTGAAGGACAGCACCGGCAACGAGGCGACAGTGATCCGCCCGATCCCGTATGACGACCGCACGGCACCCGTGATCACGCTGCAGGGCGGCACGGAGATGGTGATCGACTACGACGGTTCCTTCATCGAGCCCGGTTTTTCGGCTACCGATGATGTCGACGGTGACATCACGGCGAGGGTTGTCGTGACGAACGAGCCCGGCGAGTCGGCAGACCAGCTGCGATACATCTACACCGTAACGGACGCACACGGCAACAAGGCGACGGCGGAGAGATCGGTTCTTCGCATGGATCCCGAGATCCCGACGATCCTCCTCGAGGGGGATGACACGGTGAAGCTTGTCGGCGGCGTCTGGTACAAGGAACCCGGCTACACCGCGACGGACCGCAAAGACGGCGACCTCACCGAGAAGGTGACGGTTGAGGGCGAGGTGGAATACTGGAAGCCCGGCACCTACACGCTCAAGTACACCGTGAAGGACGCCGACGGCAACACGGCTACGGAGACCCGCACGATCGTTGTTGAGGGCCGCGAGCAGCCCGAGCCGGTCGACCTGGGCGACCACGCGATCTATCTGACATTTGACGACGGTCCGAGCTCGTACACGCAGGGACTGCTCGATGTGCTTGCGAAGTACGATGTAAAGGCAACATTTTTCGTAACGGCCAACCATAAGGAGTGCGATGACATGATCCTCGCCGAGTATGCGGCCGGCCACACCGTTGCGATCCACACGTACACACATGACTACAGCAAGGTTTACAAGAGCGAGAAGGGATACTTCGACGATCTCAACAAGATGGCTGACCGGATCGAGAAACTGATCGGCATCCGTCCTTCGATCATCCGATTCCCGGGCGGCAGCTCCAACACCGTAAGCCGCAAATACTGCGACGGCGTCATGACGGCACTCACGCACGACATGGATGTCATGGGCTTCCAGTACTACGACTGGAACGTTTTGAGCGGCGATGCAAACGCCGTCACGATCACGACAGAGGAAGTGTACAAGAACGTCATCAACGGCATCGCTTACAACACCAAGAAGGGCAAGTCCTCCATCGTGTTGCAGCATGACGTAAAGAAGTTCTCGATCGACGCCGTGGAAGACATCATCAAGTGGGGGCTCGCGAACGGTTACACGTTCTACCCGATCCTTCCGACGACGCCTACCGTGCACCAGAAGGTTGCGAACTGATCGCAGGCGAAGAATCCCGGCGACAGCGAACAACAGGCGGAACAACGCGCATTAAGCAAAAAACTGAGGCAACAGAAAAGACCGGCAGCGATGAACTGCCGGTCTTGTTTGTTATGTTCTCTATGATGCAGGGGCTTGGCTCCGACGTACGGAAGAGACCTGCGATCAGAAGTTGCCGTGAACGAGCTTGGTGAGCGACTGTGCGTCCGGCGAAACCTTCTTTGCCTCGATGATGGAGACAAGGTCGCGGCGAACGAGGTCTGCAAGAGCTTCGTTCATGGTGCTCATACCCTGAGCGCGGCTCTGCTGCAACATGCTCGGGATCTGGATAGTCTTGCTCTCACGGATGAGGTTCGTGATGGCCGGTGTAGCCAACATAACCTCGGAAGCGAGGATACGACCGCTGCCGTCCTTGAGAGGAAGAAGCTGCTGTGTGAATACGCCGCGGATAACGTTGGCGAACTGTGCACGGATCTGCTCCTGAGCCTCGAGCGGGCTGGCGTCGATGATACGCTCTACGGTCTGTGCCGCAGACGTGGTGTGCAGCGTGGAAAGAACGAGGTGGCCGGTCTCGGCTGCGGTGATGGCAGCGGAGATGGTCTCGTAGTCACGCATCTCACCTACAAGGATAACGTCCGGGTCCTCGCGGAGGGCGGAACGGAGAGCGAGCGAGAAGGACTCAACATCGCGGCCGACCTCACGCTGGTGGATCATCGCCTTGTTGTGCGGATACACGTACTCGATAGGATCCTCGATCGTCATGATGTGACGAGCGGAGTTCATGTTGATGTAGTTGACAACCGAAGCAAGCGTCGTGGACTTACCGCTTCCGGTAGGACCGGTTACGAGCACAAGTCCGCGAGGAGTCTCAGCCATCTGGCGGATCGCAGCGGGAAGACCGAGCTTCTCGAACGTCGGAATGGTCTGCTGCAGGATACGGATGCTGGCTGCAAGGTTGTTACGCTGGTGATACACGTTTGCACGGATACGAAGTCCGTCGGGAAGCATAACGCCGACATCAAGGTCTTTGCCGGAGTTAACCCAGTTGATCTGATCCTCGCTGAGGATGGAATAGATCATCTGCTTCGATTCCTCGGCGGTAGGAGTGGGGTCCAAAATAGTCAGGACACCGTACCGTCTTACGGCCAGAGCGGTACCCACGGTGATGTGGATATCGGAGCACTGCTGCTTTCTGGCATAGTTCATAATCTCTTCAAACGTCATGAAAGGAGCCCCCTTTTATATAGTTTTGCGCATATCTGAAAGCCCAGCGGCCGTGACCGAATAGCCTCTCTCAAGGCTCCCAACATACATATGTTAGTATATCACATTTATTTTGCATAGTTCAAACCTTACGAAAAATATAGACATAACAATTGCTAATCATAATCATAAGTACAACTTAACAAAGAGACGAAATAGTACATTGACAAATGAATTTTCCAATGGTACCATTAACGCGTTAACTGTTAATGCGTTAATATTTCAGAGAAAGGGGTAGAAAATGGAGCTGGAGAAGTCCGGAATCGATCGTTTTAACATCGTCATGTCGTTCCTTCGGACGGATCGTTTTCACCGCTGTGCGGCGGAGTCGCAGGTGAAGAAACTGGGGATCCATCGGAGTCAGCACATGATGCTGATGCACCTTGCGCGCTGCACGGAGCCGCCGAACCAAGCGGAGCTTGCGAAGGCGTTCGAGATCAGCCCCGCGGCCGTTACGGTTACACTGCAGAAGCTTGAGAAGGCGGGCTTTGTGACACGGACATCGGTGGAGGGCAACAACCGGGCGAAGAACATCGCCATCACCCCGGCGGGCATGGACATCGTGCGCAAGTCGTGGGAGCTGTACAAGGCGCTTGACGAGGCGATGCTGGCGGGACTCACCGAGGAGGATCTGGAACATTTTGCGAGTGTCCTTGCGAGAATGCAGGACAACCTGCGCAAGTACAGCCCTGAGGTCGCGACGCTCGAATAGAAGAAACCAAAGGAAAGGAAATATACATCACATGCAACCAATGAATTGGTACAAGTACATTAAGCCGTATGCGGCGTACTTCATCCTCGGACCGTTGTGCATGATCGTGGAGGTCATCGGCGAAGTCGTCATGCCGAGACTCCTTGCGGTCGTGATCAACAATGCGAACGAGGGAACGCTGAAGACCGGCACAAGCCTCGGGATCATGGCACTTATGATCCTGACGGCACTGATCATGATGGCCGGAGGCATCGGCGGCGCTTACTTTGCGTCGAAGGCGTCGGTCAGCTTCGCTGCGGATCTCCGTGCGGACGGATACCGCCGGATCCAGCAGTATTCATTTGCCAATATTGACAAATTCTCGACGGGCTCGCTCGTGACGCGTCTCACGAACGATGTCACGCAGGTGCAGAATTTCGTCGCGATGTCTCTCCGCATGGCGCTCCGCGCGCCCGGCATGATGATCGCCGCACTCGTGATGGCGATCATGCTCAATCCGCCGTTGTCGGTAGTCTTCGCGGTGTCGATCCCCACGATGCTGATCGCGGTGGGCGGCATCATCCGCACCGGTTTCCCGCGCTTCGGACGCGTGCAGAAGAAGGTGGACGGCCTGAACTCGACGGTTCAGGAAAATGTCACCAACGTCCGCGTTGTGAAGAGCTTCGTCCGCGAGGATTTTGAGATCGAGAAGTTCCGTGATGCCAACGCCAACTTGAAGCAGGCCGGCATCTCCGCAGCGAAGGTCATGATCTTCATGTCCCCCGTTATGACGCTGTTCATGAACGGCACGATCATCGCGGTCATCCTGATCGGCGGCCCGATGGTTCTCGACCACGGTATGAAGATCGGTGATCTGTCCGCATTCCTCACGTACGTTACCCAGATCCTTTCGTCGCTTGTCATGGTGACGTTCCTGTTGATGTTCTCCTCGAGGGCGCTCGCATCCGCGAAGCGTATCAGCGAGATCATGGACGAACCGCTGGATCTGACGGACGACGATGCACAGTGCAAGGACTTGCAGGTTGAGCGCGGTGACATCACGTTTAAGAACGTATCCTTCCGCTACTACAAGAACAGCGAGGAGAAGGTACTCAACAATATCAACTTAGATATCAAGGCAGGTTCGACGGTCGGCATCATCGGTTCCACGGGCTGCGGCAAGACGACGCTCGTGTCGATGATCCCGAGACTGTACGACTGCGACGAGGGCGAGGTGCTCGTGGACGGCGTGAACGTGCGCGACTACTCGCTGTACAACCTCCGCGAGGGTGTTTCGATGGTCCTGCAGAAGAACACGCTGTTCTCCGGCACGGTCACCGAGAACCTGCAGTGGGGTGATGAGAACGCCTCCGACGAGGAGATCCGCCGCATGGCCGAGTACGCGCAGGCCGACAAGTTCGTGTCCGCGTTCAAGGACGGCTACGACTCGATCATCGAGCAGGGCGGCGCGAATGTCTCCGGCGGTCAGAAGCAGCGTCTGTGTATCGCACGCGCGCTTCTCAAGAAGCCGAAGATCCTGATCCTCGACGACTCGACGAGCGCCGTGGATACGGCGACCGAGGCGCAGATAAGGAAGGCATTTTCCGAGAAGGCCAACGAGGGCGAGGCGACCGATCCGTACACCGCCAACCTTCGCGCGGCGACCAAGCTGATCATCGCACAGCGCATCAGCTCCGTGCAGGATGCCGACACGATCATCGTCATGGACGACGGCGTGATCACCGGTATCGGAACGCACGACGAGCTCCTTAAGAACAACGTCGAGTATCGTGAGATCTACGAGTCTCAGACGGGAAAGGGGGCTTGAGCAGATGGCAAGATCATTGGAACAACTGCAGCAGCAGTACAACAGTATAGCTAAGAAAAATGCGTTCAAGCAGCGTCCGCAGGGCGGTCCGAGAGGCCGCGGCATGATGGGCGGTAAGCCGAAGAGCGCAAAGAAAACGATCGCGAGACTGCTCACGTACATGCACGGCTTCCGGCTTCGCTTCGCGCTCGTGCTCGCATGTATGCTCCTTACGACCGTGACCAGCCTGATCGGAGGATATCTTCTCGCCCCGATCATCAACAAGCTCACGAGCGTTGTCACCCCGGACAAGAAGCTGAACCCCTCCGTGTTTGAGAAGATCGCGGACCGCGTGATCACCAAGCTCGCAGGTGAGTTCTTCCCGGGCGGCGAGACCATGAAATACGTTCTGATGGCGCTGATCCTTCTCGGCTCCATCTACTGCATCGGCGTCATCACGACGTACGTGCAGGCGAGATTGATGCTCTCAATCTCCCAGGGTATGATCGAGCGCATCCGCAACGATTTGTTTGCAAAGCTTCAGAAGCTTCCCGTGCGCTTCTTTGACTCCCGCCAGACCGGTGAGATCATGTCGCGCTTTACCAACGATATCGACAACATCGATGTCATGATCAACAACTCGTTCACCCAGATCGTCTCCGGTGCGGTAACGCTGGTCGGTACGTTCATCTTCATGGTGACGACGAGCTGGATCCTGACGCTTGTGACGGTGGCGTTCATCCCCGTGCTTCTGTTCGGCGGTTTCACCATCGGCAAGCTGAGCCGCAAATACTACGCTGCACAGCAGAGCGCCCTCGGTGCCGTGAACGGCTACATCGAGGAGACGGTCACCGGCCAGAAGGTCGTCAAGGTGTTCAACCACGAGGAGTGCTGTGTCGAAGAATTTTCCGCACTCAACGACGACATGCGCGACAAGCAGTTCAAGGCGCAGTTCTGGGGCGGCGTGACCGGCCCGATCATGGGCAACACCTCGCAGATCTCGTACGCGGTGACGGTCGGCGTCGGCGGTATCCTGCTGATCTTCGGCAAGATCACGGTCGGCGGTCTGACGGTGTTCGCGCAGTACTCGAGACAGTTCGCGATGCCCATCAACATGCTCTCGCAGCAGATGGCGACGTTCTTCTCGGCACTGGCGGGTGCTGAGCGCGTGTTCGAGGTCATGGACGAGGTTCCCGAGGCTCCGGACGCAGCGGACGCGGATCCGATGGACAACATGAAGGGCCACGTTGTCATGGAGCATGTGACGTTTGGCTACAACCCGGACAAGACGGTCCTCAAGGACATCAACCTCTACGCGAAGCCCGGACAGAAGATCGCCTTCGTCGGTTCGACCGGCGCGGGCAAGACGACCATCACGAACCTTCTGAACCGCTTCTACGACATCGACGAGGGCACGATCACGATTGACGGCGTCAATGTCAAGGATATCCAGAGAGACGTGCTCCGCAGAAACATCGCCATGGTGCTTCAGGACACGCACCTCTTCTCCGGCACGGTTATGGAAAATATCCGCTACGGCCGTTTGGACGCGACCGACGACGAAGTCATCGCGGCGGCCAAGACCGCTTCCGCACACAGCTTCATCATGCGTCTCTCGGACGGCTACCAGACGCAGCTTGACGGCGATGGCGCGAACCTCTCGCAGGGCCAGCGCCAGCTTCTCAACATCGCCCGAGCGGCGCTGTCGAAGGCACCGATCCTCGTTCTCGACGAGGCGACGAGCTCGGTCGACACGCGTACCGAGCGTCACATCGAGCACGGTATGGACCGCCTGATGAAGGACCGCACGACATTTGTCATCGCACATCGACTCTCGACCGTCCGCAACGCGAACGCCATCATGGTGCTCGAGCACGGCGAGATCATCGAGCGCGGCGACCACGACGATCTGCTTGCGCAGAAGGGCCGCTACTACGAGCTCTACACCGGCGTGAAGGAACTGGATTGATAAGACTTACTAGGGAGCTGCCCCGGACCGGGGCGGCTCCTTTTTTGTGCCCCGCGGGAGAAAAGAAGCAACCTCTTAACAGATTTTCCGAAATGGTGTATAATGATAGGACAAGGTCGGAGCCGTGGGGGCTCCTCAGCGTCAAAAACCAGAGAAAAGAATGGGGGATAAGTATGGACAAGGAAAAGAAAAGCAAGGGGTTTCTGATCGCAGTGTTGATCGCGGTCGTAGCATCCTTCGCGGTGATCCTGGTGATCAGCAAACTGGTTGACCGCAATCACGATCGCATGGAAGAGGAGAAGAAAAACAAGAAGATCGAGGACCTGACGGTCAAGAGCTTGGACGGAAAGGTGACGCTCTCATTTTCCCATTGTGTGTATGAGGGAGATGCGATGAAGAGCGGTGAACTGGTCGAAGGATATCAGTACAAGAACGCGTCGTGCGATTCCGCGGAGTCCTTCTATGCAAACGTGATCGCTGCCAGCCCGAACTTCTACGGGGTGTTCCAAAGAGAAGGCGTGTTCGTCACGGCGGCCGAGATTACGACGTCGTCCACGGGAGGTGGCCTGTTCTTCAAAGACAACCACTGCTTTGACATGTCGTTCGGCGATACGTCCAAGGTTAACTACGAGAAGTATTTAGTGGAACTCGGCGAGCTCTGCATGTGTGTGAAATTGCCGGACGGGGTCAAGGCATACCTGCCGTTCCCGGTCGACGGTCATCACAGAAGGGATCTCTCCGCATGGGAGACGACCGCGGTCAATTACGGGGAGATGATCGGGCCCAACCGGTTCGTAAACATGGTGCAGTTCTACGGAGGAATGGATGCATCGCACTGCTTCATCGACGAGGAGGGTGAGACGATCTACGCGAAGCTCTCCTGCACCGGCGACCATACGACGGACTACGTTGCGAAGATCGTTTCTATGGAAAATGGCGTTGCGATCTCGTTTGGCACGACCGCCGAGGTACAGGCGAAGTTCGAGAACGCCTTCGCCGGCAAATAAGACCTCTTGACACCGTCTTTAGGTTGTGGTAGTATTACCACAAACGTAAACAACATTTACCGACGAAAATGCACCAGCCGTGGGGGCGGTGCCGGCAGGTCGGTGATCAAGGAGGATTTTATGGAAAAGAAATTGTACAGAAGCAGAACCGATTCCGTGTTCTGCGGCGTTTGCGGCGGTATGGCGCGATACCTGGGGATCGACTCGAGTGTGATGCGTGTCGTCACCGTGATCCTGTTCTTCATGGGAACCGTGGGATTCTGGATGTACGTCGTGCTTGCGATCATCATCCCGAAGGAACCTTACGCGGGCTTCCTGGATCAGTATAACGTAGTGGACAGCAACGGCAACTATCCCGGCGGCTATGACGCGCGGGACATGAACGGTTATCCGAACGGCAACTACGGCGGAGCGCCGTACGGCAACTACCCGAACGGCTATCCGAACCCGAACGGTTTCACGAACCAAAACGGCTATCCGAGCTCGAATGGCTATCCGAATCAGGGCTATCCGAACGGCTACCCGAATGGTTTCGGAGCACCTTACGGAAACTACCCGAACGGGTATCCGAATCCGAACGGTTTCTACGGCGTTGCTCCGGTGAACGGCGTGAACGATCCTTACCAGGTGCCTGTTGAGCCCGTAGCGCCGATGGAGCCTGAAGTTCCGGTTGAGCCCGCATCGGAGAAGTCCGACGATTTAATTTAATTCTAATCTTTCTTAAAAGACGCCTTCATCTTGACATGGTACTCTGAGAATGTCCAAAGGGACAGAGAACAAACAGAGAAAAAATTAACATATCAAGAAGGAGTGCATACCATGCGTAAACTTTACAAATCAAGAAATGACAGAAAGATCTGCGGCGTTTGCGGAGGCATCGCTGAGTACCTCGGAGTTGATTCCTTTGTTGTCCGTCTGATCACGGTGCTTCTCGTGGCATTTGCCGGAATGAGCGTTTGGATCTACGTGATCGCAGCTCTTCTGATGAGCACGGAGCCTTTATTTTACAATTAACGAATGAATGATACCTGAAGGGGGTTCAGGGTGAATGGCCGGACAGTCTTAGGACTTGCCCGGCTTTTCGTTTGGGAGTATACTGTCTGTAATAAGGGTTGAGGAGGTAGAGCGATGGGCGCGATAGCAATGGACCGTGTGATGGAGAAACTGGATCGGCTGTATGCCGCCGATGATACCGCGGGTGCGAAGAGGCACCTGCTGTACTGGATGGAGGAGGCGAAGCTGGCGGGCGATGAGCGAGCGCAGCTGACGATCGGCAACGAGCTGATGGGCCTGTGCCGGATGGCCGGAGAGGGCGACGCGTCGGTGCGCTACGCGGAGGCTACGGCGGCGCTCGTGCGGAAGCTCGGTTTGGAAAATACGGCGACCGCCGCGACCGTGTGCGTGAACTGCGGCACGGTGTACACCGCTGTCGGCCGCACGGAGGACGCGCTTGCGCAGTACCGCATGGCGGAGGACCTCTACGCGCGGTTGCTCGACCCCGTCGACGAGAGGGTGGGGAGCCTCTATAACAACATGGCCGCCTGCCTGACGAAGCTGGAGCAGTACCGCGACGCGATGGAGTCGTACAGCAAGGCACTGTCGATCATGCGGCAGATCCCCGGCTCCGAGCCGGAGATCGCGATCACGCTTCTAAATATCGCCGACCTGCTTCGCGACGCGTACGGCCTCGCAGACGCCTGCGAGCGCATCGATGACTGCACGCAGCACGCGCACGATCTGCTGGAGACCGAGGGGCTTGTCCGGGACGGCCGGTACGCGCAGGCCTGCGCCAAATGCGCCCCCGTCTTCGAGTACTACGGCTGGTTCGTGTATGCGAAGGAGCTTCGCAAACGCGCCGCGGACATCTACTCGCGCGCGAAGGGGTGAGACTTCGGGCAGGATGCTTCCCGCCGGAGAGCGGCTTGAAAAGAGGATCTGTCGGAAAATGAGGACAGAAATCCGATCAATGAGATGAGGACACTACCGAAATGAATGGTTTGGAGATATCGAGACAATACTGGGAGGAGTGCGGTCGGCCGATGATCGAGGAGCGGTTCCCCGAGCTGATGGGACTGATCGCCGTCGGCCTGATCGGCGCGGGCTCAGAGTGCTACGGTTACGACGACGATGTGTCGCGCGACCATGATTTTGAGCCCGGCTTTTGCATTTATCTTCCGGATGAGGAGCGCGTGAACCGGCGGCAGGAGTTCCTGCTCGGGCGAGCGTACGAGTCGCTGTCGAAGGAGTACATGGGGCTTCGCCGAAGCCTGTTCAACCCGGCGGGCGGCAACCGGCGCGGCGTGTTCCGCACGGCCGGGGTGTTTCGTGCGATGACCGGGCTCGAGGGAGTGCCGGTCGGGTGGCGCGCGTACCTGTCGCTGCCGGACCAGAACTGGTTCGAGGCGATCGACGGGGAAGTATTTTACGACGGACTCGGCGAGTTCACCGCGATCCGCGAGGCGTGGAAGAAACCTCCGAAGGACGTGGTGAACAAGAAACTGAGCGGCTACCTGCTGCGCATGACGCAGACCGGCGAGTATAACTACGAGAGGTGTCTGCAGCGCGGTGATGAGGCAGCGGCGCGGCTTGCGGCGGCCGAGTTTGTGAAGGCAGCCATCGGCGCGCTCGGGTGGGCCTACGGTCGCCCTGCACCGTACTACAAGTGGAGCTTCCGCTTCCTGCAGGAGTTCCCGGAGGCAGGACGCTACCGCGAGCTTCTCGCAAAGATCCTCGCCTCGGACAATGCGACGGACGAGATCCATGCCGCCTGCGCGGAGATAATGCGGATCCTGCGAGAGCGGGGGATCGTTGTGGTGCAAGGTACTCAGGCAGAAGGTAGGACACCTGCTCAGGCAGAGGGTCAGCAGGACGACTTGCAGCGGGCAGCGGTTGCGATCAACGACGCGATCGGCGACGGCGTGCTTCGGAATATGAGCCTGTTGGCGGCGGTCAACTGAAACATGTGGGAGGAGGCACCCGAAGAGGGGTGCGTAACGATGAACGAAGCCTATGAACGGTTATGAGTATGAGGAGGCCTGTGCCCGGTACCTTCGCAAGAAGGGTTTCAAGGATGTGCAGGTGACGCAGGCGAGCAGAGACCAGGGCGCGGATATTCTCGCGCGCCGCAAGAAGGAAAAATACGCCGTACAGTGCAAGTACTATGCGAAGCCGGTGGGCAACAAGGCGGTCCAGGAGGTGTACGCGGCGAAAACATTTTACGGATGCGACCGGGCGCTTGTGATGAGCAACGCGACATTTACCAAGGGAGCGAAGGAGCTGGCGGAGTCGCTCGACGTGGAACTGATGCCGGGGATCGAGCCGAAGAAGCTGTTCCCCATCGCGCGTTTGATCGCGTGGATTCTTTTTATCGCAACGATCCTGCTCTTCCTGTGGGTCAGCGGGATCGCGGCTTTTGTGTTGCACCGCACGTTTCCGCAGGTGTTCGAGGCGATCCCCGCGAAGTATTTCCACAATCGCTGGATCAACGCAGCGCTTCCGTTTACGGGGGCGGTCTGGGCCATGTTGGCGCGCAACATCGCCAAGTACGGTACCTCGTGGGAAAATGTAGCCGCCCATGAGGATGATCCCGACGACGAGGAGGAGCCGGAGAGACAGGAACAGCCGAAAAAGTCCGTGGAGCCTGAGCAGCAGGATCGGCAGGAGTCTCCGGCACCGTCCCTCAGGGAGCTTGCGATCATCTACGACCTCGTGGGCGTCGCGGAGGCGCGCCTGAAGGAAGAGGAGGACCCCGCGGAGCAGGCGATGATCCAAACGACGATCGAGGCGGCGTATGAGCTGCTGATCGCCAACGAGGCGTCTTTGCCCGAGGATTGGGAGTCGCCCCGCGAGCGATTGGCTCGTTTTCAGGAGGACACAAATTGTTCACAAATAAATTGTTAGCACTCACTTGACACGAGTGCTAACAAGTGGTATAACTATGTCAGAACGAGGGAGCGAGAAGAACTTCCGAGTTACATTTCAGAGTGGCAATGCCACATAAAGGAGGAATGACATATGTTGATGCCCAGAATTTTCGGTGAGAACCTTTTGGATGATTTCTTTGATGACTTTTATGCACCTGCAAAGCCCGGCTTCGCCGGAGCACATCCTTTCAACGGATTGATGAAGACGGATGTGAAGGAGAACGAGAACGGCTTCGAGCTTAACATTGATCTGCCGGGTTACGGCAAGGAAGATGTCACCGCCGAGCTGAAGAACGGTTACCTGACCATCAACGCTACGAAGAAGACGGAGGATGAGAACAAGGAGAACGGCGGCCGCTACATTCGCCGCGAGCGTTTCTACGGTTCCTGCAGCAGAAGCTTCTACGTAGGCAAGCAGGTCACGGAAGAGGATATCAAGGCGAAGTTTGAGAACGGTATCCTGATCGTGACGATTCCGAAGAAGGAAGATAAGCCGAAGATCGAGGATAAGAAGTACATCCCGATCGAAGGGTAAATAAGCTGACAAGCGAAGGCTTTCCAATAGTTGTTCTTTTGTCCCCCCCAGAGGGCAGGCTCCGGCCTGCCCTCGAAATTTTTGTCCCCGGAAAATGATCCGCCTCCCCTTTAACGCATTGCGCTTCTGCGTAAAACAGAGTATAATACTTGTGTTGCGGACCACAAATCTGCCGCGATATAAAGGAGAAACATATGGCACATTTTCAAGGGACATTCTTTTCTAAAATGTTGAGCCGCCCGGTTCATTTTACGGCGGTTCTTTGCAATGATGCTGCGTACGGCACGGAGAACAACCCTCATTTTCAGAGGGAGACGAAGAACGTGTACCTGCTGCACGGCTACAGCGGATGCGACACCGACTGGTTCGTGAACGCGCCGCTCGGTGAGATCGCGAACCGTTTCAACGTGAACTTCTTCCTGCCGAACGGCGACAACAACTTCTATCTCGACCAGCCGCAGACGGGCTGCAAATACGAGAGCTATGTCGGCAAGGAGTTCGTCGACTACACGCGCAGGACGTTCGGCCTCTCGGACAAGAAGGAGGACACCTTCATCGGCGGCCTCTCGATGGGCGGCTTCGGCGCGCTTCACACCGCGTTCAAGTTCCCCGAGACGTTCGGCAAGGTGATGGCGCTCTCGTCGGCGCTGATCCAGAACGGCCTCGCGTTCTTCAGCCCGGATATGCCGAACGGCATGGCCAACTACGACTACTACACGTGGGTCTTCGGCGACCTGAAGACCGCGGCGCAGACCGACGTGAACCCCGAGGTTCTGGTGCGCAAGCTCAAGGAGAGCGGCGCGGCGATCCCGGACATCTTCATGGCGTGCGGCACCGAGGATTTCCTGATCCAGCCGAACCGCGATTTCAAGGCGTTCCTCGACGGACTCGGCGTTCCCGCGACGTTCGTGACCGCGCCCGGCGTGCATGACTTCCAGTTCTGGAGAACGCACCTGGTGACCGGCCTTACGTGGGCGCTGGAGGGCAAGACGGAGGCGTAACCCTTCGGGCCCGGGCGGCAGCGAAGCCGCCGAACGAAATCGATGATACGAAAAATGCAGGCATCCCGCGAGTGGGAATGCCTGCATTTTGCATTTCAAGAGTAAGTTCGTTCGGATCAGAACTTGCCGATGCTCGTGCCGATCGCCGGCAGAACGAGGAGGTCGAGGATGATCCATGCGGTCATGCCCGCCTCGATCGTGTGCTTGTGCATGTTGGCAGCGAGTTCATCCTGGAAGTTGAGTGCGTCGCACTTCATGACGTCGAGGATCGGAGCCTGCATCGGGCAGCCGCCCGCATACACGATGACGTTGTCGCCCTGACTGAAGGAGCCCGTGGTCACGAGACCGCGGACAACGCAGCGGTTCTTGTACAGCTTCGCGCGCTTGATGCCGACCTCCGTCGCCTTGGGAGCGATCGGGAAGGACTCGTCGATCTGGAACATGTTTGCGTACACGCCGTTAGCCGGAAGAGATTCCGGAGCAACCGGTACCGCAGCAGCCACCTCGGGAGCGGCATCTTTCTTACCGAACAAAGAACTGAAGAAACCCATAAGTAACACCTCCTTATATAGTTCTGTAATTATATCACATTTTCCGAAGAAATACAATACGACGGAGCAGTTATTCCACCGGAAGTCCGGTCGTGGTGCCGTCCGCCAAATGGATGATCAGACGGCCGGTGCCGGCGGCGTTCTGGTGCTGTCCGTTCAGCAGGATCTCCTCGATCACCTGGCAGCAGGAACTCGAAATCACCTTCTTGCGATGATTCTTCTGGATCTCCTCGGGATCGAGGTCGAAGCCGTCGACCATGTTGATGTAGTGGTACAGCTGCAGACCGACGGTATACTCGCGGTCATCGTCCACGGGCTCGCCCTCGAAGTTGAACTTGAGGAAGGTATGCGTCTTCTGATCGTACTCGACCTCAAGACCGTGGGAGAGCTGGTAGAACTCGGTGTGTGCGCCCTCGAGCGCCTCGTCGCGGAGCATGCGCATCAGGGCGTGCTTTAGCTGCGCGCCGGTCCAGTACACGAGGTAGACGGGATCGTCGTACGGGAAGCAAACCGTGAAGTCGCCCTTGGTCACGACCGGTCCGAGAGCCTCGGTGCGGATCGAGCCGGAGGCGAGCAGGAAAATGTCAACACCGAGAGCGTCCTTCAAAATATCCGAGAAGAGGTCGCCGAGCTCCGTCTCGCGGATGCGCGAGGGGTGCGTGAGCTCGCGGACAAACCTCGTGATGATCTGGCCGTATTTGGCGTCCGTCTGCGTCTGATAGACGTCGATGACCTTCTCGATCGCCGGGTCCTCCGGGCAGTTCTCCGCGTTGATCGGGACAGGAGTCCAGGTGTAGCTGTCGATGCAGTTGTTGTCCGTGTCGATCTCAATGTCGAAACGGCCGATCTGGTCCGTGCCGGTGCCGGCCTGAACGATCGGGATGCCGTTGACCACGGCGGGCTCCGTCAGGAACGTATGCGAGTGGCCGCCGATGATCACGTCGACGCCCCACGCGGGGTTTAGGAGGGCGGCGAGCTTCTTGTCCTCCTCAAAGCCGATGTGCGTGAGGAGCACCGTGAAATCCACGTCCAGTGAGTTGTAGGTGTTGCAGATGCGTCCGATCTCGTCGGCCGCGTCCTCAAGCGTGACGAAGGTGCCGATCAGGCTCTCCTTGCGGCACTGCGCGAGCGCAACCTCGGTGATGATGCCGATGAACAGGATCTTCATCCCGTCGATCTCGATGATCTTGCAGGGCGAGAACAGGCGCTTGTGGTTTGTGCTGATGTGGAGGTTCGCGTTGATGATCGGGAACTCAGCACATTTTTCGAGAAATAAGAGATGGGAGAGGCCGTAGTCAACCTCGTGGTTGCCCACCGTGACGATGTCCGGGGCGAGGATGTTCATGATCTGGATCGTGGAGACGCCCTTGAACTCGGAGTCGATGATGGATCCGCGGAACATGTCGCCGGAGATCGCGTAGAGGACGTTCTTCTCCTCGCGGCGAACCTTGTTGATGTAGCCGGACAGCATGGATACGCCGCCCACCAGCTTCTCATCGACGGTTTCCGCGAGGAAATCGCCGTGCATGTCGTTGGAGTGGAGCAGCGTCAGTTTCTTTGTGTTCTTCATATTCGTGCATCCTTTGTTTATTTGTGCGGGAGTTGCGGCGCGGGCCTAGCTCCTGCGTAACATAACTATGATACTACAAAAGAGGATTTTTGGAAAGGGAAAAGGTGATAAAAGAACCGTCCCCTTGTCACTTTTGCTTGCATTTTGCGCGTTTCTGAGTATAATAAAATAGGCGTTTTGCGGGGAGACCGTCTAGGGCGCTAATGGATAGGTGCAGGAGTGTGTTGACATGCCGTTGTTGAATTTGGACGGAGACATTTTGATCTATATTCAGGAGCATATAAGGAGTTCGGTGCTGGACAAGATCTTCCCGAACATCACGTTTCTCGGGGATGCGGGAATCTTCTGGCTGATCCTGACGGCGATCCTGCTGTGCTTCCGGAAGACGCGGCGCGCCGGCGTGTGCTCGGCGATCGCACTGCTCGGATCGCTCATACTGAACAACTTCATCCTCAAGCCGCTCGTGAACCGGACAAGGCCGTATGAGCTCGTGGACGGGCTCGTGCTGATCGGCAAGAAGGCGAAGGACGCATCGTTCCCGTCGGGACATACGGGTGCGAGCATCGCGTCTGCGGTGGCATTGTGCAGACATCTGAAGAAGCGTTGGTCGGTGCCGCTTTTGATCCTGGCGCTGATGATCGCATTTTCCAGATTATATATCGGAATCCACTATCCGACGGACGTGCTGGCGGGATTGATCGACGGCATCGCGCTCGGCCTGATGGCGTGGGCGATCGAGGGCTGCCTGTTCCGCAAGACCGCGTGGTATCCGGGGATAACGGAGGAGTGTTCTACAACAGTAGAACAAGGAGAAGGCGCAGTAACAGAGGGAAAATGACGGAGTTTACCCGGTTGGTAACAGACAGGGAGGAACGGCGTGAATGTGACGATCGTACTGCCTTCCCTGAATCCCGATGAAAAGATGATCCGCACCGTGGAGGGTATCCTCGCGGAGGGATTTACGGACATCGTAGTCGTGGACGACGGAAGCGCAGAGGAATATAAGAAACCGTTTGAGACGGTGGCGGCCATGGACGGCGTGACCGTGCTGACGCACGAGGTCAACAAGGGCAAGGGCCGCGCGATGAAGACGGCGTTTGCGTACATTGCGGAGAATCGGCCGGAGTCGGCGGGCGTGGTCACGGTCGACGGCGACGGGCAGCATTTGCCGAAGGATATCCGCGCGTGTGCGGAGGCGATGATCGCGGAGAAGGACAAGGTCGTGCTCGGCGTGCGGGATTTCAGCAAGCCGGACGTGCCCTTCAAGAGCCGCAACGGCAACAACATAACGAAGGCGGTGTTCCGCATCTTCTGCGGCATCCGCATCAGTGATACACAGACCGGGCTTCGTGCGATTCCGGCGCAGTATTTGCCGCTGATGGGCGAGATCGCCGGTGAGCGGTACGAGTACGAGACCAATCAGTTGCTCGTTCTCAAGGACAACAAGATCGCACTGCACGAGGTCGTGATCGACACGGTGTACATCGATGACAACGCATCGTCGCACTTTCATCCGTTCCGCGACTCGTGGAGAATTTACAAAATCATATTCAAGCACATCGGGACTTCCGTGTTCGCGAAGTTCCTCGGGGCGTCGCTCGTGTGCTTCCTTGTCGACACGCTGCTGTTCTTCCTCCTGAACGTCGGGCTGGAAGGCGCGGGCATGCGCAAGGCGGACAGCCAGCTGCGGATCGCGCTCGCGACGGTGGGTGCGCGTGCGGTCAGCACGATCGTGAACTTCTGCTTAAACCGCAAGGTCGTGTTCAAGAGCGACAATTCGGTCGGCGGAACGCTGGTGCGGTATTACATCCTGGCGGTGTGCCAGATGACGGCGTCCTTCCTCTTGGTCAATCTCGTGGCGGAGCGTCTGCTCGGCATGACCGCGGGAGTCGGGGAGTCTGTCGTCAAGTTTGTCGTCGACATGTGCTTGTTTGCGATCAGCTTCTATGTACAAAAGCATTGGGTATTTGCCAAACATAATAAAAACGGGGAGAATGTTTGATGGGAAAGAGGATTTTACGGTATTTTCTGCGGCTTCTGCTGCTGTTGCTCGTGACGCTGGTCGTCCTTGCGGGCGCGCTGTACGGCGTCATCTATAAGTGCTGCAACGGACCGTCGGAGGCTGCCAAGGCAACATTTATCACAACGATCCTGGAGACCGGCCAGCTGAAGTTCCTCGCTTCGTGGGTTTGCACGGACGAGGAGATCCAGGCGGTCGTCGACCAGAACAAGATGAAGCCGATGGAGACGGAGAGCGATCGAAGCCTGATTAAGATCGCACGCGGTGAGGGCCCGGACATCGGAACGCCGGAGACGCCCGAGGGCAGAAAGATCGTGTACGATGAGAACGGCGTCTGCATCGTGGAGGTTGCGGGAAGAACATTTTTCGGGAAAATGATGATCGTCAAGGACCCGGCGCAGGTGGTCGTGGGAACGACCTACCCGTGGGGTGAGTACGGTAAGGATCTCGATAAGATCGTCAAGCAGACGGGCGGTATCGGCGGCGTGAACGGCGGCCTGTACCAGTCGGATCAGAACAAGGGCGGCAAGCCGTACGGTGTTGTCGTGTCACACGGACAGATCCAGTACAATTCCCCGTCGCAGCGCGGTCTGTATCTGATCGGCATGGACGAGTCGGACATCCTGGTTGTCAAGGACATTCAGGGCATGAAGGCGTCCGAGGTGGAGAAGTACATCAGGGAGGCAAAGATCCGCGATGCGGTTACGTTCCAGGAGGAAGCCTCCGATGTGAATAACCATTTTGTGCCGCTTGTCATCGACGGCAAGGGGCGTGAGCTGACGGGACAGGGCAGCGGCAGCAACCCGCGTACGGCCATCGGCCAGCGCGCGGACGGGGCGATCCTTCTGTTCGTCACGGACGGCCGCGGTGCGGGCGGTCACCTCGGTGCGACGGCCTCCGACCTGATCAGCGTCATGCTTGACTTCGGTGCGATCACGGCGGCTAACCTCGACGGCGGTAGCTCGTCGACGATGTACTACAAGGATCAGTATGAGATGACCAGCGTGACCTTCTACTATCAGAACTCGTCATGGCGTCTGCCCGATGCCATGATCGTAATGCCGCCGAGCAAGTGATCGCGCGGCAGCGGCTGAGCAGTAGTTGAGGATTACGGACAGTATACGGAAGTACGAAAGAGTAGGGGGATTTCTTCTCTGTGGCAGTAGATGAGAACAACAAGAAGCGCGGACGCAGCGAGCGTTACCGCAATCTGTACGACGCGTACCGTGACGAGACGGATGCGGATGACGACGAGTTCTGGAGCTCGCTCGGGAACGCGAAGCAGCAGGAGGACGATGACGAGGAAACGCGGGAGCTGATCCGGAGCATCGTCTACGGTGACGTCGACAGCAAGAAGACTGACGACGAGGATGACGATGACGACGATGCGGACTACGTCGAGCACAACGCGTTTGCGGACGACGATGATGACGACGACCTGGTGAGTGTCGTGCATCTGGACGAGGCGGCATCGGCCAAGAAGACAGCAGGAAAAACACAGGCGGCTGTATCGGCGAAGAAGACGTCGAAGAAACCCGCTATGAGCGCGGAGGAGATGTCGAGGAAGCTGGATGCCCGCGATAAGGCGAAGAAGGAAGAGAAGCGCAAGATCAAGCGCGGGCGCAGGATGTTCCTCGTATTCCTTCTGTTCTGGGCGATCGTGCTGGTCGTGCTCGGCGCATGGCTGTGGCGATACACGGACCGCTGTCTGGTCGACTATGAGAATTCGCAGCCGGAGAACAACGTGGCGCGCCTGCTCGAGGAGTTCAAGACGCGCGTGAGGAACGGCTCGATCGAGAAAGAGGTTCAGATCGAGGCGGAGGGCAGCGAGTTTGAGTCTGCCGAGACGATCACGGCGTTCATCAAGAACCGTTACCTCGAGAAGCTTGCCAATGTTCAGCAGTTCACCTGCGAGAAAAATAAAAACAGTTACAGCACGACCAACCCGGTCTACGATATCCTCGGCGACGGCGAGGTGATCGCGCAGATGCGCATGACCTCGTTCAATCCCCGCAAGATCCTTGCGATCCTTGAGGTGTGCGACTGGAAGATCGATACGATCACGCCGATCGTGAAGACGGATGACCTCGTAACGACGGGATACGTCTACACGGTGCCGTCGGGCTACAAGATCACCGTCAACGGCAAGGAGCTGACGCAGGATCACATCGTGAGCACCGGCGAGGTTCCGAAGGACCTTGAGTACGTGAACAAATACGTCACGATCCCGACCAATGTGACGTACGCCGTGAACGACATTCTCCTTGAGCCCGCAGTCGTGATCACCGATGAGCACGGCGAGGTTGTCGATGCACAGAAGGACGAGAAGGGCTACATCAACATCGCCTACGCGCCCAAGACCGGGATCGAGATGCCGCAGGAGCGGTACGATTTTGCGCTTGATATCGCGAAGAAGTGGGGCGATTTCGTGACGAACGACATGCCCGGCGAGAAGCGCGGTCTGTACGCGATGCGAAAGTATATCGTGACGGATTCCGACTTCTTCTACGCTGCGGAGAGCTATGCGAAGAGCGTTGACATCACGTTCATCAGCTCGCACACGATCGACAAGCCGGCGTACACCGATCTGTCCGTCACCGAGTATACGGAGTACACGGACACCTGCTACTCCTGCCACATTGAGTTCACCAAGAACATGCATCTCACGAAAAACAACAACCACGTGACGATGCACATCAACTCGTATTTCTACTACGTCTACATCGATGATTCCGACGATGGCGTGGACAACCCCCGCTGGGCGCTGCTCGACATGCTTTCGGCGACGTCGCAGACGCCGGCCGTGACGGAGAACGCGGACTGATCGAAGCGGAAGAAATGCGACACAACAACATACGGACAACGGAAGGATCCCTCGGGATCCTTCTCAGAGTGAAGACAAAGTCCGAGGCGTAACCGCCTCGGACATGTGTTTTTATAGGAGTGTAAAAGTGTCGGAAAGCCGCATAAATACTGGCTTTTCGGCACTTTTTGTGGTATACTGGAAGTATCAAAATGAGGCGGTA